>CAVCRS010000071.1:0-12591 GCA_963604635.1 Faecalibacillus sp.
AAAATCACATACTCCGCCAGCTGACGGCAACGCGTACCCTGACTCATAGGCTCGTTATTGAACGGAGCATAATTCGAGAGAGTGGCATTACGCATAGCACCCTGGGTATAATCCATCGGACCCGCGAACATTCTGATGTAAGGAATTGTTACATCGTAAGTTACCTGATCTATAGTATTCGGAGCCCACTTCATCTGCTCCAGACCGAACACACCCTCGAAATTGATCACATTAGGATAAGTCCTCTGAAGACCCGTCGGCTTGTAAGCCCCGTGATAATCGATCATAAGACCATACTTCGCCGCAATCTGGGCAGCCTTCACATAGAACCGGACCATCTCCTGATCGTCACGGTTCATAAAGTCCACCTTGAAGCCCTTGATGCCCATCTCCGAAAAATGCTTGCAGAGACCCTCGATATCGCGGTTCAGAGCATAATAACCAGCCCAGAGAATCAGACCCACATTCTTCGAAGCGGCATACTTGCAGAGCATAGGAAGATCGATCTCAGGCACCACCTGCAACAGGTCAGCCTGCAGATTCACAGCCCAGCCCTCGTCCAGGATAACATACTCGATACCCTTGGAAGAAGCGAAGTCGATATAATACTTATAAGTGTCGTTGTTGATTCCCGAAACGAAATCCACTCCGTCAATATTCCAGTCATTCCACCAGTCCCAGGCCACCTTTCCAGGGCGCACCCAGCTCCAGTCAGCCGAAGCGTCAGCAGGCGTCGCGAGATTATAAACCATATCGGAAGCCGTCAGCTCGCAATCCTTGCGCGAAACGCCGAGAATCCTCCAAGGGAAAGCCTCACCTGCCTGACACTCAGCCAGATAGTCCGCATATTTGGTAACAACGCCCTGAAGCATATTGTGTCCTCCCTGCTTAGTCTCGGCAGGATAGGGAGCCCAGACGCCGTGCAGCGTAGAGGAAGCTTCGTCATTGTTCAGATACATACCCGGATAATCCAGCAGATCAGCCTCGGTGATAACCACCTTCATACCCTGCGGAGCCTCAACCATAAAAGGCAGGAACGACAGACGGCCCTTGTAGAACTGCGAAATCGGAGCGTGCTGATACTGAGACTCGAAGGAATTTTCGAACTGAGCCTCTGCGAGGCCGTTGGAATACGGAGCGAACATCATCCAGTCCTCCGGGAAGCAGAATTCGGCCTGCTCAGCCTTCACGCGGAAATCCTTCTTCGAATTCGAGATGAAACGATAGGCCACGCCCTCGTCGTAAGCTCTCCACACGAGACGGAAGTCCTTGAAATTCAGCGTCATCTCATTATAGTTGTCGCGAACCTGCGAACGTTTGTAGATAGTTGCAGCGTAAGTCTGGTCCACCGAAGCTCGGCTGACTTTGCGAAGCTTCGCCGCTCCGCCGTACACCTTGCCGTCAGACAGCGTCATCGAAATCTGCGAAGGCGCGATCAGCTGCACACCGTCAGCCTCCAGAGTATAGGAAATCTGCTCACCCAGCTCCACCGTCGCTTTCAGACGGCCGTCAGGGGATGCCACCGTATAATTTTTCGGGGCTGCGCCCAATGTAATGGCGGCGCATAGCGCCAATGTTGTCAGTAAGAGGAATCTTTTCATAATTCTAATTCATTAACGTTTCTTATATACTACAAATCTGAAATCCAGCCCACTGGCATCATCGTGCTGAAGCGGGGAAACGGATTCAGTGTAAAAAATCTTCGGATCTATTTTCGGGAAGAACGCATCCGCCTCAGGGACAGCGGTTTCCACAAGAGTCACATAGAGAGTGTCCATATCGTTAAGCGCTGCCCTATAGACGGAAGCCCCGCCCATAATGAAGCACTTTTCGGCCCCTTCGGCCTCCGCTGCGGCATAAGCCTGTTCAAAATTCCTGACACAGCAGGCCCCGGGAATCGGGTCCACAGCCGAAGTCAGCACGATATTCTTCCTGCCCGGAAGCGGAGGCTTCGGAATGGAGTAATAAGTGGTGCGCCCCATAATCACAGGATAGCCGTGCGTGGTCGCCTTGAAAAACTGAAGGTCACCCTTTATATGCCAAGGCAGTCCTCCGCGCACTCCTATCTCATTCTTCAGGCCAACGGCCACTATCAGGCACTTTTTCATATAACTCGCTTATTCTTAGACTGCTACCGGGGCCTTTATGGCCGGCCAAGGATCGTATCCCTCGAGGGTGAAATCCTCATATTTGAAATCGAACACACTCTTCACATCAGGATTCAGCACCATTCTAGGCAGGGCCCTCGGCTCGCGGGAAAGCTGCAGATCCACCTGCTCGAAATGGTTCAGATAGATATGCGTATCACCCGTAGTATGCACGAATTCTCCCGGCTGAAGACCGCAGCACTGGGCGATCATCATCGTCAGAAGGGCGTAAGAGGCGATATTGAACGGAACACCGAGGAAAGTGTCCGCGCTGCGCTGGTACAATTGGCAGGAGAGCTTGCCTCCTGCCACGTAAAACTGGAAGAGGCAGTGGCACGGCGGCAGCGCCATCTTGTCGACTTCGCCGGGATTCCACGCGCAGACGAGCATCCTTCGCGAGTCGGGGTGGTTCTTGATGAGGTCGATGACCTGCGAGAGCTGGTCGATGCTGCGGCCGTCCGGAGCCGGCCAACTCCGCCACTGGTGGCCGTAGACGGGTCCGAGGTCTCCGTTCTCGTCGGCCCACTCGTCCCAGATGCTCACTCCGTGGTCCTTGAGGTACTTGATGTTCGTATCTCCGGAAATGAACCACAGAAGCTCGTAGATGATGGATTTGAGATGGACTTTCTTCGTGGTGAGAAGCGGGAAGCCCTTCGAGAGGTCGAAACGCATCTGATAGCCGAAGACGCTCTGCGTCCCGACTCCGGTGCGGTCAGTCTTGATGACTCCATCCTGACGGATATGCCTCAGGAGATCCAGATATTGCTGCATGAGATATTATTCTAAAGTCTTGAATGCAAAAATGATAGCCTCCTCGAACACCTCGCCCGGGCGGAGAACCGTGGACGGATAATCAGGATGGTTCGGAGAGTCAGGATAGTGCTGGCACTCGATGGCCACGCCGTCGTAATCGTGGTAGGTATGGCCGTTCTTGCCCTGCGGGCAGCCCTCGAGCCAGTTGCCGGTATAGACCTGCACACCCGGCTGAGTCGTGGTCACCTCAAGAACGCGCCCGCTCTTCTCAGACCAGAGCACAGCGGCGGTCTGCAATTGGCCGGGCTCGGCCCCGTCGATTACATAGCAATTGTCATAGCCCTTGCCGTAGTTCAGCGCAGGGAAATCCGCCTTGATGTCGCGGCCGAGCGGCTTCGCGACTACGAAATCCATCGGCGTACCTGCGACGCTCTCGGACTCGCCGAGCGGGATAAGTGAGTCATTTGTAGGAAGATACTCCGAAGCATTGAGGCGGAGCATATGGTCGAGAACGGTCCCGCTGCCCTCGCCGTCGAGATTGAAATAGGCGTGGTTCGTCAGGTTAACGATGGTCGGAGCGTCGCACTCTGCGGTGAAACTCAGACGCAGTTCGCACTCCTCGCTCCACTCGTAGCGGGCCACGGTCTTAAGAGCGCCGGGATATCCCTGCTCGCCGTCCTCTGAATAGTACAGGAACTCCACGGCATCGCCGTTCACACGGCTCTCCCAGACACGGTTCTGGAAGCCTTCAGGGCCTCCGTGAAGGTGGTTCGGACCGTTGTTTATAGGCAGAGTGTATCCCTTTCCGTCGAGAGTGAAATGGCCGAGAGCGATGCGGTTCGCATAACGCCCCGGACATTTGCCGAAGCACGGACCGTCGCCTATGTAGCTGAGCGGGTCGTCGTAACCGAGAACCACGTCAGCGAGCTTGCCTTCCTTGTCAGGTACGATGGCTGAAACTATGCAGGCGCCGAGAGAACTCAGGGTGACGCTCGCCCCCTTTGCATTGGTTATGGTGTACTTTATTACGGCCTTGCCGTCCGGAGTCTTGCCCCAGATTTCCTGTGTTATTTTCATATAATTATTCCTGTTTTCAGTTGTTCCGGACCGCAACGGCCCGAATCATCAAATATAGAGATATCAATCCAGATTGTCAATGAATGCGAAGATATTTTCAGGCGTGGCATCTTTCATCAGGACGCGTTTGTCGGAGTCGAGCATATACAGGGACGGAATCGCGCGGACGCTGTACAGCAGGTCGTTACGCACCTTGTAATCCTGGTCGTAGCCGTTGTGCCAGCTGTCAGGATAAAAGTCCTGGTATGAGCGCCAGGCATCCAGATCCTCATCGATATAGATGTTCACTACCGCGAGCTTGCCCTCGGCGAGCAGCTGGGCGACCTTCTCCGAAGCGTTCAGGGACTCGATTATCTCCTTGCACGCCTCGCAGCCCGGGTTCGAGAAGAAAAGCAGCGTGTGCTCGGCCTTTATGTCATAGAGACGGCTGGAGCGGCCCTTGATGTCAGTGAAACGGAAATCGGCCGCAGGGCTTCCTATAGGGTTCAGCGAGCACAGACGGATGTCGAACTCCAGTGACCTGCGGCGGGAATCAGGAGTCAGGTCTGAAGCCGCAAGACGCTTTACATAAGAGAGATACAGATCCTCATTACGGTACGGGGAATTCGGATCATAGTAGTATTTTTCAGCTACTTCGGCCATCTTGGCGAAGACCGTGGAGGCGGTGTCAGCCTTCTGATAGGCCTCGGTGCGGGTGAAGAGATTGTCTATCGCCTTCTGGCCATCCCTGACATCGGTCATCTCGGTGAGATATACAAAGGACGCGAACGCTTCCTCGAACTTCTCGACAGGAACGCCGTTTACAACCGTAGAGTCTACACTCGGCCATATCTCCTTGGTGGAAAGGAAGTTATCCCAATAATGCATCTGGAACCAGGCGACACGTTCGTCGTCTCCGTCATAAAGGGACGGGGCCTGGACTGTAGGAAAACTGCGTGTCTGGACATCAGCGGCTTTCCGTGTACGGGAACCGCAGCTGCAGAGCAGAAGAAGAGCCGCCGCAAGGGTCAGGAATCTAATTGTCTTCATTTTTATGAATCTTTCCGCGAATATAGCAAATATTTGCATACCTGAGTTCTCTACTGAAAACTTGCCTGAAGCTGTAAGCAACTCCTGAAAAAGTTTCTAAATTTGTCATATGACTAAGTTTGGAAAAATCCTGTCGGCTGCGGCGCTGCTTGTAATGGCGACGCTAAGCCTTGACGCTCAAGTATATACATCGGGAGACAATCCTGCCGGAGTGAAATGGTGGCAGGTCAGCACGCCGAATTTCAAGATCATCTACCCCGAAGGTCTCGACTCTCTCGCACACGGCTTCGCCTCGCAGCTCGAACTGTGGCGGGAGCCGATCGGGCAGAGCATAGGCTTTACACCCAACTGCCGGTACCGCAGGCGGATGCCGGTGGTATTGGAGGCCTTTCTCTCCGACAACAACGGCCTGGTGTCGTGGACTCCGAGAAGGATGGAGCTGTACACGGTGCCTGACGCTTACGAAACGGGCGCGCTGCTGAACGAGACGGAGCTTGCCATCCACGAGGGGCGCCACGTAGCGCAGATGCAGCTGGGGCGCACGGGGATTTTCAGACCGCTGGGGTGGCTGACGGGACAGCTTAGTGACGGATTGGCATCTGCACTGTACGGCGGCCCTGCGCTGCTCGAAGGCGATGCGGTGGTCGCAGAAACCGCGCTGACTGCGGCGGGACGCGGCCGGACAGCGGATTTCCTGGAGTATATGAGGGTGAGTTTCGCCAATGGAGACTACAGGAATTACTATAGCTGGAGATACGGTTCAATAAGCAAGTATACGCCTGATTATTATAAGGTTGGCTATATGACGGTCGCGGGAATGAGGTATTTCTACGACGCGCCCGATTTCACAAGGCAGTTCTATTCGAGGATTGCGGACCGAAGGTTCGCGCTGCCGATGTTCAACCTCCAGAAGACCGTGAAAGGCGTGAGCGGAATGAGGTTCCGCAAGGCCTGGAGAGAGGTGGCCGAGGGCTTCGGAGAAATCTGGGAGCAGGAGCGCGAGGCAAGAGCTCCATTCATTGAGACTCAAGCACTTACAAAGCCTTCGAAACAATACATCAAGTACTCCGGAAGCACCCTCGCGGGCGACAGAATCTACGCGTTGAGAGCGGGACTGTACGAGCCGAGAACGCTCGTGACCATCGGAAAGGACGGCAGCGAAGAGAGCCTCGGCGCGTTCGCGGCCAGCACGAGCGCGCTGCGTTACGACGCCTCGAGCGGGCGGCTGTGGTGGAGCGAAACCGTCCCCGACGAGCGCTGGAGCCTGCAGGAAACCTCGCTGATACGCTACATCGAAGTGGCCGCTGACGCGTCCAATCCTGACAGCACCAACGTGATGGCCCACAGCACAAGCAGGGGCAAGCACAGCCTAACCCGCAGCGGGCGGTATTATAACCCGGCCCCGGACGGCCAAGGACGGCTTGCCGTCACGGAGTATCCTCTGCGGGGCGGCTCAGCAGCGGTGCTGCTGTCTGCCAGCGACGGCAGAATACTTGCCCGCTACGCGGCTCCCGATGCAATGCAGATAGTGGAATGCGGCTGGATGAACGGCCGGCTCTATGCCAGCGCAGTCACCCCGGCGGGATACGGAATATACGACGTGGAAGGGGGGTTCAAGGCGGTATTGGACGCAAGTCCGGTCAAAATCAAACAGTTGCAAAGCTCGCAGGACGGCGCGGAGCTGCTTTTCGTCAGCGACCAGAACGGCGTTAACGAGCTTTACAGCCTGAGCGCCGACGGACGCGTAATGCGCCGCAGCTCAACTCCTTACGGAGCCGCGGACTTCGTCCAATTGTCTGACGGACGGATGGCCTTCACGCAGCAGGCTGTGGACGGAAGGATGATTTACACGGCCGCGCAGGACTATGCGCAGGAAGTGAGCGACTGGGTAGGAACGCGGCACCTGGATGTCATTGCGGAGAAACTTTCCGAACAGGAAAGAGAGCTGGCGGAGGAGAAGCGGGAAGGGATTGGACGCGGAGCGGCCGGAAAGAAAAAGGACAGCGCGGAGATGGAGATCAGCGAAGCGACACGCTACCGCAAGGTCCTCAACGCCTTCAGAATACACTCCTGGGTGCCGCTGGGCTTCAGCTACGACAGCATCCTGGAAGCGAGCTACGATGAAGTCTACGAGACGGTTTCGCCCGGAGCGAGCGTGCTCTTCCAGAACACTCTCGGGACATTTTACGGACTCGCGGGCTACAGCCTGAAGTCTGACTCTGGCTCGGACTTCCGGCACACCTTCCATACAAGCGTCACATACACAGGACTTTATCCTGCCATTGAGGCCTCCATCGATGTCAACGACCGCGACATCTACCTCTACAACAGGCAGCAGCTTCTCGGCATCAGCACCTCGCTCTCCTCACGCACGCTTTCCCGTCCTTCGGTAAACGGAAAAGTGAAAGTCTATGTGCCATTTGACTTCTCAAGCGGCGGATGGTACCGCGGAGTCATCCCTCAGGCCAGCATCAGCCTGACCAATGACATTCTCGACAAATCGCTTTCGCGCTTCAAGAGGGTGATGGTTTTCGGGGAGACCGAGGGCTATACCAGACGTCTGCAGAGCATCGAAACCGGAGAGAAGAAGTTCATCAGCCGCGCGGTGGCAAGCATTCGCGCCTACACGATGAGACCTACGGCTTCGAGCGCCGTCTATCCGCGCCTGGGTATCGGAATCGAAGGCGGAGTCAGCTTCCGTCCGGGACTCACTGACCTTTTCACCCCGACAGTCTTCACCTATGTCTATGGCTATGTTCCTGGAATTCTGAAGCAGCAGGGCGTCAAGCTTACTGCGGTCATACAGAAGCAGTTGGGTGACAATCTCCTGGCTAAGGAAGCTTATCTGACGACTACGCCGAGGGGCTTCACCGATTCGCAGATGCAGAAGTATCTGATGAACCGCTACAGCTCCCAGAAGAAATTCACGGTGGATTATTCCCTCGGCAGTCTGCCTCTGGACTGGGCCGGGCTCGGTCCGGTGGCATACATCAAGAGCCTGGATTTCGCATTGCACGGAGATCTGGGCATCTACAGCGGCTGCTATAAAAACGTGTCGCCTGCGCAGGGAACGCTTTACAGCGTCGGCGCGGACCTCACCGTGAGAGTCGGCAACCTGGCCTGGGTGCCGTACGAATGCCATATCGGCGTGACCTGGTCCTACAACGGCGGTTCGCTCTGGGCTCCGTTCAGCACCTACCAGAACGCACTTCCGTCCCGCAACTACTTCGGCGCCATCTTCTCCGCGGATTTATAGTAGCGTTCCCGCAAAGCTAGTTTCGAAGCTCCTAAGGAGCGAAGCGACCCAAGAGGTCCGGGGAGTCCGCTCCCCGGTAAATTATAGGTGTAAACCGAAAGTGTAAAAATTTCTGACACGAGTGTAAAATTTCTTTACACTTTTTTAATTGCATAAATCACATAACTACTTAATAGTCAGACTTGTAGTAAGTTTGGCACGGGACTCGTAACAGAATCCGGCGTAACAGTAAAAAAGATGAAAAAGTTTACACTTATATTTACAACTCTCGCTCTCGCAGCCTCATTCAGCGCCACCGCGCAGATAATGCCTGACGCGCAGACAAGCGACGATGCAGAGACCGCAGTCGACACCATCGAAATCCACAAGATGACACTTCACGACTGTATGCTGTACGCACTCGAGCACTCCACGGACGTCCTGGTCAAGCAGACCGAAACCGCCGACGCCAGAGTCGACCGCCGCGAAGCGATTCTGAAAACCTTCACCCCTTCCATAAGCGGAAGCACCTATGCCTATTCATACTTCGGCCGTAACATCGACCCTGAGACGAATACCTATGTCACCACGACTTCCTTCAACAACGGAATGTCCGTCAGCTCCGGAATAAACCTTTTCAACGGCTTCAGCGCAGTGAACAATATGCGCATCGCAAAGACCTCAGTCTCAATGGGTCTGAGCGCCGAGGAGCAGGAAGAAGACAAGGTCTGTCTCGCCACCACCGAAGCATTCTTCAACGTAATCTACTACACATCCCTCGTAGACATAATCGCCGAGCAGGTTGAGAACGCCAAAACCGCGGTCACTCTCGCCACCCGTCAGGAGGAACTCGGCTCCAAGGGCCACGCAGACGTGGTCCAGATGCAGGCCGACCTCGCCGACAGGGAATACGAACTCGTAACCGCGCAGAACTCCCTGCAGGACGCGATGATAACACTTCAGGACGTGATGCTGTGGCCATTGGACGAGCCTCTCGTCCTCGATACGGACATCGAGAGCCTCGAGCCGCAGAGCAAGCTGATGGACTTCGGAGAGATTTCAGCGAACGCTGAAGCGTTCATCCCGAAGGTCGCGATTTCGCGCGGCACGCGTGACAACGCCCGCCTCGAGATGCGCACCGCGAAGTGGAACTTCCTCCCGTCTCTCGCGCTCTATGGCGGCTGGTCTTCAAGCTATTACACCTATCCGGGCAACGACGGCTACGTTTCATCCCCGTACTTCGAGCAGATCAAGCGCAACGCCGGTGAGTATATACAGCTCTCCCTGAGCATCCCGATCTACGGACGTCTCGAAAAATACAATACCCTCGCACGCAAGCGCAACGCCTACCGCAAAGCTTCGCTGCAGTACGACCAGACCCTGCGCGATGTCGAGAGCGAGGTGCGCCGTGCAATGCAGGAGCGTGACGGAGCCGAGTCCGCTCTGCTTCAGGCCGAGCGCCGAAGCGACGTGCAGGACGAGGCTTACAAGCTGAATTTCAAGAAATTCGACCAGGGCCTCATCTCCTCCATCGAGTATCAGACCGCGGCCGGAAACTATATGAAGGCGCGCGCCGAGCAGCTCAACGCCCGCCTGAAGTACCTTCTCAAGGAGAGAGTCGTGCGCTACTACAACGGCGAGCACTACCTCGACCAGTAATTGATTTTCACGGCCTCGCGGCCAATGACATAACGGCCTCCGGCCAATTTAAGATTCAGTTAAAGAATTAAAGAAAGATAACGATATGGATAAGATTATTGAACAGAAAACAGGCATCCGCCGCGCATTCACCAGAAAAGCAGTTCCATTCTGGATCGGCGGAGCAGTATTGATCCTTCTGGTCATCCTGATGCTGGGCAGCGGCAAATCCTCCCTCAGAGTGAGCGGTGACTCACTTCTCACCGGTACCGCAGTACAGGGAGAATTCAACGACTACATCCGCGTAAGCGGCCAGGTCCAGCCTATGACTACCGTACAGATCAGCCCGACTGAAGGCGGAAATGTGGAGAAGATAGTAGCCGAGGAAGGAAGCCACGTGAAGGCCGGAGACGTTATCGTTATTCTGGGTAACGAACAGCTTGATATGCAGATTCTTAACTCCGAGGCCGAACTCGCCGAGAAGGAGAATATCCTCCGCAATACGATGATTTCGATGGAGCAGCAGAAGCTCAGCGTGGAGCAGGAGAAACTCCAGCTTCAGATGGAAGTACGCCGCAACAAGCGCGCTTACGATCAGCAGAAGACTCTCTACGAAGAGAAACTGGTCGCAAAGGAGGAATACCTCAAGGCTGAGGAAGACTATCAGCTCTCCAAGGACAAGCTCAAGCTCGTGCTGAACCGCGCACAGCAGGACAGCCTCTACCGCAGCGTGGAAATCAACCAGATGCAGGAGAGTCTGGACAATATGCGCCAGAATATGATGATGATCCGCCGCCGCAAGGACAATCTTTCAGTTAAAGCCCCTATCGACGGAGAACTCGGACTTCTGGATGTAGAACTCGGACAGGCCGTAAGTGCCGGCTCCAAGATCGGCCAGATAAACAACCTGGATTCCTATAAGATTGAAGCTCAGATAGATGAACACTATATTGACCGCGTCACACCGGGTCTCGAAGCTTCCTTCGAGCGCCAGAACGAAAGCTACGCCGCTTCCATCCGCAAGGTCTATCCGGAGGTACGCGAGGGCAAGTTCAAGGCCGATTTCCGCTTCGAAGGCACCCAGCCTGAAAACATCCGCACAGGTCAGACCTATTACCTGAACCTCCAGCTCGGTCAGAGCGCCGAGGCCATCATCATCCCTCGCGGCTCCTTCTATCAGGAGACAGGCGGCAAGTGGATCTATGTCCTCTCAGCCGACGGCAGCAAGGCTGTCAAGAGAAACATCCGCATCGGTCGTCAGAACCCTCAGTACTACGAGGTTCTGGAAGGACTTGATGCCGGCGAGAAGGTCATCATTTCCGGTTACGACGGATTCGGAGCCAAGGATGAGCTTATCATAAAGTAATTATTCACAATGGGTTATATATTTCATAATTTTCTGAACACGTTGAAGCACTACAAGGTCTCCAGCCTGCTGAACATCCTGGGTATGACCGTGGCGTTCGCCGCCTTCTACGTGATAATGACCCAGGTCAGCTATAACTTCAGCTACAACAAGGGTCTGAAGGATGTGGAGCAGCTGTATGTCCTCACCACACCTTCCTCTTATCAGGGGGGCGAGTACGAGACGAATATGTCCCGTCCTATGGGAGAGACCATCATTGATGAGGCTCCGGGCGTGGAAATCGGAGGCCTCACCAATCTGATGGCCGACAAAGGCAACTTCTATCTGGAGGATGCCGAAGGGAATCTCAGACTGGTGAACTGCACTCTGCACCAGATGTCCGTATCGGGATTCCAGACCTTCAGTCCGGAACTCATTTCCGGAGACATCGAGGATCTCAACGATAACCATAACCTGTTCATCTCTGAATCCTTTGCACGCAAACATTCCCTGGAACTGGGAGACAACATTTATTACAAGAAGAATAAAGACGCCGTCCTGAACGTCGCGGGCGTCTACAAGGACTTCCCGAGAGCCTCTGACCTGAGTCAGGCTGATGCCATAGAGGGCATCGGAGACCAGAGCATCGACGATTTTTCGGAGTGGTCATACTGCTATACGGTGAAGCTCCGCAAAGATGCCGACGTAGTGCAGTTCGAGGAAAGCGCATTGAAATCCGTGGAAAAGGTCGCCCTCGGAGTCGGAATAGACGCGGACAGTATGGAGGCTGTTCTGGAACAGTGCAGAGTACATCTGATACCTTTCAAGGATGTCTATTATTCGAAGGATCTCCGCACTCCGGTAGGCCTCAAAGGAAACCGCACCTCCGACATCGCTATGCTGTCGGTCGCCATCCTCATCATCCTTATCGCGATGATAAACTTCCTGAATTTCTTCTTCGCGATGGTTCCTGTCCGTCTGAAGTCTGTGAACACTTATAAGATTTTCGGCGTGTCCCGCAGCGCCCTCATATGGAACTTCCTTATGGAAGCCGTCGGGCTCGTGGTCATCTCGCTCTTCTTCGCAGCGCTGGTGGTATGGGGATTCCTCAATACCTCCCTGGACGGCTTCCTGACGTCCTCCGCCCTTCCGGGCGACAACCTCGGAGTACTCGGCCTGACAGTCGTGGTCGCATTGGCCGCGGCAGCGGCCGGCAGCATATACCCGGCGTTTTATATCACTTCGTTCCAGCCGGCGCTGGCTCTCAAGGGTAATTTCGGCTTCTCGGCTTCCGGCCGCAGGCTGCGCACTCTGCTGATCGGGATGCAGTTCGTGATTTCGACAGCCCTCATCATCTGCGCGATTTT
>CAVCRS010000072.1:0-12496 GCA_963604635.1 Faecalibacillus sp.
GTATTTTCAACCAAATCCAGAAATAGGTCCATTTGGTTCAAAAATCGCCGGTATTTTCAACCAAATCCAGAAATAGGTCCATTTGGTTGAAAAATTCCCGCTTTTTTTAACCAAATATTGAAATGCAGTACCCCGATTTCAGGGTTCAGTACATAGACGGGACGAAGACAGCGGCAGGGGAAATATCGAACTGCCGAGTCGAAGCTCCTAATGGCGTCAGGGGGGCTGGGGGATACTTCCCCCAGTGAATAAAAAAAGTGTAGCAACGCTGAGCGTTGCGGAGTTTGCCGTTGCGTAGAGGCAAAAGGATTTATTCAAAATGTTTTACAAACGAAAGTAAACGTAACTTAAACCAATTTAGGATTTTTGGGACAGGAAGTGTCTATCTAAAACATTAAAATTCATCGACTTAAAAATTTTAGCGGGGGGGGGTAAAAAAGTGCATAATTTTTATGCAGGTTTCGTTTTTTGCATTATCTTTGCGGCCGTTTTGGGGTAGAAGTATCGAAACGAAACCGATACTGTCTATAAATAAGGTATAAGAAGTGGCGGTAGGAACCGCACTTCAGATATGCGAGAAAATGTTGGTTTGTTACGCGGCTCTCGGCCCGTAACAGTATAGAATGAGAATGAACGAAACTTCACTCCGGCCCCTGTCCGGAAACTTCATCACGAAGAGCATCTTCTTCACCGCTCTTCTCCTGTTTGCCCTGAGCTTCGCGTCGAACGCTCAGAACACAGCAGTTAAAACAAACGTTCTCTATCTCACCGCAGGCACAGCAAATGCCGGCGTGGAGAGAACCGTTTCCTCAAACGAAAGCATCGAACTCGACGGCTATCTGAACCTTTTCACCTTCTCCGACAATATGAAGTGGAAGAACTGGATGGTACAGCCCGAGTACCGCCGCTGGTTCTGCAACACGCTGATGGGCAGTTTCCTGGGAGCCCATCTTATCGGAGGCCAATACAATATTGGAGGTGTAAACCTCCCGTTCTCCTTCCTCGGAACTGATTACAAGAAGCTCAAGGACTCGCGCTACGAAGGCTGGATGGCCGGCGCGGGCGTCGCGTACGGTTACGCCTGGCCGCTCTCCGAGCACTGGAACCTCGAGGCCGAGTTCGGCTTCGGCTATGTCTACACCCGCTATAGCTCCTTCCAGTGCGAGAAGTGCGGCGAGAAACTCGAGGAGAACAAGGACCATCATTATGTCGGCCCTACCAAGGCGGCACTGAATCTCGTTTATATTTTCTAAGACGCGCGCACTATGAAGAAGATCGGAATCATATATTTGGCAGCTGTTGCACTTCTGTCCGTATCGTTTGTGGGCGCAAACGCGACCGCGGCGACCGTGGAATGCTCTCTCGGAGCACCTACGGAGCATAGCGACCTAGGGGGGCTGGGGGATACGTCCCCCGGTGATAAAGCGGAGCGTCGCGACGCGACCGCGGCGACCGTGGAATGCTCTCTCGGAGCACCTACGGAGCATAGCGACTTAGGGGGTCCGGGGGATGCGTCCCCCGGTGATAAAGCGGAGCGGCGCGACGCGACCGCTTTGGCCGGAGGCCAGATAACTCTCGATAACGTGCAGATCTGGAAAGAGCACAAGACTGTGAACGTGACGCTCGACCTGAACCTCGACGACCTGAGCCTGCAGCGCGGCCGCGGCATCGTGCTCGCCCCGATGTTTGTCGGCGGAAGCGACACCCTGCGCCTCGGCAACATCGAAATACTTGACAAGCAGCGCTTTATCTACTATCAGCGCACCGGCAAGACTGCCTCTGAAAACACGGAGAAAGTAATCTATCGCAATAAAAAGAACGACGCCCAGAGCGAGCACCTCGCTTACAGTTTCCCGTATGAGAGCTGGATGAACGGCGGCGCCTTCGTCATCGAACGCGGTGACTGCGGCTGCGACCAGGCATTGATCGGAGCCGAATTCACTGAGGATGAGACGGTTGCGCAGCAGATTGCACTCGTCGCCGAGCCGAAGGACTACACCCTCGCATACATCAGCCCCGAGGCCGAGCCGGTCAAGAACCGCGAGGAGTCCGGCTCAGCGCGTCTGAACTTCGTGGTCGGCCGCTCCGAAATCCGCCCGGACTTCGCCGACAACGCCGCCGAGCTCGAGAAGATTCGCAAGACGATTGACCTCGTGCGCGACGATGCAGACGTGACGCTCACCGGCGTGCAGCTTCACGGCTACGCATCTCCTGACGGCCGCTACGCGTCCAATGCCACTCTGGCCCAGAACCGTACCGAGGCTCTCGAGAAATACCTTCTGAACTACTATAAAGTCTTGGATACCAGGCTGTTCACAGCGGAGTCCACCGCTGAGGACTGGGAAGGCGTTAGGGAATATGTCGCAGGCAGCAAACTCGAATATGCGCAGAAACTACTTGACATCATCGACGGCAGCCTCACTCCTGACGAGAAGGACCGCGCCATCGCGAAGGCCTATCCTGACTTCTACAAGAACACCCTCCTTAAAGAGGTTTATCCGTCACTTCGCCGCACCGACTATCGTGTCACCTACAGCGTGCGCAATTTCGATCTCGAAGAAGCACGCCGCATCATAAAGGAGCGCCCGGCCTACCTCTCGCTTAACGAAATGTTCATTGTGGCAAACAGTTACGAAGTCGGCAGCGAGGAGTTCACCGAGGTCTTCGACATCGCCTCCCGCATCTATCCTGACAGCCCGGTCGCAGCCCTGAACGCAGCCTGCGCCGCCCTCGAGAGGGGAGACCTCGTAAGTGCTGAGAAGTTCCTCACCAATGCCGGTGACTCGGCCGAAGCTCAGAACGCCCGAGGAGTGCTCGCAGCCAGAAGAGGAAATCTCGATGAGGCCCAGAAGTACTTCACTTCCGCCCTCCCGCTTTCAGCGGCCGGTGCGAACCTCGAGGCCCTCGCCCACAATCGAGAAATAATTGAAAATCAATAATCTGAGACTGAAACGAACTTAACTCAAGAATCAGAAAACAATTCAAACAATATTAACAATTTTAATTTTCTTAACAAATGAAAACTAAATCTTTAATCCTTGCAGGTCTCGCTCTCGTAGCGGCTGCTGCCTGCAACAAGACTCCGGAAGAGACTCCGGTTCTCAACGGTGGCGATGCTTACCTTTCCGTTAAGATCGGCTATGCCAATCCTAGCACAAGAGGTACATCTGCTACACCTGAATTCTATTATGGAACCGCGAATGAGAACAAAATCAGCGGCAATGCAGACTTCTTCTTCTACACGGACGGCGGCGCTTATTTCACCCACGCTTCCCAGACCATCGGCGGAACAGCAAATGGTGTAGATTCTGCAACAGCTGACAACATCGAATGGGTAGGTAACGGTGTAGTAGTCCTCAAGGGCCTTACATCCACAGCTACTCCTAAATATATGGCAGTCGTCCTCAACGGAAGCTCCGATCTCATCAATAACCTCAAGGGTAAGTCCATCACTGAGGCTCAGGCTTATATCACTGATGAATATGCCTCTTCCACCACAGCGGGATCCACTGTCCTCGACAAGTTCACTATGACCAGCACATCATTTGACAACAGCGATGTAAATTCAGGTTATTACTGTGCTACTCTTACTGCTGCAATGTTCAAGGAAACAGAAACAGAAGCCGCTGCCGATACAAATCCAGATGTAGCTGTCGCTTATGTAGAGCGTCTTGCAGTAAAGGCAAGTCTGGCAATCTCCGCTGCCAAGAGCACCGTCAACTCTACAGAGGTTTATGCTCTCGGCACTGATACTGAAGTTTATGACGGAACTTCCTCCGCTTCTTATACCAACCCTGAGCTTTATGTAAAGATCAGCGGTTGGGGACTCAACTCCACCACAAAGGATTCTTATACATATAAGAACATTGACGCTTCCTGGACAAGTGACGCATCATCTCTGGGTTTCACCTGGAATGTTCCTGCCAACTTCAGAAGCTACTGGGGTAAGTCCACAAACTATGGCCTCACAGCCACTTCCACTCCGGTAGCATACTATCCTAACATGTATGCAAATGATGCATCATCCAAGAATTATGACGCATCCAAGAATACTCTGTCATACATCAGCTACAATGATTGCTCTGCAACTGTTTCTGATAACGCTTATTGCCGTGAGAACACCAACACCAAGGATGTCCTCGGAAACAATAACTTCAGCAGCGCCGTAACAAGTGTACTTCTTACCGCTCAGGTAGTTGACAAGAATGCCGATCCTGTAGATCTCGTTATTTTCGAGCACAAGTATTATACAAAGGACGGTTATTTCACATTCATTCTCAACAGAAAAGCTGATGATGTCCCTTACGTTCTCGATGCTACTGCAGCTACAACTGCTTATGTAAAGGCTGACGCTTCTTATCTTGAGATCGTAAATGACGGTGACGCCTACATTCACGTTCAGTTCAAGGATGGCACATACTTCTCTGACAATGCCGGTACTGCTACTGATGTTGCAGCCGTTAATGCCAAGTGGGCAAAAGACGCAACCCTCGCCGAGTTCTACAATGAAGGCAGAATGTATTACAACATTCCTATCGAGCATCTCAGAAATTCCGGTACATTTGCCAAGAACAATTATAACGAAGCTGACTATGGCGTAGTTCGCAACCACTGGTATAATCTTGATGTCACCGCTATCGCAAACCTCGGTCACCCGGTAGCTGTTCCTGACGAGCCTATCGTTCCAAGCGATCAGGATACCAAGAAGTACTTCGTTGCAGCTAAGATCAACATCCTCTCCTGGAAGGTGGTTAAGCAGAGCGTAGAACTCTAAACTTACAGATATACTTAACAGTGATATTGGCAGGCTGCGGCCTGCAGCCTGCCAATATTTTAATTATCAAAATTTTTTGAATATTCACTATGCTGTCTGAATTCAAGGTGAAACTCCGCACGCTGCTCTCCCTGGCACTGGTGGGCATCGCGGGAACTGCCTGCAGCGGACTCATTTACGACGACCCGGAGGATTGCCCTGAGTATCGCGTGAACTTCCGCTACGACTGGAATATGAAGTACGCCGACGCGTTCGCCCACGAGGTGAAAGCGGTTACGCTCTATGTCCTTGACTCGAAGGGCAGCATTGTCGCTTCCGCATCCGAAAGCGGCGAAGCTCTCGCTGCGCAGGATTATTCTATGGTCGTCAAAGTGCCTGCCGGAAAGTATGACCTGCTTGCCTGGTGTGACGCCAACGAAATCGGAACTTATTCATTCGCAGAGGGTACTCAGAAAACTGACCTGGGCTGCTCTCTTAACAAAAAACACTCTGCCGACGGCTCTGCCTATATTGACACCGACCTCGACAGACTCTATTACGGCTTTCTCGAAGGCGCCGATTTCAGCGCCAGGAAAGGCAAAGTCATAGCGACCGTGAGTCTTAAGAAGAACACGAACCACTTCAATGTCGTGCTCCAGCACATTTCCGGCGAGCCGGTGAACTGTGATGATTTCGACTTCTCGATTTCCGCCGACAACGCCCTTATGTCCTGGGATAACTCCTTGCTCGCCGACGAAAACGTCGAGTACCGCGCCTGGTCGGTTTACTCCGGCTCCGTCGCTCTGGGTACCAGGGCTTCCACTGAACTCGCCGAGCCCACTGCGGTCGCCGAGCTTGTCGAGGTGCCGCAGCAGCCTTCCACCCGCGCCGACGCCCTGAACGTAGCCATAGCGGAACTCACCACCGGCCGCCTCGTAAAGGGCCACAGCCCGCGGCTGAACATCCGCAACAACAAAACCGGTGAGACGGTGCTTTCCGTTCCGCTCATCGACTACGCCCTTCTCGTCAAGGGCAACTACAACTCCGGTCTGGACGATCAGGAATATCTGGACCGCCAGGACGAGTACGATATGGTCTTCTTCCTCGACGAGGATGACCGCTGGTTCGACTCGTTCATTTACATCAATTCCTGGAAAGTGGTTCTGCAGCACACGGAACTTTAGAAAGAAACTTGCGGTTGCCGAGCTCTGTCGAGGTGCCCGCAAACAAAAAACAACCGGGCGGTCGCCAAGCGCCCGCAGCGAAACAAAGAATGAACGGCATAAACGCAATATTCACCACAACGGCACGTGCACTCGCGACACTGGCCCTGGGCTGCCTTTGCCTGCTCTCCTGCAGGAAAGAAAGCACCCTCGGGCCGGACACCGATGACGTGCAGCAGGAGACCCTGGTGACATTGCGCATCACTGCCGGCGAAACCCCCGCCGCCACCCGCGCCGACTCCGAGACCGAAAACTCCGGCGAGAGCTTCGAAAACTACATTGACATCACCCGCACCCACATCCTCTTCTTTGTCGGCGACGTATTCAGCGAAGAATTCATCCCTGACGCCCTGCAGCCTGTGGGCAGCTCCAAATACCCGACTGAGTGGCTTCTCAGCGGCCCGATCTACAACCCTCCGACCGGCGCATTCAAGGTCGTGATCCTCGCGAACTGCAGCCTCCCGGCGACCCTCACCGAAGGCGTCACTACCCTCGAGGACCTCTGCAAGACAGCAGTCTATACCGCCTACACAGGCAGCGAAAAGACTGCCTTCCAGCCTTCCGCCACCGGTGCCATCCCGATGTACGGCGTCCGGAGCTACACCGGCCCGATGACTTTCCGCCGCAACATCGCCACCGACCTCGGCCAGATCGACGTCCTGCGCGCTATGGCGAAAGTCATCATCCGCAACACCTCCGGCAAGTCCCTGACCTCCGCCACCTTGACAGGCTACAACTGCGACGGCGCCTCCGCCCCGCTCAGTCTCTACGACCAGACCTCCGACTGGACCCACGCGAACACCTACGACCAGCTCGCCAGCTGTCTCGCGGTCCATCTTCCTAATGAGGCCACGGCCAATGAGACCTCGGCCGCGACCCGCTCCGTCTCCCTTGTTGAAGCCGCAGGCTCCACGGCAGCCGAAGAAGTCTGGACCGGCTATTTCCCAGAGTATCTGAACATCGACGCCTCCGGTGCCAAGCGCTCCGACTGCTCGGCCATCAGCCTGCAGTTCAGCGGCATATCCACCGTCTATCCGATAGATTTCCGCTACTACGCCACACCTGACGCCGCCGATGACGGCACCCGCTTCGACCTGAAGCGAAACCATATCTACGAGTTCCACGTCACCAGCGTCGATGCCTACACCCTCGCCCTGACCCTCACCGTCCAGCCGTGGACCGTGCAGTCATTCTCCTACGACTACTCCGAGAATGTCAGCGCCGAGAGCAACGGCCAGCAGAAATGGTCCTACAACGGTACGGACATCACCCCGACCGACTCTTCGGTCAAGGAAATCTACCTCTCAGGCGGCGGTAACGTGACCTGCACGTTCAAGATTTCTACCCCTGTCGGCGCCGAGTGGATTGCGGTGTTCGAAGAAAAGACGGGCGACCAGAACCACTTCAGATTCATCGACCCGAATTCATCAACGGGCGCCCTGGTGGACAGACTCACCGGCACTGTCGACGGGAACGAAGCGACGCTCACCATCAAGCAGGACCCTACCACGACCGGCTCCGCGAAAATGGTCATCTTCGCGCACTACGGCAACGCCAGCTTCAGGGCCTCGAGCGTATTGGGCGGAGAATACACCTTAGTGAAAGAGTAAGTATGAAGACAAAAGCATATATAGCGGCATTGCTGACGGCTCTCACGCTGATTTCCTGCGGGAAGGAGAACTTCACCGCAGACACCGGCGGCGTGGTCATAACACTCTCTCCGGGCATTATGACAGTCACCCGCGAGACCGAGTACGGCAGCGACAAATATAACGAGAACGTAATCAGCGACTTCAAGCTCTACTTCTACACCTCCGACTCCGAGTCTGAGGCCGCAACCTACGTCTATCCGTCGGACGGCAGCTCCGCCACCGTCAATGCAGATGACAACATCGGCGCGGTCACAGGCGGCACAAACGGACTCACGGTGGATCCGACCACAGGCAAGGTCAGCCTATCGCTGGCACTCGAAAAGAAAGTCGGGGACGCTCTGTTCCCTTCGGGAGCGTCCAATTGTTACGTCTATGCCGTGGTCAATACAGCCTCGGTGATTTCCTCCCTGCCTTATGAAACAGGCACTTCCGCCACCAGCATAGCGGAGCTCAAGCAGCTTTCCGTAAAGGCCGAGTTCGGTCCAACCACTTCATCTGAACCCTGGGCCGAGGCCCAGAAGAATTTCGTGATGGACGGAAAGGCCCAGCTTACCAAGTCAGGCGACAACATCACGGGAGATGTCCCTCTCACCCGCGCGGCTGCTAAGATTACTTTCACCGTGTCAAGCGTCAAGAATGTCGAGGACAAGGATAATCTGGGCAATGTTACAGGTACCTGGACTGCGCGGACGGATGCGACATCGACTTCCGTCGGTATGAGGGTTTGCTACCGCAACGGAGTCAATGCCGGCTTCATCAACGGCGAAATGTCAGAAATTGAGCGCGATAACAATATCTTCAATTACGAGACGAAAAAGTCCCGCACCCTCACCGGTGACGCCGCTTCCGGCTGGACCCACGAGATGCCTTTCTATTCGTATTTCGATTCCTGGGCTTCCTCCGCATCGGCCGACGCACCTTATCTGCTGGTTTCGATTCCGTGGGCCTACACCCCTGCAGGGGCTAGCACGCCGACCAGGTATTTCACCTGCTATTACTCCGTGCCGTTCAATCCTCTGACCCGCCGCATTGACCGCAACACCTGGTACAAGGTTTCGCTTTCGGTAAGTATCCTGGGGTCCGGTGACCCGGACAATCCTGTCGAGATCAAGCCTTCCTATATGATTCTGCCGTGGGGCAGCGAGACCGTGAAGACCGATGCCGAGCTTATCCGCTACCGCTATCTGATGGTGGATCGGAACGAATATACTATGGACAATGTCAATTCCCTGACCATTCCGTATTATTCATCGCACAATATCAAGATTACTTCGTCTTCGATGACCAAGACCAATCTGAAGCCTAATTCGGGATACAAGCCTTATGAGGAGTCGGTGGATGCTTCCAAATATACTCTCAGTTTCAATTCCCAAAATCAGACAATCACGTTCACGCATAATCTGATCAATGATTATTCCAATAGTGACTATGATGTTACGGCTTATACTCTGACCTTCACCATCCGGCACGACAGCGGTGACACCGAAGATTCGCAATTCACCGAAACCATCACCATCACCCAGTACCCGGCGCTCTATGTCGTCGCGAGCCTGAATTCGGACTGTAATACCAGTCATATCGACAGCGGAACCACTGGTAGTGGCCGTAGTGGAAACACAAGGTGGAGTAACCATGAACATTACGGGTATCTATTTGTCAATGGACGTCGAAACACAACCAGTACTGGCGGGTGGGATGGCGTGTCTAACTTAAGAAATGCCGGTAATACTGACCCATATATGTATGTTGTGACGGTCAGTTCTTTGCCGGCAGGCACAGATTACATTATCGGGGATCCGAGGAAGGAGTCGGTGGATAATCTTAACTATAATTTTTCTAGTGGGAATTGGCTGTATGGAAGCAATCATCAACTGACTTATTATTATCCTACAGATACAGACGGGACTAGAGTAAACAATATGATAGCCCCTTCTTTCAGAATCGCTTCTTCCTACGGAGTGACTTCCACAATGAGTTACACAGATGCTCAGAAAAGATGTGCGGCATATCAGGAAGACGGTTATCCTGCAGGAAGATGGAGAGTCCCGACCAGAGCAGAGATTATGTATATGGTGATGCTTGCCAAGGACGGCAAAATTCCTGTGCTGCTGTCTGACTCCGGATGGTACTGGGGAAGTGACCAGAAAGCATATTGTCCGGGAAATTTTGATAACCCTCGTGACGAAAGTTCCAATGTTCGATGCGTTTATGATGAGTGGTACTGGACGGATAAGCTTTCTGATAGCCAGAAGAATACTTTCTATTGGGGAGACAAGCAGAGATGATGAAGTTTATGAAGAAATATATATTCATACTCCTTGCTCTGGTGGCGCTGGGCCTTGCGGGCCAGGGGTGCACCGAGAGATTGGACGTCCCGGATGACGGGACGGCCGAAGGAGAAACCTGCCTGAACTTCTCGGTGGCTGTCGCCGGAGCTGACGGGGCCGCGACGCGCTCTTTCGCTTCGGAGGAGATTCAGAATCTCTGGGTGCTGGTCTTCGACGAGAACGAGTTCTTCGTGGAGTGCGAGAAGGCTTCGCCGGTGTCTCCGAACACTTTCGGGACGGATATGGACACCGAGTACAAGTTTTCCGTGAATCTGCAGGCGAGCCCTACGAAGCGCATCCTGCACTTCATCGCGAACTACGATTTCGATTCCAACCCGCCGGAATATAACCACGAGTACTACCTTATCAGTCGCCTCACCGTCACGGGCGAGGCGTACTGGCAGAGAGTCGAGCTGGATAACGGCCTCCCTGAGGATATGAATGATTTGTCGGCGGCGGACCTCGCCAAGATTACGAAGATTCCGCTTGTGAGGAATTTCTCCAGCGTCAGTATCGACGTGGCCGATGACGCGAATTTTACATTGGAGGGCTTCGCCCTCTGGAATACCCCTGACTGCGGCAGCGTGGCGCCTTGCGTTATGGCGGCGAGCGATTTCGCGACTTATGCCACTTCGGACGCTGCGGGGGACAGCTTTACGAACAATCCGTGGATTAGCCGGCAGTATAATGATCTGAAGGCGTCTTACGATGGAACTTCCACCATCGGTTTCACGGGGTATCTGCCTTCGTCGGCAGGGATTGTGAATACTGATGCAAGTGCTCTGGACTGCAGCAGCACGGGTACGCACTATATGTTCGAGCGGCCCTATTCCTCGGATGCTACCAACTCGGCGATTCTGGTTAAGGGCAAATACAAGAACGGCAGCGGCAATTCCTCCTACTACAAGGTGGAGTTTGTGCAGAGCACCGAAATTGCTTCCGGCTCTTCTGGAGCCACTTCGGGATATACCGTGTATTACAATATCCTGCGCAATTTCCATTATCACGTTTACATCTCGAACTGTACGGCGGACGGGTACTCCACTGCGGCTGAAGCTATGGCGCAGCCTTCGGCGAACAACTTCCTTTTCTCCGTCACGACCCAGGACTACAGCAACATCTCCGACGGTGAATCGCGTATTTTCGTGGAATATACCGAGAAGACTGTCGTGAGTCCGTCTGCATTTACCTTCAAGCTGAAATATGTGCCGGACATCAAAAATAATCCGACTACGTATGACAATAACAGCGTGAACGTTATGGACAAGAGTACCGAGATGAATTTTCAACCGGGTTCATCCTACACTGTGGACCAGTCGTCGATAGTCAAGTCCATTGTGGTTTCCTCTGCGACTGACAAGGACGGATGGGTTACCTTCAGCGTGACGCCTCAGGATTTGCCGGCTGCGGGCAAGGAGCTTACTCAGTCCGTGCTTTTCTATGTGACGAAGACCGTCGGCTCCGGCAGTACGGGCAACACTATCAAGGTGGCGCGTACGGTGATCCTGCATCTGCGCCGGCCGGGAGAGATGACGATAAATACGGATGTGGACGATAACAAGATTCCGACTTCCAGCGGTTCAGAGTTCCTGATGAACATTTATATCACCAGCGGTCTGGCGAAGCATATGTTCCCTCTGGAGTTCAAGATCGAGTCCAGCACGAACAATCTGACTCCTGACACCTCGCAGTACAATTCCACCGGCGACGGCGGACCGGGATATATGCCTACCTGGACGGGTACGTCCATAATAGACAGCACCAAGCAGTCCTTCGGCTTTACGAAGACCGTGACTTACGATGAATACCTGACGCTTTCGACCTACGGCGACGGTGCCTACGTGATAGTCCCTTGTGCCTTCAAGACCACGAAGGCCGCCACCGGCACCAAGATATACGTGACGAACCCGTACTTCACCGGCACCTCCGGCGGCGCCGCCGGCACCCCCGCCACCTACGCCGTGAATGCCTCGTAGCTTCTGGCCTCGAAGCCTTTGGCCTCCGCGGTCCTGATGGCCTCGTAGCCTCTGGCCACTGCGGGCCTGGCGGTCATCGAGCCCACCCTGCGGTCATCGAGCTTGTCGAGATGCCTACTCGCTACGGAATCAGGGGTTTGGCTAAACCCTGTTTCCCGTTTGCTCGCCGGCGGCAGGCGAATCCGGGGACCGATGCCACACTCGGCATAGAGGGAGGTATCCGGAGCGAAGCGAACGGATGGGGTCGAGCGAAGTGAGACGGTCCTGGATACGACTGCCGCCGGCGACCGGGAAAGTTATCGCGAAGCGCGGAAGTTCTTCTGCCAGCCGACAGACTGCCGCAGCGCAAAGGAAATTAAAGAAAAATACTACCTAACATAGTACACATAACATAAACCGTATTGAGAAACAGACCGTTCAGGTCTATACTTAACAAATCAACATTCATCCGCGGATGGCTTGGAAGCGATTCCCAGCCATCCGCTTCTCTTTTCCTCTCCCTTTCACTTTCCCTCTTCCTCTTCCTCTTCCTCTTCCTCTTCCTCTTCCTCTTCCTCTTCCTCTT
>CAVCRS010000073.1:0-12272 GCA_963604635.1 Faecalibacillus sp.
CTCAACTGGTTGGGTGATTTTACCCCAAATTTTAGGACTGCAAAGTTAGTAAAAAATTCTGAATACAAAATAATTTCCGGACTTTTTTCGCACATTTTCGACAGAAAAATCCGAATGCTAATTCGCGTCTTTTCAGCATTTTAACGCCCCCTGTAAAAAACTTTTTCCGCCACTTTTCGACACGCCTTTCACCGGGGGATGTACATGCAGCGGATCCGGCCACTCGACAGGCTCGGCGACCGCCCTGTGGTTTCGACAAGCTCAACCACTGCAGAGAGCACCGCTGCGGACAGTCAGTGCTTGGCAGAGAGCCTGGCCGCCCGCGGCCTGTGAGCGGGTGGCTTGAGCGAAGCGAAAGCCGGGATGGAGCGCGAAGCGCGGAAGCTCTTCTGCCAAGCAGCAGACTGCCGCAGCCCCTTTGTAAAGAAAGCAGTGGGAGGGCTGAGGAAAAGATTGCTGTCGCGGGACTTGCAGAAGCGTAAAGGCAGTAGAGAAGAATAATTGGCGAGTTTTTTGCGGGAAAGGCGGAGCGCAAGAGAAAAATGCCTACTTTTGCGCTTCGAAATGAACGGATTGAGAAAATACAGGCCCGTATTGGCTGCAGCGGCAGCCGCCCTGATGATGCTGGCGACGGCTGTGAATGCCGATGCGCAGCAGCGCCTCAGCCGCCGCGAACAGCGGAAAGCCGAGCGGGAGGAACGCGTGCAGGCGGCGGCCGCAGAGCAGGTGCGCAAGCAGTACAAGGACGAGCACGCGCACCAGGGGAAGCTGATGCCTTTCTTCGTGGACGAGCGCGGCGACACCGTTTACTACGACTCCGTCCCGCCGGTCTGGTGCTTCGGCAAGGACAAGCGGATGAAAAAATCCGACTGGAAGAAATACTACCGCCTCGTCTATAACTTCAACAAAGTCTACCCTTACGTGGCCGTCGGCTCCAGCATCTGCCACGAAGTTGACAGCACGATTGAAGCCCGGCATATGAACAAGATGCAGAAGGAGAAGTACATCCGCGGCTGGGAGAAACAGCTTCTGACCGACTTCGAGCCTATCGTAAGGGAAATGACCGTCTCGCAGGGAAAACTGCTCTGCCGTCTGGTGGACAGAGAAATCGGCAAGGACACCTACAGCATCCTCAAAGGCTACACGAACTCGCTCACCGCCGGATTCTACCAGGGACTCGGCAAACTCTTCGGCCAGGACCTGAAGAGCCACTACGACCCCGACGGAGTCGACAAGCAGACCGAGGAACTGATTCAGATGTGGGAAAGCGGAGAATTCGACTTCCTGTACTACTCCATATTCATGGTCATGCCGGTACGCACGGAAGTCCCGTCGAAGTACCAGTAAGGAGAAGAGGAAATCCAGTCTTTCATAACTATAAATCGCTCACCCGTAGGAAGTTGGGTATCCACATTCGTGTGCAGGTGCCCGAAGATGAAGCAGTCCACCGGATGCGTGGAAGCAAACTCCTGAGCCCATTTGTACAGAGGCTCGGAAGGCCCCTTGAAGACATACTCCCCGCCGCGCGTGAGCCGGCTGTCCTTCGACCAGCCGTTGCCCAGACGGAATGCAATCCACGGATGCAGAAGCGAGAACAGCCACTGGACCACGCGGTTCTTGAAGAGGTAATTCATAAACTTGTAGCCGGCCAGCCCGGGACCCAGCCCGTCACCGTGCGCCAGGCAGAACTTCACCCCGCTGTGCTCCACCACCGCCGGATCACGCAACACCTTGATACCCAGCGACTCGAAGTAATGGTACGCCCAGATGTCGTGATTTCCCGTAAAGAAAACCACCTTCACCCCGGCATCCATCAGATCCAGCAGCGAGGAGAACACGCGGACATAACCCTTCGGCACCACGTCGCGGTACTCGTACCAGAAATCCCAGATGTCCCCGAGCAGATACAGAGCCTCGGTCTGCTGCGCCGGAATGCTTCGCAGAAAATGCACGAACCTCGCCTCACGGTCCTTCGGATCATTGAAATCCAGACCGAGATGCACGTCAGATGCGAAATATACCCCCTTGCGTTCCAATGCGGCCGACTAAAGAAGATTGAAAGCGACCACCAGCGCTCCGACTACAAGGCAGTAAAGCGCGAACCACTTCAGCTTCGCTTTCTTCACTATCGAAATCATCACCTTGCAGGCGAAAACACCCGAAACGAACGCCGAGAAGAAGCCCAGCAGCAAGGCACCGCCGCCCACCGTCGACGCGGCCATATCGCCGCCGACCAGATCCAGGAAGGCTTCGCCCAATATGGGAACGAGCACCATAAGGAATGAGAACTGCGCCACGTCCTCGCGGCGTACGCCGCACAGAAGACCTGTACTGATGGTGGTTCCCGAGCGGGAAAGTCCCGGAACGACAGCGAAAGCCTGGCTTATTCCGATGATGAGGGCCTGCAGATAGGAGATTCCTCCGCGGGCCACCGGAGCGTCAGGGCTCCTGCGGGCGGAAAAGCGGTCGGAGAAGAATAGCAGACAGGCCGTAACCATCAGAGCCACACCCACTACCATCAGGGAAGAGAAAAGAGCCTCCACCCAGTCCTTGAAGAACACGCCCACGATGAATATCGGAATCATCGAGATGCAGATCTTCAGGACATAATCCGTCTCGTCATTGTATTTGAACTTGAAGAGGCCGCAGAGCAGCTTCCAGATCTGTTTCCTGAACACGATTATGGTGGCAAGCACCGTAGCTGCGTGCACGACCACCTCGAACACGAGGTCATCGGACGCCTCGACCCCGAGAATCTCGCGGCCTATCGCCAGATGGCCGCTGCTGCTCACCGGCAGGAATTCAGTCAGGCCCTGCACCAGCCCCAGAAGTATGGCTTCAAACCACTGCATAGCTTATTCTTCTTTTTTACCCTTGTCGAAACGCCCCATAATCGCGACAATCTCAATCACCACGCCGCAGAGAATCACAAGCGGAGCCGCCACAAGACGTCTGAAATCGAACATCGAATAGTTGAAAACCTGCGGATCCTTCACTCCCCCGCCGGCGAGAAGTATGTAGCCCGCCACCATCACGACCAGTCCCGCGAGAAGGAACTTCAGGCCGCGCGGGGTCAGCGCGAACTTGCTGTTGTTACTGTTATCTTCCATCTAAGAATAGAGTTTATCCTTGTTCATACGAACAAGCTTGTTTACAACGAAATAAGTGCTGACCACGCAAAGCACGATGCCCGCGGCCACCACAAGTCCGATGACCTGCAGCAGCAGGTCAACGGTGAATATCTCAAAGAGCTGCGAAAGCTCTCCTCGAAGCAGATACAGAAGCCCGATGAGCATTGCCGACGCAAGAAGCGCCGCCAGGAGCCCCTGAAACACGGCCCGCCACAGGAACGGGGCACGGATGAAAGAGCGGGTCGCACCCACCTGCTTCATCGTATGGATGGTGAAACGGCGCGAGAACACGCTGAGTCTCACGGTATTTCCTATCAGAACGAAGGAGATGAAAAGCAGGAGCAGAACGAAAACGCCCAGGAAAAGCCCGATTTTCTGCAGGTTCGCATTCAAGGCCGTGATGAGGGATTTCTGGTAATCCACCTCATCGACATCAGGATACTTCTCCAGAATGGCTTTCACCTTAGCCACGCTGTCCACCGACACGTAATCCGCTTTCAGGGTCAGGGCGATGGAGGCCGGAATCGGAGAGGTCTCGAAAACGCTCAGGAAATCCTCGCCCAAAAGGGACTCCATCTCGGCGGCTCCCTGAGCCTTCGTTACGACCTGGGTTCCTTTCACGAAATACAGCGAATCCAGTTCCGACGCCAGACGGGCAGCCTGCCGGTCAGTGGCTTCCGTGTCCATCAGCACGGAAATCTGCATATTTTCCTTGAAATAGTCGGAAACGCGCGTCGCATTCAGAAGCAGCATCGACGCGATGCCCACAAGAAGCAGCACCATACTGATGCTGATGACGGAGGACAGGCGGGCACTGCGCAGACGCCTGCGCATCATCCTGTTCTCACCCTGTGTATTGTGCAAAGTTCCCATATTAGGGTCAAAGATAGTGAAATATCAAAATATGAAAAAAAATTATTACCTTTGTGTGTTGAAAAAGTGAATAAGAAATGGGAGATTCGGTTAAAAGAGTTCTGTTCGTGAATTCGGAAATATATCCTTACCTTCCCGAAACGGAAATCTCGTCAATAGGTCGCCACCTGCCTCAGGGCATTCAGGAAAGAAAGAAGGAAATACGTTCCTTCATGCCTCGCTATGGCTGCATCAACGAGCGCAAGAACCAGCTTCACGAAGTCATCCGCCTTTCCGGTATGAACATCATCATCGGAGACGTGGACAGACAGCTCGTAATCAAGGTCGCATCCATCTCGTCCGCCCGCATTCAGGTATATTTCATTGACAATGAAGACTTCTTCAAGCGCAAGCAGATAACCTGCGACGCCGACGGGAAATTCTTCGAGGACAACGGCGAGAGAGCCGTGTTCTTCGCCCGCGGAGTCCTCGAGACCGTAAAGAAACTCCGCTGGGCCCCGGACATCATCCACTGCCAGGGCTGGATTTCCCACGTGCTGCCGCTCTATCTGAAGAAATCCTACAAGGATGACCCTATCTTCTCTTCCAGCAAGGTGGTGCTTTCTCTGTACAATGACACTCCGCGCCAGACTTTTTCACACGATTTCCAGGAGGGCGTCCTCTTCGGAAATGTAAAGCCGGAGGATGTTCCGTATCTGGAAAATCCTACTGGCATAAATCTTGCGAAAACCGCAGCTCAGTATTCAGACGGTATCATAATCGGGGCTCCGGATGTGGATGAAGAAATCCTGTCCTGCTGCCGCGAACTCGGGTTTCCGACTCTCCCATACGACGGAGAAGCTCTCAAGAACGGAAGCTATATCGCTGATTACGAGAGGTTTTATGACGAATTGTAGCCAATGAATTCCATCATTCTCCGCAGAGTCCTGAATATTGCGGGCGCTGCCGCAGCAACCCTTTGCTGCTTCTCCTGTGTCAGTTCCACCTATGAAGTGGGAGGCAATCTGATACCTACCGAACTCAAGTACGACACCTACACGGCGGAGTTCCCGCTGGAGGACATCCGTATGGCGTTCCCGGACAGCCTCTCGGGCTATTCGAGCACGAGAATCACCATCGGAGCCGTCAGGGATGAGCTTTTCGGACTCACCACCAGAGGATGCGCCATCTCGCTGGTGCCTATGAGCGACACTCTGGACTTCGGTAAAGACCCCCAGATCAGGCATTTCCATTTCAGCGCGGCCAGGGACACGAACTCGGTGGCGGACCACGGTCAGGACAACATTCTCCAGAATATAAACGTCTATGAGCTCAGCAAGCCTCTCGATTTCAATGACGGCAATCTGAACAATGTCGTGGAGCACTCGAAGAACCGCATCACGCAGAGGACTCCGGTCTATGACGGAACGGATTCCCTGAGTTTCGACTTCAGCGCTGAGTTCGCGAAGAAATACCTCACCATCACCCAGGATGACCTGAAGGACCTGGATACCTACACGAAGAAATTCCCGGGCATCTACATCGATACCGACGAGCCTATCGGGAACGGCGGGCGCATCAATATGTTCACCCTCCAGCTGGGTCTGGATATGGAGAACTATATAATCGCCGGAGATTATGCGACTCTGACGTTCAATGCCGAATATGACGGTGAGAGAAAGGACACGAGCTTCTATTTCTGGTACTGTCCTGACAAGATGTACGATCTGGATTCCCTCGTGGACGAGATCTCATCCGATTCGGACCGTCTGCCTCAGTACTGCTACAATGTGACCGGGCACAGCACCCGTTCAAAGGTCGGCAAGACATCGGATCTGATCGCCGTCGAGGGCGGCGGCGGACTGAAGCCGGTAATCTCGGCGACGGAGGTTAAAACGCTGATTGAGAACGAAATATCCAAGCATACGGACTCGCCTCGCGAGGCCATCATAAACAGGGCGAGCATCATTATGCCATTCGAGTTCCCGGATGACTATGAACTGATGTACCGTTTCCCTGCCTATCTGAACCCTACGGTGAGGGTTCGCTACGACAACGGTTATGTCAGCTACGGAAGCCTCACGGACACTTCCTCCGAATACGAGGATCCGGGGGAGCTGAACAGGTCCCTGTGCCAGTACGCTCCGGATGTGACTTACCATATCCAGAAACTTCTGGAGCTCAACAATCTGAAGAATATCAGCAACTATGATATCTGGCTCCTGATTATGGCAAAGGAGGTCGAGAGGGAAACCATCTCCGGCGCTTCATCGTCAAGCACGAGCAGCTACTACAGCCAGCTCGCCTACGCCAGCTATTACAACAACCTCTACGGAGGCTACGGTTACGGAAGCTATGGCAGCAGCTACGGCAGTTACGGCAGCAGCTACCTGAGCAACTACTACTATCTGGCGATGCTTGCATCCGCCTACAGCTCCTCAAGTTCCAGCAGCACAGAGTCCTATACCACGCTTATGGACAAGGACCGCTACTACTGCGCCATTCTGAACGGTCCGCAGGCCGAACGCCATCCGACCCTCAAGATTGTCTATTCGGTCCCTTGCTCAATCGCGAAATAGTTTTAAACAACATACGAAAAACGGCTGCTTTTCAGTAGGAAAGCAGCCGTTACTTTTTAGTGGAAAAAACTTATTTCTCTTCTGAGAGTTTCTCCTGGATCTTGTCGATGGCGTCTTTAACAGTAGCGATCGAGCTGGTCTCATCATCGTGAATCTTGATTCCGAACACTCTTTCGAACTCCATAAGAAGCTCTACGGTATCAAGTGAATCTGCTCCGAGATCATTTGTAAAGCTAGCTGTCTCAGTAACTTCGGACTCTTCTACGCCGAGTTTGTCAACGATGATGTCCTTTACCTTTTTTACGATTTCCTCGTACTGCATAATGATAAAAATTAGTTTATGTTTTACTATACACTTTCGGGCAATGTCCGGCAAAGTTAGAAAAAAATCTTTATATACGAAACATTTGAGCCTAAAACTCTCTATTCCACCCTGCTGTCACGCAGCCAGATACGAAGCCCGTTAATCGAATTCAGAAGATAGAAGCTGTACTTGACGATATAGATGGCAGCGAAACTGGACGTGCCGTCCAAATGCGCCGTGGACCACATTATGATGGAGAACACGTTCACTCCTATCCAGAATATCCACTGCTCCATATATGCGAGCGACATAAGCATCTGCCCGAGAATGTTGCACATCAGGGGAAGCACGTCGAGCACCACGGCCGTCTTTATGAAAGTGTCGGCAGCCGATTTGTCGAAACGCGCAACGATGAGGTATGCGATGACAATGCCCGCAAGGAAGAAGCCGGAAACAATTGCCCAGCCCTTCCCCGAAAGACGGCGCGGCTTCACGGTATAGGCGCTCTTGTCCGCGCGGTGACGCCGCCATTGGGCGAAGCCCACGAACTGCATCGGCACGAAGTAGATCATATGCAGGACCGCGTTGCCGAGGCCCGACCCGCCGCCGTACCAGTTCACAAAGCACATCACTCCGTAGATCGAAACGTCGAGCAGTCCGAAGAGAAACGTGATTATCAGACCGTTAGCTGAGGACACCGTGCTCAGGATACCCATCAGCGAGCCGAACGCGGAGATAATCAGAAATGCTCTGGCGCCGCCGTCCCCGGCGTCGTCCAATTTGAATATCGTAGTCAGGGTCAGCGCCACGGCCATTCCGGCCAGGATGAAAATGCTGAACCATCTGTTGAACTGTTTCTCTTTTGCGGATTCCATAAAGTGTTGATATTGGACGCGTAAGCGGCCGGGGAGTTAGAGAGTGCCGTCATCCTCGCTGCGGGTGAGTTCATCGTGGATTTTCTGCGCGAGGGCGGGACCCACGAGCTGCGCGATGTCATCCACCGGCGCGGCGGCAATGCGCGCGACGCTGCCGAAGTGCATCAGCAGGCGGTTCTCGGTCTGCTCGCCCACGCCCTTGATCTGCCGCAGGGCGGAGGAAATCTGCGCCTTGCTCCGAAGCGAACGGTGGAAGGTGATGCCGAAGCGGTGAGCCTCGTCGCGGACGCGTTGCAAGAGCTTAAGCGCCTGCGAATTACGGTCGAGAAAGAGCGGATACGGATCTCCCACGCGGATGACCTCTTCGAGGCGTTTCGCGAGACCGACTACGGTCAATTTATCCGTAAGGCCGAGCTCGGCCAATGCCTGCCAGGCGAATTCGAGCTGACCCTTGCCGCCATCGATGACAATGAGCTGCGGGAGGTCATCCGGGGCCTCTGCGAGCATACGGGAATAGCGGCGGTTCACGACCTCCTTCATCGAAGCATAGTCATTCGCCCCCACGACGGTCTTAATCTTGAACTTGCGGTAGTCTTTCTTCGAAGACACCCCGTCGCGGAACACTACGCACGAAGCTACAGGATTGGTTCCCTGAATGTTCGAGTTGTCGAAGCACTCGATATGTCGCGGCAGCACGCTCATTCCAAGCGCCTGCCTCAGCTCCTCGAGCACCTCGGTCTTATATGCCTCAGGATCAGTGTGCTCGCGGCTGCGCTGGATGTTCGCGCGGTACTCCATCGCGTTCTTGTCGCTCAGTTTGAGCAGGCTCAGCTTGTCGCCCTTCGCGGGAACGGTGAATTCCACGCCGGGAAGGTCCACGTCGGGAAGGAACGGCACGATGATCTGAGAGGAAAGCTCGCCGAATTTCGACTCGATTTCGGCGATGAACGCGCTCAGTACGGCTGCGCGCTCCTCCTCGATGTTCAGCTTGAACCCGAGATTCAGCGACTGTATGATGGAGCCGCCGCGGATTCTCAGGAAATTCCCGAAAGCTTCGGTGCCCTCAAAAACGAGCGAGAACACGTCTGCGTCGGCGTCCTTTGCGGAGCTGATGACCGAGTGCGAATAATGCTGCTGGAGGGACTCTATGCGGTCCTTGCAGTACTGGGCGGTCTCGAAGTCGAGCCGCTCGGCGGCGGAGGTCATCGCCTCGCGGTAACGGTGGATGATGCCTGAGGCACCGTCTTTGAGAAGGTGCGTAATCTCCTCTATCTGAGCATTGTATTCCTCCACGGAGATGGCTCCCACACAGCACCCCTTGCATTTTCCGATATGGAAATCCAGGCAGGGACGGATCTTGCCGCGGAGGATGACTTCGGAGGTGATTTTGTGCTTGCAGGAACGCAGGGCGTAGTTCGCCTCGAAATATTCGAGCAGATGGCGGGCGTGCAGCACGGAGCTGTACGGGCCGTAGTAGTGCGAACCGTTGCGAACCACGTGACGGGTCAGAAAGACCCTCGGATAAGGGTCGGAAGTGATGCAGATCCAGGGGTAGGTCTTCGAGTCCTTAAGGAGGATGTTGTAGCGGGGCTTGTACTGCTTTATGAGATTGTTCTCCAGGAGCAGGGCGTCCGCCTCGGAATCCACCACCGAATACTGCACGGAGGCGATTCTGGACACAAGGATGCGGGTCTTCGTGTTCAGCCTCTCGGGCGGCACGAAGTACTGGTGGACCCGTTTGAAGAGGTCCTTTGCCTTGCCCACATATATGACATTTCCCTCGGAGTCATAATATCTGTAGACTCCGGGGGAATGTGGTAACAGATTTATCTGCTCTTTTATGTCCATTTACAAACCAAGAGCTTCCTTGACGGCAGCCTCGATGGCCTCGCCGCGAAGATTTCTCTTGATGATGGTGCCGTCAGGACCTACGAGCATAATGTGAGGAATGCCGTCGATGCCGTAGGCGTCAGTAGGGATTCTCTGGGCGTTGATGATCTGATTCCAGACCACGCCGTGCTCCTCGGCTGCCTTTGCAGTATCCTCAGGTTTGTCCCATACGGCTACGCTGAGAACATCGAAATTGTCACCCTTGTATGTATTGTACACGGCAGCGATGTTAGGAATCTCCCTCTTGCAAGGTCCGCACCAGCTGGCCCAGAAATCCACGAGGATGTATTTACCCTGACCTACATAGTCAGAGAACTTCACAGTGCTGTTCTCAGGGTCGTTCTCGTCCTGAATGACGGTGAAGTCAGTGAACATACAGCCCTCGGCAGTGCTCTTGCGAGCCGTGAAACTCTTGCTGACCTTCTGCACGAATTCATCTTCCGGGAATGTCTTGGAAAGAATGTCAAGAGATGCAGAAAGCTCATCATCCTCCATAATCATAAAAGCCATCTGGAGTGCTGTCAGAGCGACTGAATCCTTGGAGTGCTCCTTGATAGTGTTTACGCAAAGGGTGCGAACTGCCTGCTCAGCCTCATCCTCACTGATTTCTTCAGCCTGATACTGATTCATAATCTGCTCATTGGCAGCCTGGAATTCCTGCTGGAGCTCCTGATTGGTTTTCTTCGGGCCGCAAGAGAAGACGAGAAGCAGTGCGGCTGCTGCGATGAATGTTTTTTTCATACTGTAAAATATATATAGTTGTTAACTTCGGAGGCGTCCAAGCAATTCACTGATAACGCCTTACTGGCAGGCCTGCGACTGCCCCGGGGCGGGCCTTCCAGCAAAAAAGCCGGTTCCTTTCGGGAACCGGCCGTAAATATAAGTATTTTTTCTCAAATTACTTATTGTTGTTGTCTCTGCGAGGACGACGGTCGCCACGGTCACCGCCGCGACGTGGGCCACGGCCTGTACGAGGCTGGTTGCTAGGCTGTGCATTTGCAGCTACACCGGAGTTAGGTGTGAGGTCCTGCTTGCCATAGCGCTCACCGTTGCAGATCCAGACCTTGATACCGAGGGTACCTACCTTGGTGTTAGCCACTGCGAGTGCATAGTCGATATCGGCGCGGAATGTATGGAGAGGTGTACGGCCTTCCTTGAACATCTCGCTGCGGGCCATTTCAGCACCGCCTACACGGCCGCTGATCTGAACCTTGATGCCTTCTGCGCCTACTCTCATAGTGTTGGCTACAGCCATCTTGATGGCTCTTCTGTAGGAAACACGGCCTTCGATCTGACGGGCGATGGAGTCAGCCACGATGTGAGCGTCAACCTCCGGGCGCTTAACCTCGAAGATGTTGATCTGAACATCCTTGCTGGTGACTTTCTTAAGCTCTTCCTTGAGTTTGTCCACCTCTGTGCCGCCCTTGCCGATGATGACACCCGGACGTGCAGCGTGAATGGTCACTGTGATGAGCTTGAGAGTACGCTCGATGACAATCTTGGAAAGGCTGGCCTTGGAAAGACGGCTTGTGAGGTACTTGCGGATCTCGTAGTCTTCCGCTATCTTCTCTGCGTAGTTACCACCGCACCAGTTGGAGTCCCAACCACGGGTGATACCGATTCTGTTGCTGATAGGATTAGTTTTCTGTCCCATATTATTACTCCTCCACTGCTGCTGGTTTGACATCAAGAACGACGGTCACGTGATTTGAACGCTTGCGGATGCGGCCGGCTCTGCCCTGAGGGCAAGGACGGATGCGCTTCAGTGTGCGGCCTTCGTCAACCATGATAGTCTTAACATATACGTTTCCGTTATCGAGTTCCTTGCTCTTCTCAGGATTCTTGGCTTCCCAGTTGGCGATGGCGCTGCGGAGAAGTTTCTCGAGACTGATAGAAGCATCTCTCTTCGAGTATTTGAGGAGATCGAGAGCGCGGTTAACCTCCACACCTCTTACGGTGTCAGCGACGAGACGCATCTTGCGTGGAGATGAAGGGACGTCATTCAGCTTGGCAATGGCTGTTACCTTTTTAGCCTCCTTGAGGCGTTCTGCCATAAGTCTTTTACGCTTTCCCATAATTATTACTTCTTATTGTTACCTGAATGACCTCTGAATGTACGGGTAGGGGCGAATTCGCCGAGTTTGTGACCTACCATCTGCTCAGTTACATAAACCGGAATGAACTTGTTTCCATTATGAACTGCGATAGTATGGCCGATGAAGTCAGGTGAAATCATACTGGCGCGTGACCAGGTCTTGACCACCTCTTTCTTCTTGCCACCTTCGTTCATGGCAAGAATTCTCTTCTCCAGGGCTTCCTGGATATATGGACCTTTTCTTAAAGAACGACTCATAATCTCTAAAGTTTAATTCCGTTTATTTCTTTCTTCTTTCGATGATGAACTTATTTGAAGACGCCTTAGGATTACGTGTCTTATATCCCTTAGCAGGCAGACCCTTGCGTGAGCGCGGGTGACCTCCGGAGGCACGGCCTTCACCACCACCCATAGGGTGATCCACAGGGTTCATAACGACACCGCGGTTGTGAGGTCTGCGACCGAGCCAGCGGCTGCGGCCGGCCTTGCCGTAAGACTCCAAATTGTGATCAGGATTGGATACTGTGCCCACGGTGGCGCGGCAGG
>CAVCRS010000074.1:0-12200 GCA_963604635.1 Faecalibacillus sp.
GAAGGCACACCCTTTCGAACGCCAATCCTGCCCAAGTATTGTGTTCACTTGTAAGGTAAGTGTGAGACCAGTAGTTCTCGTCAGAGAATCTGTCTTTTCGGATGCAATGGTAATAGAACAGGGTGTAATTGTCCATCAGCTGATAGATGGAATCCTTCTCTTTCTTTCCTAAAGAATTATATCGTCTGATAAAGCCGCATTCTTCAAGGTCATCCAAAACGGAATTGAAAGTTCCGCCGTCTTCAATGCAGGTCTCCGATAGAATCTCCTGTCTGGTAAGCCCTGCTTTTCTGCCGTTAAGAGCTTCTATCACCTTGATATACTTTTCCGGCTTATTGAAAAGTACTTGATATAACGCATCAAACTCATCTTTCAGTTTGGCATTTTCTGAAAAGAACAGTTCATCCACATTCTGTGCAACGCTCAGACCTCTTTTCAGAAAACTCCAGTAATATGGAATTCCGCCAAGTATCATATACATTTCCAAAATGTCTTTTCTTACCATAGAAAGACCGGCGGCGGAAACGTACTGCTCACATTCGGATAAAGTAAAAGGAGCCAGCTTTATCCTTTCTGTAATTCTTCCTCGAAGACCATCCTTGTTTTTCAGCAGTTTCTTTGTAATCCACGATGTTGCACTCCCGCAAACGATAAGCACGATATCTTTTTGAGGGCGTGCTGTAGCCCACCCGTTCCAGAAATGTTCCAAGGCACTGATCATTTTGGATTTAGGCGTATCCATCCACGGCAGTTCATCAATAAAAATCACTTTCTTGCCTTCGGGAGCGGAATCTATCAGCAATTTAAGTTTGTCAAAGGCTTCAAACCAATTTTTAGGAATCGGACAACGGCTCAGGCCTGCGCTCTTGAGGGAATCCCTAAAAGCCGCAAGTTGATTCTTCAGATTACCCTTGGCTACCCCGGTATGCTGGAAAGTGAAATTATAATGGAATGTCTCACGTATCAAATAGGTTTTTCCGACACGGCGTCTACCGTAGACGGCACAGAACTGAGATTCCTCTTTGTCGAGCAATCCTAAAAGAGTATTGCACTCATTTTTACGTCCGATAATCATAACCAAAATCATTTTCCGCCACAAATATAACAAATAACCCATTATAATCAGCGGAATCGCAATCAAAATTGGAACTTTCCGCTGATTATATGGGATATTTATCAAAATGGATGGCGTTCCCTTATATTCGACTACCGAGAAGCAGACCTGAACGGCTCCGCCTTCGGCGACAAAATCACGGAAAAGCCGGCATCTCGATGCACAGGCTCACTTATAATTACAGCAGCGGTTCATCGCGCTGGAGGATGAGGCCGGTGTAGCTGTCCTTTTCTTCTAGGTGCTCGATGAAGGTTTCGATGATTACGGTGCCGCTTCTTCTCGGGACCAGGAAGAAATCATCCACTTCGGCCGGGACCAGGACGGTCTCCCCGGTATGCAGGGCGCAGCGGGAGAGGGATGTGTCACCGGAAGACGGGGCGGGATTGGACGCGGAGCGGCCGGGAGAACTCATTGGAAATTTGCATCATATTGAAATTTGTGCTAATTTAGCATCGTTTTAAGCCGGCGGCTTGAATAGACATATTGATAAAAGTGTTTTTGCTCTAGACTTAACTTGAATCTCAATAATCACATTTTTTATTAACTCAAACTAATTTTGGTATGAAAAAAACACTATTATTTTTGTTTCTCTCCATGCTTTGGTGTTTATCAGCTTGCACCAAAGATGACCTCGCTAAGAATTATTGTGAAGCGGGTAATGAGTCCGTAGATATTTTATCATTTGACTCTATTGATTCATTCCAACAAGTAATGATGGGTTTGGCGAATAATACAATCCCCATAGGTAGTATTTCTCCGAACGTAAATCTATTGGATGTTGTGACATCTTTCGACTATAAATCGGACCCAATCCTCAGATATGAATTGCGCGATTTCCAGATTACCAGAGACACTCAAAACTCAACTTATTACGAATCATCTAATTATGAAGAGCTGGTGCCGGATGAAAATCTCGCTAGTTTGCTTAATGCTAAAGGTGAAATAGAAATTGATGGCACAATTTATAAAATCTCAGAGAGGGGTACATATATGTTTGAATCTTCGCTCAAAGATGAATTTGATGCAAGCTATGCCATTTTTGAGGAGTCAGATGGGCAGTTAATAGACACTTTGACATACCAACTTGCTGATGGAATAGTACGCTATGCGACATTTGATGAGTCGGAAAGCGAAACATTTATGGCTCCGGATTATTTCGAGGAACCTGAAGATGAGGCGGAATCACCTACTGAAACACGAATTCCCACAATAGTTTCACCATTACAAAACTTAAACTTTAATGATTATCCTGTTTATAACAGTAGTGCAAAAACAGTTGCCGGCAAAATTCTCCAGTCACTAATCGGCAGGAATAAATCAATCCACTATAATTTTACAAACAAGAAACGATTTTCCTCAAAGTTTTTTTATTATGACTACCTCTTCTGGTCATCAATAGGCATACTAACTAAAATGCAGAAAAAAACTTTCGGCATTTGGACAGGTACTTATGCAGATGATATCTATTCCGGGTGGGGTGATGTTATTACTGAGACAGAACTGAAGGGGAATATTCTGGAATACCCGACAAAGACTAAGGCAATCGCCTTGAAATCAAATGAGTATGACACAATTCTGAAAAAGAATCAAATTACAGCTATTGCCTTTGGATTAACTAAAACCGATCAGGATTTGCAGAAAGCAATAGGTAATGGTTTAAAGTCTTTATTCAACCTTATTAAATCAAAAAACGGAACATCTGTATCTGATGCCGACAAGTTGTGTTTGATTGGTCCGAAAAAAATATATACAATCCATTTGTCCTCTGGCCATTCCACGCAAAACGAAAAAGCCGGTAAGGTGATTTTTTACCGTGATTTTTCTTTGGGCATTGACCTTGACGCGCTTGACCTGCCATCTTCGTGGTTGGAATGGACATCAGCTATCTTGAAAGGAACTTATGAATTACCTAATACGAAATTGTGTTCCGGAAAAATACATGCTGCAGTCAAGTATGGCGATAAAATAGGAGCTATGACAATTTATAAAACAAACTGAAGATGAAGAAAGTAATAATTGCCGTTTTATTAATTTTTGCGCCGATTATAGGTCTTTGCCAAAGCGGGCGTAATCGAGTTGTCTCTGTGGAAATCGGAATGGGAGGTCTGTATTCATTCGACAGATTGTTTTTTGATAAAGTCAGCCCCGGTCTCAGCCCATATGGAGAAATCAGATATAATTTCAAGAATATCCCATTGTCTTTGGGCGTGGGTGCTTCGGCACAAATATTCACGAGATCTTTCGAGTCTTCTGAATACTGCGACTTTACATCAACCAATCTGATGATAGTATCCGACTATGCGTTTTACAGACATTTACAATTCAAGTCATACTTCGGATTGAATTTAGGTGTCGGAATTTATGAATTGAGCGGATCCGTCAAGCACGAAGGCGTGGGGTTCTATTCTTGTTCGGGAGAGAATTCTCCATTGTGTGTCGTGCCTCACGTAGGGGTCGAAGTGTGGAATCATCTGCGGTTGTCTATGGGATATATGTTTGAAGATAAGGCAAACAGAAATCTATACTTGAGAATCGGCTACGCTTTCTAGCAGCTTCTCGAACTCTTTATCCCGTGAGTTCCGTGACGATTCTGGCCGGGACTCACGATGTAAGCACACTGCGGTAATCGAGCCTGTCGGACGTCCGCACCCGAATATTACAGCAGCGGTTCATCGCGCTGGAGGATGAGGCCGGTGTAGCTGTCCTTTTCTTCTAGGTGCTCGATGAAGGTTTCGATGATTACGGTGCCGCTTCTTCTCGGGACCAGGAAGAAATCATCCACTTCGGCCGGGACCAGGACGGTCTCCCCGGTATGCAGGGCGCAGCGGGAGAGGGATGTGTCACCGGAAGACGGGGCGGGATTGGACGCGGAGCGGCCGGACGGGTCCTGCAGCTCGCGGAACTGGAGCTCGGCTTCGCCTTCAATGCAGGTGTAGATTATGAAACTGTCGGAGTTTTCGGAGAGGATGTGCACGCCGTTTCGGAGGTCTATCCTGTTCACTGTGAACTCTCTGCAGCTGTCGAGCGGAGTGACGTTCGGGGCGGACGGCCTCTGCGAAGGCTTGGTCTCAGGCTTTGCGTAGGCTTTGAAGTCGATGAAGTCGAGGGCTTCGGTGAGGTCAAGCGACGTGTCGAATTCAATCTCATCGATTTCGCGTCCCCAGTTGCAGAGGCAGAAGTCAAGCGGTGAAGACTGGGAAATCTCCAGCATCACAACGTTTTCCGCGCAATGTACGGTGCCGGGCTTTATGAGAAAATGGTCGCCCTTTTTCGGATGTATGACATTCAGGAGTCTGTCGGCGCTTCCGTCCTGGCAGGCGTCATAGAACACGGCGGAGTCGGTATCGGACTTGAACCCCAGGCAGATGCTGGAATTTTCATTGGCCTCGAGGACGTACCAGAACTTGGCCTTGCCGAGATGGTCGTAACGTTCCTGGGCCGTGATGTCATCCGGATGAACCATTAGCGGGGTACGCTGTCTGGCATCGATGAATCTGACGCAGAGCGGGAACTGTCTGCCGAAGAAGTCGAAAACATTCTCCCCAACGATGCGGTCCACGTACATATCCATCAGCTCGCCGATGGAATTGCCTGCAAGCCAGCCTTCCAGCACCTGGGAGTCACGGTATCCGAGGTCTGCCAGTTCAAGGCTTTCGGCTACTGCGACATCCTTTGGCAACGGCCTTTCATTTCCCTCCATATCGCTGATTATAAAGCTCTTGCCGAATCTGGTCCCGAGATGCTTGCCGCCCCAGGCGAAGGTCTCCGCGATGGGCAGGAATTTCAGGGGATAAAGTTTTTTCTCTTCTTCTGACATAGTAATCTCCGTGTTAGTGACACAAAAGTAAGAAAAAATCCTTATCTTCGTAGAAATGATTTCTTGCTATGAAGGGAGTATATGTTTTTCTTGCTGACGGCTTCGAGGATATCGAGGCCCTCGCTACCGTGGACGTCCTCCGCAGGGGAGGCGTAGATGTGAAGACGGTGTCCATCGCCGAAGAACCTTTCGTAAATTCTTCCCACAGGGTTTCCGTGGGTGCGGATATGACTTATGACGACCTTCTCGAAGATGCCGGAAACGGACGTCCTGACGAGAAGGATTTCTTCATTTTCCCGGGCGGTATGCCGGGCAGTAAGAATCTCGCTGCGTGCAAGCCTCTTATTTCCCTTATGAAGGAGCATTATGAACTGGGCGGCAGCGTTGCCGCCATCTGCGCGGCTCCGGGCCTGGTACTGAGTCAGTTGGGAGAAGTTCTCCAGGGACATCAGGTGACCTGTTTCGACGGCTTCGAGAAGGCTCTCATTGAGAACGGGGCCCGCTTCGTAGCCAAGCCTGCGGTTCATTCCGGACGGATTGTGACCGGCCGTTCTTCCGGCCATACCATCGCCTTCGCAATGGAAATCCTCCGCACCATCAAGGACGCAGAAACTATTGCCAAGGTCGAGTGGGGAATGATGCTGGATACGGAGTAGGCAAATCAGAAGAATACAATACAGCATTGGCCGGCGGGGACCCGCAACACTCTGCTGTTTTCCGGCAGTATTGACCGTCGTGCCCGCGTCCTCTCCCGCTCGGATGCGTTTTAGTGACGTGTGAAATAATCTGTACATTCTCCATCCATTTGCTGAGAATTCCACTAAAAGTAAACTTTCCAATGAACTTTTAGTGAACTTTTGGCAGAATGTCTGATTAAAGTGTTATCTTCGCGCTTAAGTTTTGAATTATGATTAAATATCAATATGTTAAATGCTGAAGATATACGTGCTTTAGTCAACGGAGGGGAAGGCTACAATGTGGACTTTAAACGAAGTGTTCCATCGAAAGTTCGCGAACTTACGGAAGAAGTTTGCAGCTTCCTGAATGCTGTTGGTGGTTATCTGCTTATCGGCGTAAGTGATAATAATGAAATAGTCGGCACGGAAATAGGAAGAAAAAGTGACGGTGAGTGGGCCGTAAAAATGTAAAGATGTGTAAAATAATAACCGCTTCTGTTAGTTGTTTCAGATAATTTCCGGCTGGAATATTTTCTTCTTTATGGAGGAATCACTATATTTGTCAGTGTTCCAATCTTTTAACCACCGTGAAGCGCAAGAAGAAAACCCAGACATACATCGATCCCGAGTACCTGAAGAAGCAGCAGGCCTCTCTGCGGCACACGCACAGGCAGGTCATCTATCTGAATGACAGGGAATTGGCCGCCATTGATGAATACTGCAAGCAGTTCAAGGTAAAGCACAAGTCCGCGATGTTCCGTCAGGCCATAATGGAGCGGGTGCTAGCCGTGCTGGATGAGAACCATCCTACGCTGTTCTGAGAACTGCGTGTCCGGTACAGCACTGTTTACCGCCGGAAATCAGATTAGTGAAACATACAATTGAAAAAATCCCGGAAGCTGTTTCCGGGATTTTTTCAATTGTCATCATCAAACGAGAAATCGGGAAGCCTGATCTCATCATTGTCATCATCATCCCCGTCATCGACGGTGAAATTGGCCGGGGAGGCCGAGCTGAGCATATTGGCGTCGAACTCTCCCCAGAGCGCGTCCATTTCGCGACGGTCTTTTTTGGTCGGGCGGCCGGCGCCGCGATCTCGCTTTATGAAGAATGTTTCGTGCGGAGCGTGCATCTTGTCGAGCTCGCTCTGCGGGGTCAGGTTTTCCGCGAAATTCGGCACGAGCTGCGCTCCCATCCTCTGCTCCGCGAGCTGCAGGACCTTGTAGCTTAGCAGCGCCGGACCTTTGCGCACGGAAATCACGTCACCGATTTTCACCATCTTGTGCGCTTTCGCGGGATTTCCGTTCAGCTGCACCTTGTTGCCGTTGCAGGCTTCCGTGGCCTCGCTCCGGGTCTTGTACAGGCGTATCGCCCATACGAATTTGTCAAGTCTTGTCGAGTCTGCCATAAGAAACTGTTTTGAAATAATTCCTCTTTTTTCTTACGCGGCCTTTCCGGCCATTTTCATCTTCGTCATCGGTCGTGTGCTACCCAGCACACTCCCTCTTCCGAAGCCGAAACTGTCTCGAAAAATCCGCATAATAAAATGCGGGAACCATTTCAAAACAGTTTCATCTCTTTCAGGTTTTCTCAGCCGAAAGATACGCATTATTTCTGACAGTATCGGTTTTCATCGAGAAAAAAGGGATGTTCGTCGATTTGAGTTGGAGAGGCGGTTCGTAAAAAATAATTTCGCAGCCGGTAAAAAAAGAAAACATCTTGAGTATGCGAAACAGAATATTACTAACCGGTCTTGCGGCTGCGGCGATGATGCTGGGAGCCGCCCAGGTAAAAGCCCAGACCCGGACTGATACCCAGACCGAATCCACTGACGCCGTGACCCTTACGGCTGAAACCCAAACCAAAAAATGGACGCTGCAGGAATGCATCGACTATGCCGTCGAGAACAACATCTCCCTTCAGCAGAGCCGCAACACCCGACTTTCCGGCCTCGAGGACACCTTTCAGGCCAAAGCCGCGATGCTCCCGTCCCTCAGCGCTTCCGCCAGCGAAGGGTTCACGAACAGACCCTTCGCTGAGAGCGGAAGCAACACCGTCATCGGGTCCGACGTTTACAGCACCTCGAAAAGCTCCAGCCTTTCAGGCAACTACAACCTCAGCGCCCAGATGACCCTCTTCAGCGGCGGAAGCCTGCGTACAGCCCTCAAACAGAACCGTCTGCAGAACTCCGTCGATTCACTTTCCGTTCTCGAAAGCACGAACGACATCGTGATTTCCATCATAAAGGCCTATATGCAGTGCCTCTATGCCGAGGAAGCCGTAAAGGTCGGCGAGAGCACAGTCGAGGCCTCCAGGCTCCAGAGGGACCGCGCCATCGAGCTCAAGAACGCCGGCCAGCTCAGCAAGGTCGATGTCGCGCAGCTCGAAAGCCAGTACGCCTCGGACTGCTATCAGCTCACGGCCGCACAGACATCGCTCGACAGCTACAAGCTGCAGCTCAAGCAGCTGTTGGAACTGGGCGTGAATGACGAGATGGAATTGGGCGAGCCGAGTGACGGCGAGGCCGCAGTGCTCAAACTCCTTCCTTCGAAGTCGGATGTCTATGCGAACGCTCTCGCCGCGATGCCGGAAATCGAGAAGGCCGAGCTCAACGTGACCGCGGCCGAGCTTGCAATCAAGCAGGCAAAGTCCTCATACTCACCGACATTGGCCGCCTCGGCCGGCCTCGGAACTTCTAACATAAGCGGCGTCGGCACATCGTTCGGCACCCAGCTCGGACGCAACTTCAACGAGTCGATTGGCCTTAATCTCTCGATTCCGATTTTCCAGGGCCGCCGCACGAAAACCTCTGTGAACAAAGCGGTTATCGAAGCCGACAACTCCCGTCTGCAGCAGTTGAGCACAGAAAAGGCGCTGCTCAAGGAAGTCGAGGACGTCTATCTCGAAGCCGTTTCCGCGCAGTCGAAGTACCTCTCCGCAAAGGAGCAGGAGAGCTACGCGCAGCAGAGCTATGAACTCACTCTCGAGCAGTTCAACATCGGAATGAAGAACACCGTGGAGCTCATCACGGCGCAGAACACCCTTCTGGAGGCACGCGTGACCCTGCTCCAGTCGAAATACACAGCGATTATGAACAATACGCTTCTGGAAGTTTATCAAGGAAATATAAATATACAATAATATGAAAAAGAAGACTTTATGGATCATCGTAGGCGTGCTTGCAGCAGCCGCGATACTCTACCTGGCAGTGCGTCCGACAGGAAAATCCAGCGTGGCGCTTGAGACAGCAAAGGCCGGTAGAATCAATATCACAAACTCCGTCACAGCCACCGGAACCGTCGAGCCTGTGACCAAGGTCGAGGTCGGAACGCAGGTTTCCGGCATCATCGACAAGCTCTACGCCGACTACAACGACAAGGTCAAGGCCGGCCAGGTCATCGCCGTGATGGACAAGATTAACCTCGAGGCGGAACTCACGTCCTCTCAGGCCCAGCTCGATGCCGCGAAGACCGAATACGAGTACCGCGAGAAAGAGTACAACAGGACCAAGACCCTGCACGACAAGGAGCTGGTAAGTGATTCGGACTACGATTCCGCTTACTATCAGTACGCTACGGCGAAGAACGCGTACAGTCAGGCGAAGGCATCCTACGTCAAGGTTAAGCGCAACCTGAGTTATGCGACCATCACTTCTCCGATCAACGGAGTGGTCATCAGCCGTGCAGTGGAGGAGGGCCAGACGGTGGCAGCCGGATTCGAGACCCCTACGCTCTTCACCATCGCGAAGAATCTTACTGATATGCAGGTGATTGCAGACGTGGATGAGGCCGATATCGGTCAGGTCGAGGAAGGCCAGAAGGTCACTTTCACCGTCGATGCCTATCCTGACGACGTGTTCGAAGGAAGCGTCGAACAGGTCCGTCTCGAAGCCACAACCACTTCAAACGTAGTGACTTACGAAGTCGTCATCAATGCTCCGAATCCTGATCTGAAACTTAAGCCCGGCCTTACGGCCAATGTCACCGTCTACACTCTCGAAGAGGACAACGTGCTCGCAGTGCCTACCAAGGCCCTCAGATTCAATCCTGACGCCGAGCTCCTGAGCCAGATCGGCATCACCATCCAGGGAACCGCGCAGCCAGCCGAGGGGGAAAAGACAGTGTGGGTGAAAAACGGCAATACCATTTCTCCTAAGGCCGTAACGGCCAATTACACCAGCGGCGACAAGACCGGAATCTTCTCCGGACTCACTGACGGTGAAGAGGTTGTGACGGGGCTTTCCGCAGCCTCACCGAAGAAGGCGGAAGCCTCCACTGAAAGAAGTCCGTTCGCTCCGGGTCCACGGTAGCAGTTCCAGAATAACAGTATAGTCAGGTTATGAAAGAAGTAATCAAACTCGATAACATACGCCGCGACTTCATAGTGGGAGACGAGACAGTCCACGCTCTGCGCGGCGTAAGTTTCACCATCAACGAAGGTGAATTCGTTACCATCGTAGGTACTTCAGGATCAGGCAAATCCACGCTTCTGAACATTCTCGGCTGCCTGGACACCCCGACATCCGGCGAGTATTATCTCGATGGAGTTTCGGTGAGGACAATGGACAAGAACCAGAGGGCGACGCTACGCAACCGCAAGATCGGTTTCGTGTTCCAGAACTATAATCTTCTGGCCAAGACCACGGCCGTGGAGAATGTGGAACTGCCTCTGATGTACAATCCGAAGTACTCCAAGAAAGAGCGTTTCGACAGGTCCGTCGCGGCCCTGAAAGCCGTGGGCCTGGGTGACAGGCTCGAGCACAAGAGCAATCAGATGTCCGGAGGCCAGATGCAGAGAGTCGCCATTGCGCGTGCCCTCGTCAACGACCCCGCGGTGATATTGGCCGATGAGGCCACCGGAAACCTGGACACGCGCACGAGCTTCGAGGTTCTGGTGCTCTTCCAGCAGCTGCACTCGGAGGGCCGGACGATCATTTTCGTGACGCACAACCCTGAAATCGTGAATTACAGCACGCGTACCATCACGCTGCGCGACGGCCACGTAACCGGCGACGTTTACAATGACCACGTGCTTGACGCTGCGGAGGCTCTTGCGAAGCTGCCGGTGGAAAACGACTAAAATTGAGAAGAAATGAATTTTGGAAATTTATTTAGAATAGCGCTCAAAGCCCTGGGGAACAACAAGTTCCGCGGCTTTCTGACTATGCTCGGAATCATCATCGGCGTGGGTTCCGTCATAACGATGCTCGCCATAGGCCAGGGCTCCAAGAAGAGTATCCAGGCCGAGATCAGCGAGATGGGATCCAATATGATAATGATCCATCCGGGCGAGGATATGAGGGGCGGCGTTCGTCTGAGCGCGGACGATATGCAGACTCTAAAAGTGAAGGATTTCGAGGACATACGTTCGAAATGCAGTTATGTCTCTCTGATTTCCCCTTCCGTAAACTCTTCTGCACAGGCGATTTACGGTGCGAACAACACCTCGACCTCCATCTATGGCGTGAACCAGGACTATCTGGATATCCGCGGCTACAAGGTTCAGGACGGCGACATTTTCACCGACCAGGACATCAAGACGGCGGCAAAGGTCTGTCTGGTGGGAAAGACCATTGTGGACGAACTCTTTACGAACGGTGAGAATCCTGTGGGAAAGGTCATCCGCTTCGGAAGCATTCCTTTCCGCATCATCGGCGTGCTGGAGAGCAAGGGTTACAACAGTATGGGTATGGACCAGGACAATCTGATCATAACTCCTTATACTACAGTGATGAAGCGTATCCTAGCCGTGACTTATCTGCAGGAAATCGTCTGCTCGGCACTGAGCGAGGACTATACCGACCAGGCCATAGAGGAGATTTCCGAGGTGCTGCGCGAGAACCACAAGCTCAAGGAGGCTGACGAGGATGATTTCAATATCCGCTCCCAGCAGGAGCTTTCCTCGATGATGACGAGCACGAGCGATATGATGTCCACACTGCTCGCGGCCGTGGCCGGAATCTCGCTTCTGGTGGGCGGCATCGGTATTATGAACATTATGTATGTGTCTGTAACCGAACGCACAAAGGAAATCGGTCTGAGAATGAGTATCGGCGCGAAGGGGCGTGACATCCTGGCACAGTTCCTTATAGAGGCGACGCTCATAAGCATCACGGGAGGTCTGCTGGGAGTCGTGCTGGGCATCGCGGCCTCGTACATAGTGAAGATGGTGCTGTCGTATCCTATTGTGATTCAGGCCTGGACCATCATCCTCTCATTCCTTGTCTGCACCGTCATCGGCATCTTCTTCGGCTGGTATCCTGCCCGCAAGGCCTCGAACCTCGACCCTATCGAAGCCATCAGATACGAATAGCGTGCTCTGCCCGATGCGCCGCGCCGGAGAGGGAAAAGTGACAAATTGTCAGCATAACTGACTGAATGTCAGTTGGTTATGCCAAAGTGTCAGAAAATGCGCAAAAATATGTGACCTTTTGGCATTGGTCCCGGATTTGCGTAATCTCCTGTCGAACCCGCCAGAGAGGCGGGGGAAAGAATGAGGCGAGAGAATGAGGCTGGAGAAATAAAAAGAACAAAAAAATAAAAAATAGGAGATTATGATTATGTTACCAGTAAGAAGAAACCAGAATTGGTTA
>CAVCRS010000075.1:0-11192 GCA_963604635.1 Faecalibacillus sp.
CGGCGCGCGGCAGTGCATCGAAAAGTGCAAATTATGGAACAAACGCACTTCTCACTGCACTCGAGTACATCGAAAAGTGCGGATAAGGCCTCAGACGCACCTTTCGATGTCCCGTTCCCTGATTTCTATATCCTCTTTGTCGGCTTTTCAATACCTCTTTATCTGATTTGAATGTTCCCGTTGTCGCCATCTTGCCGGTGTTAATCCTTGATAGTGCATCGAAAAGCCGATAAACGTTTTAGTCCGTCACCTCGATGTCCTTAAGTACATCGAGATGACCGTTTTCCCGGGATTCCCGGCATCTCGTTGCTCCGGATGTTTTGTGCGCCACTTCACTCGCTCGTTTCTAAGTTCTTTGTTGCGGAATTGTAATTAGTTACGATGAGAATCCCGCTAAAACGTTTTCTTGGCAGTTCCACCGGTCTTGAGTCGGTCGAGAATCCCGTTAAAACGTTATTTTGGGATTCTCATCTCTTCCTCGGCCGTTGTCTCCGCAGCGCGCGGCGGCAGGCTGGTCTTGCAAATGATTTTTACCTGTCCAATTTCGGATGGCAATCTCTGTTCAATTTCAGATGTCAGTTAACAAAAAGACGGCGGATATGGTAAATTATCGGGAATTAATGCGAAAAACCGTTTTATTTTCTTGCTGTTACGGAAATTATCACTATATTTGACCCCGAACCCAATTGCGATTTCTTTATGATGCGGATAGCTCAGATAATATCCACACCGTTTCTCCCTGATTTTGTAGGGGGGGGTAAAATATTGGTATTCAGGCACTTGATAGATTGGAGGCATAATGCCGGGCTGTGGGTCAGGAGAATATCCGGGCTTGCCGCCGTCCTCATTGGGCTTTCCATACTTCCATCGAGCCCCCTCTCCGCGCAGACCAAGTCCACGGGTCCGGACCTCGCAAACAATCCATCGCCCAGCACCATAATAAATACCGGGACCGTAACCGCCTCTGCGCAGACACGAAAGTCCGTGGACACGAACGTCGCGGACATTACAACGTCCGGCACGGCGAACATCGCGTCCGGCATCGCCCCCGCGCAGACCCAAGTGTTCGTGGGCGTAAACCTCGCGGACTTCCTGGCGCTCGGGACATTGAACATCGAGGCCGGGGCGGAGGTGACCTCCCATATCAGCCTTAATGCCTCGGCGCGTTTCAACCCGTGGACCTTCCGCAAGGGCGATCCCGACACTCAGGCGCAGTACCGCCATCAGACCTACAGCGCCGGACTGCGCTGGTGGCCTTCGCAAGTCTTCTCCGGCTGGTGGCTCGGGGCCTCCGGCCAATACCGACAGTATAACCGCGGCGGTTTCATCGACCGGACCACCGAAGAGGGCGACGCCTGGGGCGCCACCCTCGGCGGAGGCTACGCCCTGCCGCTTCGCGGGAATCTCCTCCTCGACTTCGGGGCGTCGCTTTTCGGCGGATACGCCCTCTACACCACCTACGCCTGCCCGCTCTGCGGCAGGGAAACGGACTCAGGGACCAAATGGTTCGTGCTCCCCAGCAGCCTCATCGCATCACTGGTCTGGCTGTTCTGAGCAGACGGGAAAGACGGCGGAACCGATGGAATCTTCAGAACCGAATGATCTTCAGCAAAACGAAACTCTATAAATAATCACAACAGTCAAACTTGACAATTTTAATTAACCCAATGGAAATGAAAAGGATAGTACTATTTCTTGCGAGTGCGGCACTGGCCGTTGCGGCAGCCCTCTCGTGCAACAAGGTCGAGAACCCTGTGGAGGAGTCCGGGGAGGGTGAATACACCGAGGTGACCTTCAATGTGAATGTTGGTGGCGTCGATGTCCAGACCCGTGCCGCCGGGGATCTGACGGGTAGCGAGTCAGAAAATAAACTCACAACGGTGGATATTTTCGTCTTCGAGAATGATGAATCGGGCAAACTTGCGGCTTATAAACAGTATGGCATTAACGAGATTGATGGAGGAAAGATGACTATGAAGCTGAAAACGCGAGTGGAGTATAAGGTCTATGCGTTTGCAAATGCTGATTTGTATGAACTGGATAATGAAGAGAGCTTGTTAGGACATGTATTATATTTGGAATCTGATAATAGTAATATCGCTAACGATTATGGCCTCATTGCGATGAGTGATGCAATTATAAAGACATTTACTGATGATAACACGACTCTCGACATAATGGTCAATCGTGTCGCCGCTCGTGTCAGACTCGTGAAAGTCACCAATAATCTGCCAGCCGCCGCAGGAGCGGTGACAATCAAGAGTGTTTTCCTCTCGAATGTTGTTGGAGAGTGGTGTAAGTCAGGAAGAGAAATCAGGACGTGGCATAACCAATATGGACGTGTGACAACACCTTCACAGACAGAACAAGGGATGTATTACGTTGGATTGAAAGTTATAAATATAGTCCCAGATCGCGCAGAGTGTGGTAACGCGACGTTCCGGTCTATAAATGCTTCGATTTCAACTGGCGAATCCTATGATACTCCTCCTGTCAGCCTTTACTGTTATGCGAATAATTCAGAAATAGTCCCTGATGGATTGGACGATGACCTCGAATATATGTTCAACTACCCTCGTCATTACGAAAACCTTGATGATCAGGGTCTGGACGACGCCAGAAGGATGGAAGAGGAGAAAGTAAGGTACTGGAGGGCTCACTTCGACGGCCAGCACACGATGCTCGTGGTGGAAACCGAGATAGGCGGAGAAACTTATTATTATCCTATCGATCTGAACAAGAGAATCAATGCGAATAACATAAGCGTTGACGGAATTGTTCCAAATGTCGGCATCGAGAGCAACCATACTTACGATGTGTCCCTGGCCATAAATAATTACGGTACTGACGAGCCGAATAAGGAGATCAGCACCCTCTCCGCAAACTATCAGGTCAGCGTAGGAAACTGGGATGATGGCGGTACCATCGATGCCGACTTCTAGCCGGCATTCTCTTAGCCGTTGTTTTGAAAAGGTTCCCGCATTTCCTTGTGCGGAAAGACTGCATAGGGGAAAGGAAAAGTGAAAGGAAAAGCGAAAGAAAAAGAGAAAGCGGAAGCAAAAGTGTTGAAAACCAGTATGTTATCTGGAGCCTTTGCGCTCCAGACAGAAACAAATATTCAGAAACAAATATTCAGAAATCAGTTTAACAATTTAAATTAACCCAAAGAAAATGAAAAAGTTATTTTTACTTCTTACGAGTGCGGCGCTGATTGCTGCGGCCGCATCCTGCAACAAGGTCGAGAATCCAGTGGAGCAGTCCGATGAGGCTGAATACACCGAGGTGACCTTCAATGTGAATGTCGATGGCGTCGATGTCCAGACCCGTGCCAGCACCGGAGCAGGTGATCTGACTGGAGTCGAGTCAGAAAATAAACTCACAACGGTGGATATTTTCGTGTTTGAGAATGATATGCCAGAAAAAATAGCAGCTTATAAACAATATGACATTAACCAGATTGAGGCTGAAGGAGGGATGACTATGAAACTTAAGACAAACGTTTCGTATAATGTCTATGCGATAGCGAATGCAAATCTGGAAAATGTGGCGGATATCACAACTTCTAGAGACCTGATGTCAACGGTGTTCCCTTTGTCTTGGGATCACGAAAATCTCGCAGATGGGGATGGTCTTCAGATGATGGGTTCCGCTGGTAATCCAAAGACGTTTACGGCCGATGACAAATCTCTCACCATAACAGTCAAGCGTATCGCCGCACGTGTCAGGCTCGTGAAAGTCACCAATAATCTGCCTGCCGACACAGATGTAATAATAAAGAATGTATTCCTCTCGAATGTTGCCGGAACTTGGAGTGATGATGAAAATTTCGTATGTGGAATGTGGTATAACAAATATGGACGTACGCTGGATATAATACAACCATCAAACGAAGGAGAAAATGTCACTTACAAGTTCCCATTCGTAAATGCGGATAATGCAGAGTGTGACAATGCGACATTTAAGTCCTTGACAATTGCCCCTACCGAGGTTAAAATAGAAGCTGCCGGATCCTATATAACTCCAGTCAGCCTTTACTGCTATGCCAATAATTCCACCGCCGTTCCTGCCGGATTCGATAATAATTATGAGACTTGGAAAGCATTCGCCGGCCAGCACACAATGCTCGTGGTGGAAACGCAGATAGGCAGAGAGACTTACTACTACCCTATCGACCTGAACAAGAGAATCAATGCGAATAACGATAATGATAATGTCGGCATCGAGCGCAACAAGTCCTATGACGTGTCCCTGACTATAAACAATTACGGTACTAGCGAACCGAACCAGGAAATCAGCACCCTCACCGCAGGCTACACAGTCGAAGTAGGCAACTGGGATGACGGCGGCACCATCGATGCCGACTTCTAGCCAGTATTCCGTCAGTAGCTGTTCAGAAAGGAAAATAATCTCAAAATCAGCTTCTTCTCTGAACCCTTGCGCTCCGGAAATCAATCCCGTATTGGCAGGGTGCGGATTCTTCCGCCCCTGCCCATAGAAATCCACGCTCCCGAATGTCAAAGTCCCCTTCCATATTACTCCTTCTGCTCGCCGCGATGGCGCTGTCGCTTTCCTGCGGCAGGCTCCTGCGCGACGGGCAGGAGCGGGCGGGGACCTATCCGTTCAGCGTGGGCGTCGCTCTCGACGGGGCGGTGCGCACGAGGGCGGACGCCTACACGGAAAGGCAGGACTACGAGGAAATCATCGGCAGCGTCCAGTACTTCGTCTTCGGCCAGAACGGCCTGGAAGTCTATGAGAGCACGGCCAGCGCCGGGGCGCACAGCTTCTCCCTCACCGGGGGCGACAAAACTATCTACGCTGTCGTGAACGGCCCTGACCTTCAGGACATTGCCACCGAAGAGGCACTGCTCTCGCAGACATTCTACCTCAGAGATGAAAGCAGGACGGAAGGCTTCCAGATGATGGGCAGCAGCCGGGTCAGCGTAAGCGAAACCTCGCACGAAGCCACCGTAAGAGTCAGCCGCATCGCCTCCCGCATTGCCCTGATGTCCGTCGCGAACGCCCTGCCCGACTCCGCATCCACCCTCGAAATCGAGCGCGTGTGGCTCTCGAACGTCCGCGGCGACTGGAGCGCAAGCCCCTCGGGCGAGCCCGTCTGGCACAACCGCCAGGGCCGAAGCGATGACGCGCGCGAAAGCATAATTGGCGGTAACGCCGCCCGGGGAATCCCCGAAGCCGCGCAGATGACTTACTTGGCCGTCGGCCAATCCGCTTCTGCCTCTTCGCCTTTTGTCCCCGAGGTTCCGCTGCTGCTCTACTGCTATCCGAACGCGAGTACGGTGACTCCTGACGGCTGGCAGAACTGGGATTCCGGCGGGCAGCGGACGACCCTTGTCATCGAAGCGAAGCTGGACGGGCAGAGCTGCTACTATCCGATAGTGCTCGAGGGCATCGGGCGCAACTGCGCCTATACCGTCTATGCGACCGTCCACGGTACCGGCTCCGATGATCCCAATGACCCGGTGGACAAACTCGCCGCCGGAATCAGCATAAATGTGGGTGCCTGGGAGGACGGAGGGACCGTGATTGCCGAATATTAGCGGCTTCTGAAAAATACTCCCCTGTCCTTTGTTCTAAATATATTTACTCTATGATGTCTCTGAGAAACAGCATATTAAGCCTTGTTGCGGCGGCGCTTCTCGCCGCCTCCTGCGGCCTCATTCTGGAGGACCGCACGGACTGCCCGTGCTGGCTCACATTGCAGCTCAGGGACGACTGCTCATCCCTTGCGCCCGATGCCCGCGTCCGTCTTTCCGTGGACGGGCAGGCTCTTGCCCAGGAAAATATGACCAGAAGCGGTACGCAGGTTATCGCCAGGGAATACACGGTGCCGAAGGGTATCGTCCGGGTGTGCGTATGGGCCGGGGCGGAAGAGGAGCCTGTCGGCGGCACGGTTATTCCGTTTACAAAGAACGAGGACATAGACACTCTCTGGGCCTACTCACGCCTTGTGGACTGCAGCGAAGAGGCCGTGGTCGATACCGTCGGCCTGAACAGATATTTCACCGATGTGACCATCGTGCCGGACGGCGGGACCTGGGCCGCGATGAACGTCGGCCGGATAGAAATCCGCACTTCCGTGGGAGGGTTCAACCTCGAATCGCTCTGTACGGTCCCGGGCGACTGGGGCCAGATCAGGGATGTGGCCTCGGCCGGAGCCTCGGGCATAAGATTTACTGTGCCGCGAATGAGTTACGAGGAGGAATTCACCCTGGTATTCTATGAGCTGGAAGGCGGCGAACTGGACGGCGGTGAGCTCGAGGTGTGGGACCTTCAGGAAATGCTTATCAGCTCCAACTACTCCTGGACGAAGGACGATCTCGACGATGTGATCGTGCACCACTCCGGCACCGACGCCGGCATCGGTCTGGGAATCGACCCCTGGACCCCCGGCTCAGTCTATGACTGGCATTCGGAGTAGCCTGTTTCGAAGCTCCTCGGCGCGCGGCAGTGCATCGAAAAGTGCAAATTATGGAACAAACGCACTTCTCACTGCACTCGAGTACATCGAAAAGTGCGGATAAGGCCTCAGACGCACCTTTCGATGTCCCGTTCCCTGATTTCTATATCCTCTTTGTCGGCTTTTCAATACCTCTTTATCTGATTTGAATGTTCCCGTTGTCGCCATCTTGCCGGTGTTAATCCTTGATAGTGCATCGAAAAGTCGGATAAACGTTTTAGTCCGTCATCTCGATGTACTTGAGGACATCGAGATGACCGTTTCCCCGGGATTCCCGGCATCTCGTTGCACCGGCTATTTCGTGCGTAGCATCGCCTCGCGCACCTGCCACAGCACCACTCCGATCGAGACGGAGACGTTCAGCGAGTGCTTGCTGCCCCACTGCGGAATCTCGAGGGCGAAGTTCGAAGCGTCCACCACGCTCTGCTGCACGCCGTCCACCTCGTTGCCGAAAATGAGCGCGTACTTCTTCCCTGCTTCGGGCGTAAAATCCTGAAGCTGACGCGCGTGCACCGTCTGCTCCACGCTCACGATCTCATATCCGGCCTCGCGTAATTCGCGGACTGCGTCCAATGTCTCCCCATAATGTTTCCACGGGACGCTGTCTTCAGCGCCCAATGCCGACTTGTGGATTTCGGCGGAAGGCGGCAGGGCACAGATTCCGCAGAGGCAGATTCTGTCCGCGTGGAAAGCGTCAGCGGTGCGGAAAGCGGAGCCCACATTGTGGGCGCTGCGGATATTGTCCAGCACCAGCACGATACCCGACTGCGGAAGGGAGGAATAATCCCGGGCGCTCACGCGGCCCAATTCTATGTTAAGCAGTTTACGGTCAGCCATCATTAAGTAATTTACGGTCAGCTGTCACTTATGGATAATAAGCGGCAGGCGCGAAAATGATTATGATTTTTTATCTGCGCAAAGGTAGTAAAAACGATTATTAATCGTATATTTGTCCCACGTAAAACTATATGACCATTATATGAAACAGGATCTTCAAATCTTCGACCTCATAAAGAAGGAGAAGGAAAGACAGTCGGCCGGACTGGAGCTGATTGCCTCTGAGAACTATGTCAGTGACTACGTGATGGAGGCTATGGGCTCCATCTGCACGAACAAGTACGCCGAAGGATATCCCGGAAAGAGATATTACGGAGGCTGCGAGGTCGTGGACCAGATCGAGCAGCTGGCCATCGACCGCATATGCCAGATTTACGGAGCTGAATGGGCGAACGTACAGCCTCACTCCGGCGCTCAGGCCAATATGGCAGTCATTATGGCCTGCCTCAAGCCGGGTGACACATTTATGGGCCTGGACCTCTCTCAGGGCGGTCACCTTACCCACGGCTCACCTGTAAACGCTTCCGGAATCCTTTATCACGCAGTGGCTTACGGTCTGAATCCTGACACGGGATACATCGACTATGACGCTATGGAGCAGAAAGCTCTCGAGGTCAGGCCGAAGCTTATCATCGGCGGAGCTTCCGCATATTCCAGAGAGTGGGATTACGAGAGGATGCGCGCCATCGCCGACAAGGTAGGCGCCATCTTCTGGGTGGATATGGCCCATACTGCCGGCCTTATCGCCGCAGGCCTTCTGAAGAACCCAGTGAAGTACGCCCATATCGTCACCTCCACCACCCACAAGACCCTCCGCGGCCCTCGCGGCGGTATCATCCTGATGGGTAAGGACTTCGATAATCCGTGGGGCATCACCACCCCTAAGGGAGTAATCAAGAAGATGAGCCAGATTCTGGACAGCAGCGTATTCCCGGGCGTACAGGGCGGACCTCTCGAGCACGTCATCGCCGCGAAGGCCGTTTCATTCTTCGAGGCTATGCAGCCTGAATATGTCGAGTACCAGAAGCAGGTTCTCGCCAATGCCCAGGCTATGTGCAAGTGTTTCCTCGACAAGGGCTATCACGTAGTATCCGGCGGTACCGACAACCATCTTATGCTCATCGACCTGCGTTCGAAATTCCCTGAGGTAAGCGGCCGCATCGCTGAGACCCAGCTCGTCAAGGCTGACATCACTCTGAACAAGAATATGGTTCCTTACGATACCCGCACTCCATTCCAGACTTCAGGTTTCCGCATCGGTACCCCTGCAGTCACCTCGCGCGGTTTCGTGGAGAAAGATATGGCTGACATCGTGGATCTTATCGATACCGTCCTCACTTCCTGCGCCGCCCACATCGAGGCTCTCTCCCTCAAGAAGGCGGATGTCCCTACCCCTGAGCAGCAGGCTTCCCTCGCAGAGCATCGCGCTGTCCTCGAGGAGGTTGCAAAGAAGGTTCACCAGATGACCGCCGGCTATCCTCTGAACAGATACTAACAGGGTCAAATCCCATATTGAACGGGGCTGGCTGAAAGGTCGGCCCCGTTTTTTGCGCTTATTCGAAGTGGTAATGGTATTGCGCAGGCGAGAGGGAAGATACACTATTGGCCGCAATGCGGCCGGCCGCGCGTGACAAATTGTCAGTCGCACCCGCTTGGCACGGGCTTTGATTTTCTCTTTGCGCTCCCACCGGGCTTCCGGCTTGGCGTAGGAGTCAAACGATAACAACAAAAAGATTATACTATTATGATTAAACCATTGGCAGACAGAGTGGTTATCGAGCCTAAGGAGGCCGAAACCAGAACAGCTTCAGGCATTTACATTCCTGACACAGCAAAAGAGAAACCTCAGCAGGGTAAAATCGTGGCTGCAGGTCCGGGCAAAAAGGATGAACCTATGGAGGTCAAAGTCGGCGACGAAGTGCTCTACGGCAAATACGCAGGCACCGAGGTTACCTTCGAAGACAAGAAATACCTCATCGTAAAGCAGTCAGACATTCTTGCAATCATATAATATATAGGAGACACTTATTATGGCAAAAGATATCAAATTCGACGTTGACGTACGCTCCAGAATGAAGGAAGGAGCTGACGCATTGGCAGATGCAGTAAAGGTAACCCTCGGACCTAAAGGTCGTAACGTGGTTATAGAGAAGAAGTTCGGTTCACCTCAGGTCACCAAGGACGGTGTCACCGTGGCCAAGGAAGTCGAGCTCGAGGACAAGTTCGCCAATATGGGCGCGCAGCTCGTAAAGGAAGTCGCTTCGAAGACCAACGAGCAGGCTGGTGACGGTACCACCACCGCTACCGTTCTCGCCCAGGCCATCATCAATGTGGGTATGAAGAACGTCACCGCCGGTGCCAATCCTATGGACATCAAGCGCGGTATCGACAAGGCTGTCACTGCAGTCGTAGAGAACCTCAAGGCTCAGAGCCAGACCGTAGGTGACGACTACTCGAAGATCGAGCAGGTCGGAACAGTTTCCGCAAACAACGACCAGAGAGTCGGCAAACTCATCGCCGATGCCATGTCCAAGGTTAAGACCGACGGCGTCATCACAGTCGAGGAAGCCAAGGGCACCGAGACAGAGGTCAAGGTCGTCGAGGGTATGCAGTTCGACAGAGGTTACATTTCTCCTTACTTTATGACCAATTCCGACAAGATGGAGGCCGTTCTCGACAACCCTTACATCCTGATCTGCGAAAAGAAGATTTCCACTATGAAGGACCTTCTCCCTATCCTCGAGCCTATCGCACGTGAGGGCAAGGAACTTCTTATCATCGCTGAAGACGTTGACGGCGAGGCTCTTACCACCCTCGTAGTGAACAAACTCCGCGGTACCCTGAAGATTGCAGCCGTCAAGGCTCCTGGCTTCGGCGACCGCCGCAAGGAAATGCTCGAGGACATCGCAACCCTTACCGGAGCCATCGTGGTTTCCGAGGACAGAGGCTTCACTCTTGAGAACACGACTCCTGATATGCTCGGAAAGGCCGAGAAAGTCACCATCTCCAAGGAGAACACCACTATCGTAGGCGGTGCAGGCGACAAGGACCGTATTGCCGAGCGCGTCGCTCTCATCCGCAAGCAGATCACCGCGACCACTTCCGACTATGACCGCGAGAAGCTCCAGGAGAGACTCGGAAAGCTCGCAGGCGGCGTGGCAGTGCTCTACGTGGGCGCTCCGACCGAGGTCGAGATGAAGGAACGCAAGGACAGAGTCGAGGATGCGCTCAATGCCACCCGCGCAGCTGTCGAGGAAGGTTATCTCCCGGGCGGCGGTGTAGCTTACATCCGCGCTTCCGAGGCACTTGAGAACCTTACGGGTGACAACGAGGACGAGACCACCGGTATCCGCATCGTGGCCAAGGCTATTGAGGCCCCGCTCCGTCAGATCGCGGCCAATGCAGGTGTCGAGGCCAGCGTAATTATCCAGAAGATCCGCGAGGGCAAGGGTGACTTCGGTTACAATGCCCGCACAGGTGAGTATGTAAATATGTACGAAGCCGGTGTCATCGACCCTACCAAGGTAAGCCGTGTAGCTCTGGAAAACGCTGCAGGTGTGGCAGGTATGTTCCTTACCACCGAGTGCGGCATCGTCGATATCCCTGAACAGGCTCCTGCAGCCCCTGCAATGCCTCAGGGAGGGATGATGTAAAAATTTTTAAAATTTATCCGAAAAAGTTTGCAGGATAAAAAATAGTTACTACCTTTGCAATCCCGTTCGCGAGGCGAGCGGGATTTTACAAAAAAGTTCATTGAAAAGACTGAAGGAAGTACAAGCAAGTACCGAGAACAAGAAAAGAACGAGAGCGTTGATTTCTTTGGAAATGAAGGCGTCGGGATCGAGCTGAGAAGTATAAGAAATATACAAAGAAGAGT
>CAVCRS010000076.1:0-11010 GCA_963604635.1 Faecalibacillus sp.
CATCCCCGCTATATACCGGGGATTCCCGGCAGCGAAATGCTTCGACACCGCCGACACCAGAAACCTGTCATAATATTCGTCGAGGCCGCCGCGGCAGACAGCGGAGCCGAAATCCAGCATCACCGCGAAATTCTGCATCGCATCTTCGAGATAGACTTCATCGTAGGCGCGGGTCATCATCATTCCATTCATTTCTAATTATATCCAGAATAAAAACATCATCACGAACGCTCACTTCCCTCTCCTTTCTGAAATCCTCCCTCGCCCTGCAGTCCCGGGAAGCCTTCTTCGGGTAATAAAGCGCATTGTCCGCCTTCACAGCCTCACGGAAAGAGAGTGCGTCAAACGCTTTCCGGCTCTTCAGGACGATCTGCTCTCCGAGTTTCCCAAGCCGCATAGCGTTCTGGAGCTGTCGAAGAGAAATCGAGCCATTCAGAAAAGCCGAAGCGAAGGCGAAATACGAGTCGTCCGCCCGATACCCCCGAATGACATCGTAAGACTTGTACTCCGGGAGAAAGTGGTTCATAATATATTCTTTGGCCTGAACGGCCAATCCCAGATTCAAAGAGAAAGTTCTGTTTTCCAGAAGTATTGCCAGCCAATTCAGGACATGATATTCCCCTCCGGACAGGTTCAGAGTGACAAGCCCGGATGTCTCGAGGATGTACCTGTTTGCAAATCCGTCAGTGTTCTCACTGCAGGACCACTCCTTGGCAATCTCCACATTCTCCGTACAGTAAAATCCAAGCCCGTAATCGTTATGGGGATTTCCCGCCCCGAACTCAGGCCTTTCTATGACCCTCGGAGAACCGTGATACAGGTCAATTTTCATAAAAACTCTCGTTATAACGAGAGTCAAAGATATGAACAAATGCCGAAAACTGCAAATCGCTCCACTAAAAAACCAAAAGTTGCAGAGCAAAACGCTAAAAAACTGCGGAGTGAAAGAAAAAAAGCAGGCTGGACGGTGGGTCCAGCCTGCTTTGAGTGTATTATTTCGCGAGAGTCTTACTTCTTGAGGCCGAAGAAGATTGCACGCGGTTTGGCACCTTCCTTTGTGGAAATGGTGATAGGTGTGTCCACTGTGAGATCTACAGGGATTGAGAATTCGTATTTGTCAGTATCGGCAACGGTGATGGTGTAAGGAGAGTTTGATGTCGCACCATCATTTGCGGCGATAGCCTGTTCTGCGACTACGGTTCCGCCCATTGAGAAAGTAAGAGTGGTGGCGTTACCCTTCCAGGCAATGGCGTAGAAGGAAACCTTCTTTGTGCCTGCCGGGATGGTTATCGTGATGCTGCCGGCTGCCTTGCTGGTTCCGATCTTGAGGACCTTCTGGTCCTTTACACCGTTGATGGTGGCAACGCCGTCATCATAGGCATTGGTTCCGAGAGTGTAGCTCAGGTCGATGGAATAAGGGTTGTCCGTGCTTGGCTCGTCAGTACCCGGCTTGCCTTCTTCCTTCGCTACGAAGAATGCGTTGGCAACCTGCTTTGTGCCCTTGTAGGAGCCGACGTTTCCTACGAGTGTGAGGATGTCGCCATCCTTGATTCCGAGAGTCTGGAACTGCTTCTTGGCGCCGCCCCAACCTGCGACGATACCGTAAACATATACGGAACCGGTTTCGTCTGCAACGTAGATGTTGCCATAGCTGTCGGTATCCTTGACTCCGCTTACGGTACCCTTGATGCGATAGTAAACTTCGCTGTTGTCATCCTTGGCAACGAAATCAGCGACTGTGATGTCTGCAACAGCCTTGTGGGACTCTACGGTGACATTCTTCAGCTGCGCTGTGCCGTTGTAAGAAGACTTAGGGCCTACGACGGTAACGATGTCACCCTCGTTGATTCCGAGGCTTGAGAAGTTCTTGGACGCACCGCTTGCGTCGAGTGTACCATATACCAGCACCTCACCTGTAGCATCCTTGATGTTATAGTTGCCGTATGTAGTGTTCTTTACGGAAGATATATAACCTGTTACTCTGTACTGGGTGTCGCCGTCTTCGGCTGCGAGAATCTGATCCACCGTAGCGTCAACGATAGACGGTTCCGGATCCGGTTCCGGATCCGGCTCGACTGCACCGGCCTCGTGAGAGATGTAGAAGCAGCCGTCAGCCTCGATAAGGTCGTTGTAGCTGGTCTTGTAGCAGACAATGGTGAGCTTGTCGCCCTCCTTTACTCCGAGAGTGCCGAACTGGCCCTTGGCTCCGCCCCAACCTGTTCTGACGCCATAGACATAAACCTCAGTAGTGCCGTCTGTGAGAGCGAAATTGCCATAGGTTTCGAGATCGAACTTGGTATTTTCCTCTGTGCTCTTGGCTACGGTACCGGAAATTCTGTAATAAGTGGTCTTGTCATCTGTGAGATTGCGGAAATCGGCAAGGGAGATGTCCTTTACTGCGTAATGCTTCTCGATGCTGACATTCTTGAGCTGAGCTGCATCATTGTAAGAAGCCTTAGGGCCTACGACGGTAACGATGTCACCCACGTTGATGCCCATATTCTTCCACTGCTTGGTCTGGCCCTTGCTGTCCAGAACGCCGTAGATGTAAATCTCACCTGTAGCATCCTTGATATAGATGTTGCCATACTCGCTGTCCTTTTCGGAAGTGATGTAACCGGTAACTCTGTACTGGGTGTCGCCATCCTCTGCTGCGAGGATATTGTCGATGGTGGTCTCGATGATGGAACCCTTCTGGGCGAGGGTTGTGGTAGCTGAATAATCCTTGCCGTCTGAAGTGGTGGTGAATTCAACGGTTGTGGAACGGTCACCGCCCGCATTGGCGGAAGCCGTGAAGACTACGACAGCCTTCTTGTCGGAAGCGCTGACGGACTTGATTGTGAGCCAGGACTTGGCAGATTCAGGGACGCTTGCGCTCACGCCCTCGCCTGAGCAGCTGAGGTTAACGGTGAACTCGCCGCCCTCGATAGGGAGCTCTGCGGACTCAGGCTCGACGCTGTCGACCTTGATAAGGGACTTCTCGATGGAAATTACGGTAACGTTTTTGAGTTCGACGGTTCCGCTGTAGGTCACTCTAGGGCCTTCGACGGTAACTATGTCGCCTTCGCTGATTCCGAGGCTTGAGAAGTTCTTCTCAGCACCGGTGGCATCAAGAGTACCATATACATAAACCTCATCGGTGCCGTCATTTACATAATAGTTGCCGTAAGTGGTGTTGCTGATGTTCTTGACAGCACCCTTGATACGGTATGTAACGCCGTCCTCACCGCTGTTCACCTCTTTACAGGTGGACAGAGGAGTTTCTACCTTCTCCGTCATCTGGATGACATTGATGAGCTGCGATTTCTGGTAAACGTTGAGATATACTGTAGCCTCGTTTGTGGAGGTAGCCTTGCCGGCAGAGAAAGTAACAGCGGTTTCGCCGGCAGCACCGGATTCAGGAGAGATGGTCAGCCAGTCCGGAATTTCTGAGAACTTCCAGTCTGCTGTGGATGTTACGGTGATGGTCTGGGAACCACCTTCTGCAGGAAGAGCCACATAGGATGACGACACCTGCACCTCATCGAGATGTCTCTCGAGGTCTTCTACACAGCCCGTGGTAAGCGCGAGAGCTGCGAGAACAGTAGTGATAATATATTTAAGTTTCATATCCTGCGGAATAATAATTAATTGAACATATACTTAAGACCGACGGACGCATACCAGCACTGGCCGATAGCGTGATAAGGAACGAAGGTCTCGGTGTCGGCACCATAAGCCTTTGCTGTGGAGAATGTAGCGTAACCCTCTGCGTCCACACCTTCATACTTGAGGATGCGGCCCTCTCCGAGAGCGGAGTTCATATACTTGCTCACGCCCCAGCTGGAGTTGAAGAGGTTGAGGACATTCTTGATGTCGAAGCTGAGCTGGAGAGTGTTGGTCTGGCCGAAGATGTTGAGTCTGAAATCGTGCTTGTAACTGAGGTCAACTCTGTGAACCCACGGGGAATATACGCTGTAAGCCTCTGCGTACTCGCCCTGATGCTTGCTGAGATACTTGTCCTTGTGGACGTAAGCCATGAAGCGGTCACGGTCGTCTGTGGAGACGAAGCGGAACTCGTTGTTCTCCACCTCGCTGTCTGTAGGGATGTAGATGGAATCGTAGTTGTAACCGTCACCGTTGATGTCGTTCACGGTCATATAAGAGTAGTTGTAGCCACCTCTCCAGGCCTCATAGATGACGCTGAAGTGATCGTTCTTTCCGTCGTGGGTGAGGGAAGCGACGACGCGGTCAGGAGTAACATACTCGGAGTTGTGCAGACCCGGATCGTTAGGACCGTTCACTGTGGCCATATAGTTCAGAACTGAAGAAGCGTTGGAACCAGGCATACCGGTGAGCTCCTTGCTGACTGTGTGGGTGTAAGCAGCCATAAGGCTGAGGCCCTCTACAGGACGCATATTCAAGGTAACATTGGCTGAATAGCCGTAACCCTTGTTGGTGTTCTCGAGAACGTAGGCGTTAGGCATATTGGTGGTCTTGCCGTTCTTCTCGTAGGTAAGCTTATAGTCGGAGTATATGGCGCGGTTGTCAGCGCCGTTGAATCTTGCGAAGCCCTCTGTGCCCTTGATGCTCCAGTCTGTCAGGCAGACGCCGTTGATGGTCTTGTTGAAGATACCCTCAGCAGTGATGGAGAATGGGAAGGATGTAGGGAATGAGTAATCGACAGCGAGAGAAGTCTTCCAAACCTGTGGCATCTTGAAGTTAGGATCCACAGCGGAGATCTCTGAAGGAGCTGTTCCGTCCTCAGGTTTGATAGTCTCAGGATAACCCATGGAAACGAGCTTGTTGTAGAGGGCCTCACGGTTGAGGACGCCACCTGCGAACTGGCTCATGTCAGTCTTGGTACCACCGTTAGCGCCGGTAGCATTGATCTTGGCCTGATACTGAACCATACCGGAGTTGGTAGGCATATTGGTGAAGAATACGAGAGGCAGACGGCCTGAGAAGAAACCGGTACCGCCGCGAACCTTGAGGCTCTTGTCACCGCGGACATCCCAGGTGAAACCTACACGTGGAGAAACGGTTACATTCGGCAGCGGCCAGCTGCCGGTGTCAATGTGGTGTCCATCGTAATCAAGGTTGTAAATCGCGTTGTTGGTCATAATGTCCTGATTGCTGAAGAACAGACCGTCGAGACGAAGGCCGTAGGTAAGCTTGAGCTTGTCGTTTACTGACCAGTCATCCTGACTGTAAAGACCAGCCTTGTAGAAACGTACGCGGGCTGCAGGATTGATTTCGCCGTCATAACCGTAGGTGAGGCAGACAATCGAAGGGGCCTTCTTGTTGAGGAAATCATCGACGGAGTCATAGCGGTAGTAACCGGTACCGTTACGCATATAGCTGTTGTCAGCCATCTGATACTCGAAATTGGCGCCGACCATTACCTTGTGTGTGCCGAGATACCAGGTGAGGTCATCCTTGACGGAAGCCACGGTATTGTGAACGGCGTTGTTCCAGGTGAAGAGCTCGTAACCGAGGGCGATGTAGGTGTTAGTGCCGGCAGAAGCGGTAACTCCGTCAGGATTTGTCTGACCGCCGTCCATAATGTCGATGAACGGGAACTCTGAAGAGTTGGTTCCGCGGATATCGTCGAGTTTGGAATAGGTGGCGAGGAACTGGTTGGAGAGTTTGTCGTTTATGCGGCTGTTGAGATCGAGAGACCAGGTGTTCACGAGGTTGTCGATAGAGTACATCGAGTTCGCATAAGACATAGCGTAGAGGGATGTACGGCCGTATGAAGAGCGCGGACCACCGTCCATTGAAGAAGAGTTCGGAGAGTTCCAGGCCTTGTTCAGGGTGTAGTTGTAACGGAGGGCAAGGTGATGCTTGTCATTGATATTCCAGTCGATGCGGGCGAGAACTTTCTGGTTGCTCTCATCTGCAGGGAAGTCTGTCCAGGAGCCTGTATCATAACCGTATTCGCTCTTTACAAACTCGGAAACTTTCTGGAGATCGGAGAGCTTGGTGCGGGAAATATACTGGTCGGAGTCACCGATACCGTCGGAAGATCCTCTCCAGCGGTTGGCAACGGTAGGGGTCTTGGTTCCCTCATAGTTTACAAAGAAGAAGAGTTTGTTCTTGATGATAGGGCCGCCGAGGGTGAATCCGTAAATGGTATTGCGGTCCGTATCACGGGCACCGGAAACGGTCTCGCCGTCCACGGTGTCACCGCGCATATTCTCGTTGCGGTGATATACATAGGCGGTACCCTTGAAAGTGTTGGTACCGGACTTGGTGATGGCGTTCACGCCGCCGCCGATGAAGTTGGACTGACGGACATCATAAGGGGAGATGACGACCTGGAGTTCCTCGATGGCGTCGATGGAGATAGGGTTGCCGCCGCCCGGGAGGTTCTCGCTCAGGCCGAAGTTGTTGTTGAAGTTCGCACCGTCGACGGTGAAATTGGCCGTACGGCCGTCAGCGCCTGCGAAGCTCATTCCGTTGCCGCCGTAAGGTGAGAGACGGGTCACGTCGGTGATGCTTCTGCTGACGGTAGGGAGAGAGGTGATCTGCTTGTTGTTGATATTGGTCGCAGCACCTGTTTTCTCGACAGCGAACTTGGAATTTGCCGTAGATATTACCACTGACTCCGAGAGCATCTCGTTGTCTTCCTTCAGGGTGGCGCTGAGGCTGAACGGCTCGGCGAGCTGGAGGGTGATGTCAGTGTAGGTAACGGTCTGATAGCCGAGACAGCTGACCTCTACAGAGTAAGGACCGCCGGAACGCATACCGTTGATGAAGTAACGGCCTTCAGCGTTGACGACTGCAAAATACTGAGTACCTGATGGCGTGTGAACAGCGATCACTGTCGCACCAGGAATAGGTTCTCCATTGGCGTCGGCAACCTTGCCGTTCAATGAAGAAGTAGTCACCTGCGCGGACGCAGACACAACAAAAGACACTACTGCCAGAACTGACAGCAGGATTTTGAAGAATTTGTGCATAATATCTATAAGTTTGAACAGTAATTTTCCGGGCGCAAAGTTACTCAAAAAATCAACGCTGAAAAAAATTATTCGTTTTAGTAACTGAAATTTAACAAACCGTCACTTTGTCCGTAAAAACCGCCCTTTCTGAGGACAAATCTTCGAGAATCCCCGACTTGTCCGTAAAAACCTCACATTTCACGGACAAACTGTCGCCCCGTCTCACTTTGTCCGTAAAAACCCTGCTTTCTCCGGACAAACCGCCAGAAAGCCCCGACTTGTCCGTAAAATCCCCAGTTTCTCCGGACAAAACAGTCCCGCATTGGCCGCAAGGCCTGACCGCGACCGGCAATCCCCGAGATTCCCGCACCCCGGGCATAAACTCTCTTGCATATTCAGAAATTATATCTACCTTTGCAGCCACAATTGTGGAGAGATTTGCTTGCTTGCAACCACACTAAAAAATGCTAAAAAATTCATATCTTTTTTGGTGTATCTCCACGTTGCGCGTACGTTGGAGATTTTTTATTTCCTGTACGACGGAATTGTTCTCCTGACCGGCACTTTGAGGCACGCAGTGCCGATAGCAAGTCCCTTCCCCGAGGGAAGGGATTTAGGGATGGGGTAACGTAGATGAGCAATAAAGGGGCGAAGCCCCTTCCCCGAGGGAAGGGATTTAGGGATGGGGTAACGTAGATGAGCAATAAAGGGGCGAAGCCCCTTCCCCGAGGGAAGGGATTTAGGGATGGGGTAACGTAGATGAGCAATAGTTCGCAGTAACAACAAGTTTCGCAGGACGCACTATGCTCGAGAGACACAAACCTGCGAAACGGGTTAAATTGCATGAACTATTTGTTTACTAGCGAGTCAGTATCCGAAGGACATCCGGACAAGGTTTCGGACCAGATTTCAGATGCCATTCTCGATGAGTTCCTGCGTCAGGATCCCGAGGCCAGAGTGGCCTGCGAGACCTTCTGCAGCACAGGTCTGGTGGTCGTAGGCGGTGAAGTTCGTTCAGAAGACGCTTACGTTGACATTCAGCACACGGTGCGTGAAGTCATAAACCGAATCGGCTACAACAAGGCCGATTATATGTTCAGCGGCGACAGCTGCGGCGTGCTCAGCGCCATCCACGAGCAGAGCGCCGACATCAGCCGCGGAGTCATCCGCGAAACCGAGGAGGAGCAGGGCGCCGGCGACCAGGGAATGATGTTCGGCTACGCCTGCCGCGACACCGAGGAGTATATGCCTCTCCCGCTCGCACTCTCCCACAGGACGCTTCAGGTATTGGCGGGAATCCGCCGCGAAGGCAAGCTTATGCCTTACCTCCGCCCTGATTCGAAGTCGCAGTACACAATCGAGTACGATGAGCACAACGTTCCTGTGCGCGTGCACACGATAGTGCTCTCCACCCAGCACGACGAGTTCGACAGCGATGGGGCGATGCACGAGCGTATCACCCGCGACGTTCGCGAGATTCTTCTTCCGCGCGTGATTGCGACTCTGCCGGCACAGACCGCCGAGCTGTTCAATAAAGATTTCCGCCTCCTGGTGAACCCTACGGGCAAATTCGTGATTGGCGGACCTCACGGCGACACCGGTCTGACAGGGCGCAAGATCATCGTCGACACCTACGGCGGCAAGGGCGCGCACGGCGGCGGGGCATTCTCCGGCAAGGACCCTTCGAAGGTCGACCGTAGCGCCGCGTATGCAGCCCGCTGGATTGCGAAGAATATGGTAGCCGCCGGCGTGGCTGATGAAATGCTCGTACAGCTCTCCTATGCCATCGGCGTGGCGGAACCTGTCAGCATCTATGTAGATACTCGTGGCACGTCCCGCTTCGAGGACGCCGAGATTGCCCGGAAAATCTCCGAGCTCTTCGACCTGAGGCCTGCGAAAATCATCAGCCGCTTCGGCCTGAAGAACCCGATCTACGAGCCGACCGCCAGCTACGGCCATTTCGGACGCAAGCCTTACACAAAAGTGATGAAGCTCATCCGCGGCGGCCGCGAGGTCGAGCGCGAAGTGGAATTCTTCGCCTGGGAAAAACTTGACGCCGTAAGCAACATTCGCGAAGCTTTTGGCATCTAATATGCAGCGATTTTTCCGGCCTTCGGCCAATCCCGTCCCCGGCCGCTGACGCGTCCAATGCTGTCACGCGCTGTGCGCCGCTACCGGATTGGCCGGCTCCGGCCGGCCGCCTCTGACGGTTTCGAAGCTCCTTCAAGGGGTCCGGGGAGTCCGCTCCCCGGTGAATAGACGGAAGCTTCGCGAAGCGCGGAGCGACTCAAGGGGTCCGGGGGATACGGCCCCCGGTAAATGGATAGCTGTGGCCGCGCACAGCGTGGTCCGGGGAGTCCGCTCCCCGGTGAATAGACAACTGAGCTCGGGCGGAAAGTCGCACGATGCTGAAATTAACAACTTATGCCTAAAGCGAAGAGCACCATACAGATAAAGAACCGCAGGGCCTCGTTCGACTACGAGTTCCTCGAAAACTACACTGCGGGCATCGTGCTCGCGGGGACCGAAATCAAGTCCCTGCGCGCGGGCAAGGCGTCCCTCTCCGACGCCTACTGCTACTTCGTGAACGGCGAACTGTACGTGCGCGGAATGAACATCTCCACCTACTTCTGGGGTTCGTGGAATGTTCACGAGCCTGCGCGCGACCGCAAACTTCTTCTCACCAAGCGCGAACTGCGTCATCTTCAGCAGTCCGTGAAGCTCAAGGGTCTCACCATCGTGGCCGTCCGCGCCTTCATCGCGGACAATGGCTACGCGAAGCTTCACATTGCTCTCGCGAAAGGCAAGCGCGAGTACGACAAGCGTCAGAACATCAAGGAAAAGGACATCCGCCGCGAAATGGACCGCGGCTAGGCCTGTGGCCAATGCAGGACTATTTTGTCGTGGAAGCCCCGGGCCTCCACGAACGGCTCGAGGCGTTCTGGCTGGTTGTCCGGGAAACACGGGGTTTTTACGGACAAAGTGAGGCAGAACTATGGTTTGTCCGGGAAACACGGGGTTTTTACGGACAAAGTGAGATTAGGATAGGATTCGTCCGGAAAAACGCGTATATTTACGGACAAAAATTGATATGAACTATGAAAGCTTCTGAACAAGAAAAATTCTGCGAAGCCAGCTTCTGGTCTGGAGGGCAATACTGGCACGCATTCACATCCGGCAAGGACACTTCCATGATTTTCGCGACTGATGATGACTTCAGATTTGCGATGAATGTTGTGGCTCTGGCGGCCGGGCATCACCCTGCGCTGAAAATCATCGCATTCGAGGTGATGGACAACCACTTCCATTTTGTGGTTTCGGGCACCGAAACAGATGTCCGGTCATTCTGGGATTTCATTTTCCGCAAGTTGTCCCGGCTGTTTCCTTCCCTGAAGAATACCAGTCTGGGTATCAAGGCGATAGAGGATTTGAGATCTCTTCGTAACCATATCGTATATGTGCACAGGAACGGCTATGTGGCAAATCCCGGGCACACCCCATTCAGTTATCCGTGGGGAAGCGGAAGGTATTATTTTATGGATTGGACAGATACGGCGATAGACATTGTCAAGTATGATGAATTGAGGGTGATGTTCCACTGCCGGACTCCGGAAGTGCAGAAAGAGTGGCGCGTTTTCAACGGCTTCATTTCTCCGCCATCATATTGCGCCATAAAGTTCGGGATGTCCATCTTCAGGGATGCCCAGCATTATTTCGCGCTGGTCAGCAAGAATATGGAATCCTATGCCGAGCTCGCCACCGAATTAAATGACAGTGAATTCCTTACGGATATGGAAGTATTTGCACAGCTGTCCAGAATCCTTACATCTGATTATGGGACCGACAAGGTCCGGAATCTGTCGCAGGCCCAGAAACTGGACCTGGCCCGGCGCCTTCGCCGAGACTTCCGCTCCTCGAATGAGCAGATCCGTCGCGTGCTCGGCCTGAGCCGATATGAAATCGACACCCTTTTTCCGCTTTCCGCCAAGAGAGCGTAACTCAAAAGTAGGTTTGTCCGGTAAAAGGGCGGTTTTTACGGACAAAGTGAGGCAGAACTATGGTTTGTCCGTGAAACATGGGGTTT
>CAVCRS010000077.1:0-10909 GCA_963604635.1 Faecalibacillus sp.
CCGCTTCCGAGGATATGGCCAAGGCTGCCCAGGGTGGCGCCCAGGGTCCTCAGGGCGGTCCGCAGGGTCCTCAGTACGGTCCTCAGAACCCGCAGGGCAACGGCCCTGACGCTCCGGATGAGCAGTAAATATTTACAGTAATCCTTATATGCCGGCTGGAAAGCAATTTTCAGCCGGCTTTTTTGTTTTTGTGGCTTTCTTGCGGTTTGGAAATCAAAATAATATATCTATATTTGAGGCGTTTTAGGCAAAATAGCCTGAGACGGACATATTGATGAAAGTGTTTTCGCACTATCCTCGTCAGAAAATGTGGTAGTTTTCAACGAAAGAGAGGTAGGACGACGGCGCCATCATCTGTATTCGCTTGCGTGTATTCATCACTCTGGCCATACGGGTGTGGGGATTGTTCAGTCCATCTTCTTTCGGGTTCTACCACAACCTTCTGACAGATGGCCGGATTAGCTCCACACTTTCTTGTTGTTATAAATGCTTGTCGGAGCGCAGGCGAATGAAAAATAACTTATGGAAACTAAAAAACTGGCGATGTACATCGCACCGGAGTCAGAGGATGTCAAATTCGAAATAGATGGCACGTTCCTTCAAAACCCTTCCCTGAAGCCGGGAGAGAGCGAAGGTGGAGTAGACATTGGCGAATTGGAATAGTCTTTATGGAAAAATCGCTTACTCTGATCCTGCTGACTTGTATACTCATCTCCTGTAGTCAGAATATGATGGAGCAGTCAGATCTTGTTACGTTGCAAACAGTTTATGCTTCACTGGAAGATGGACCTGAAACGAGAAATGCAGTTATAAACAACGATGCTACGGACATCCAATGGACTGCATCCGATGCCATAAACCTGTTTTTCGGAGAATCTGTCAGCAGCAGATTCGTTACTGAAGAGTCCGGGAAAATAGCCAAATTCCAAGGCTCCATAAATGTCGCCGTAGGCGGTGGAGAGGGCCTCACTGATGATACCAGCCTCTGGGGAGTTTACCCCTACAAATCGACTACCACCTGTGACGGAACTTATGTTTACTATACGCTCCAGTCTGAACAGGCAGCGACTGAAAACACTTTCGCAAAGGAACTCTTCCCTCAGATCGCAAGGTCAAGGAATTTCTACCTGACCTTCTATAATCCGTGCGCAAGTATAAGATTTACTGTGGCTTCTGATGATATCAAAGCCGTCTCCCTGAAGGGAAACAACGGCGAGTACATAGCAGGCAAGGCCAAGATTTCGATGGAATCGGTCCCTAAAGTCGAATCCGTCGAATTCGGGGAAACGGAGCTTCTGATGTACGCTCCGGACGGAGGATGCTTTACGCCCGGCGTGACTTACTACTTCGTCTTATTCCCTACTGCGTTCACAAGCGGACTTTCTATTACCTATTATAAGGAAAGCACGCACGCTACGTTTACTTATTCCAAGTCCTTCACTCTCGGCAGGAATCAGTTCTCCAAATTGACAAACCGCGACGACGGCCTGACCTTCGAGTCCGGGAGTCTCGATTCGTGGGGCAAGGGAACTGTCATAGAAGGAGAGATTTAACAAAACAACACCACATATTTATGAAAAACCAGCTATTTTATTTGGCGCTTGCAGGTTTGGCTCTCTTCCAGGCCTGCCAAGTCGATGAGAGAGGCATACGGCCGGAGGACCCCGCCGAAAGTGCCTACAAGGTTCAGATTTACGGTGACATCCAGCAGCAGCCGGCGACCAGGGTTACCACAGACGGCTTCTGCACCAACGACGAAGTCGGAGTCTTCATCGTAAACTATGACGGAGAGACCCCGGGTACACTCAAACTGGAGGACAACCAGGCCGACAATGTAAAATTCCGCTATTCGGAGGACGGAGAATGGGTGTCCGACTACGATGTGTTCTACAAGGACAATGACACCAAGGTGGACTTCTACGGCTACTATCCGTACGCCGATCCGACTTCCGTCGCGGCATACCCTTACGAGGTCGCCAGAGACCAGTCCAAGGACGCGGAGCAGGGGCAGCTCGCTCCGTATGAGTCGTCTGATTTTCTCTGGGCCAAGACGGCCAATGTGACCCCTACTTCTTCCAAGGTCATCCTCACTTTCCGCCATATGATGTCCTGCGCCCGTGTTCGGTTCGCAAAAGGCTCCGGCTGGGACAGTGACGAAGAGTACGCTGCGGTAAGCAAGGCGGTCCTTATCACAAATACCATTCGAAAATCCACTATCGACCTTGCCACGGGCACCGTGACTCCTGATGGAGAGGCGCCTCTTTCCGGTATCGTTCCTATGGACGATAACGGAGAGTACAGAGCCATAGTAGTGCCTCAGACTGTGGAGGCGGGAAAGCAGGTGCTTGTCATAACAGTCGACGGCTCTCCGCGCCAGTTTGTGCGCGATGTCGCTACCGAGTATCTGGCCGGCAAGATAACGACCTTTGACCTTAGCCTGAATAAGAAAACTGCGACAGGTGAGTACGAAATAGAACTTTCTGGCGTAAACATCAGCGCCTGGGAGGCGGACAACGTGTCTCACGGTGATGATGCCAGGGAATATGTGGTAATTAACAATGCTATAGCCGGACGCCTTGAGTCCACGATCGTGGACCGTCTGGAAATGGATCCTACGAAGATCAAGAACCTGAAGCTGACAGGTGCCATTAATGCGGCCGACTATTATTATATGAGAGACAAAATGACTTCGCTCCAGAGAGTGAATCTCAAGGAGGTGGAGAGTAAGATCGGTGGAGTGTATTATATTCCTGGATCTGCTTTTTCCGGGAAAACGACTCTGATCAAATGTTTCCTGCCTGACAAGCTCGAACGTATCGAGGATGGCGCTTTCAACTCTACATCTCTGACGGGTACGGTCATACTTCCGGAAGGCTTGAAATATGTTTCGGGATTCAGTAGCACCAAAATCACCAAAGTCAGTTTCCCGTCTACTCTTGAAGAGATTGGCTCAGGTGCTTTTAGCTCTTGCAAGAGTTTGATGTGTGAGATATCTTTCCCTGAGTCTTTGAGAATAATTGGCTCTTCTGCATTCTCTTCTTCTGCAATCAGCGGTAATCTTGTATTCCCTGAGAAACTGGAATCGATAGGCTCAAAGGCATTTTATGGTTGCGGCAGTCTCAGCGGTTCTCTTGTCATCCCGAGTCAGATAAAAGAAATAGCATCTGGTGCTTTCTCCTATACAGGATTATCCGGAACGCTTACTTTGCCGAGCGGTCTGGAAACGATTGGCTCAGAAGCATTTTGTGGAACGAAGCTGAAGGGCGAACTGATAATCCCGGAGAGCGTTACGACTATCAGCAGCAGTGCTTTCGGTAGTACTTTATTCAATGGGACTCTGGTACTTCCTAAAGAATTGACTTCTCTGGGCAGTTCTGCTTTCAGCGGTTGCTGGCGTCTAAGCGGAACAGTTACTATTCCTTCTAACATAGCGGCAATTCCTGCCACACTATTTTCAGGCTGTTCAGGTCTGGAAGGAGTGGTCCTGCATAAGGATGTCGAGGTGATCGAGGCGGGTGCATTCAGCGGCTGTTCGGGTATTACATCCATTGTCTGCAATGCAAAGAATCCGCCTACTATCAATTCCAGCAGTTTCAGTGGCGTAGCTAAAGATAACTTTACTGTCGAGGTTCCAGATGCCTCGGTGGCTCTGTACAGAAATGCGAATTATTGGAGCGAGTTCAAACGCTTCTCTGCCCATAAGGAGTTCTCTATCAGTAGAAGCCGTTTCAGAACTCTGAACGCCGCGGCTTCGAAGGATTTTATCCTCCGCGTTCCTGCAGGCAGTGCTTGGAGCGTAGAGTCCAAGCCTGACTGGGTGGAAGTGAGCCCTTCTTCGGGCAATGCTGATGCTGGTACAGCGCTTTCCAAGGTCGATGTTAGTATCTCTACTACCGCACTTGCGACGGGAGCAGGGAACCGCAGCGGAGAAGTCGTGTTCCTTCTCGATGGGGCCGATTACCGCGTGAAGATGGCGGTGGAACAGTATGACTACCAGTATGGTGACAGGAATGTGCTGACGCTTCAGACAGCTTCCAAAGGTAGTGGCGTGGACATTGTCATTCTCGGAGACTGTTTCGATGCCAAGGATATAAGCGAAGGCAGTTATCTGGAGGCGATGCAGAATGCCTACGAATATTTCTTCGACATTGAGCCATACAAGACTTACAAGGATTACTTTAATGTCTATGTCGTCTTCGGAATGTCCCCGGACAGCGGGATGGGAACGGTAAACACCATCCGTGAGTCCCGTTTCGGTAGCCAATATACCATTAATGAGGGCATATCGCCAGACTTCACCACGACCTTTGCGGCAGCAAGCCTTGCGACGGGAAAGAGTGATGTCAGCAAGACTCTCGTAATGATGGTCGAGAACAGTACTGATTACGCTGGACTTACCTATATGTTCTCTGACGGCTCGGCAGTAGCAGTTATCCCTATGAGTACAGATCCGTCTCCGTATGATTTCCGTGGACTTGTTCATCACGAGGCCGGAGGGCACGGATTCGGAAAACTTGCAGACGAGTACATCTATCATAATGCTTTCATCCAGTCCTGCGCATGCATCTGCTGTGGCCACGTCGATGAAATCAACAGAATGCAGGCTCTCGGCTACTATGCCAACATATCCCTCAGCGGAAGTATGCACGACGTACCGTGGTCGCACCTTATCTACGATTCGCAGTACTCCAGCACTGTGGATGTCTATGAGGGGGCGTTCTTCCATACCCGTGGGGTTTACAGAAGTGAGCCGACCAGCTGTATGCACAATAACATAGCTTATTACAATGCGATTTCCCGCGAGGCTATAGTAAAGCGCATTATGGACTACGCCGGGCAGCAGTACTCTTTCGAGGACTTCAAGGCCAATGATGCGGAGGCTCTGACGACAACGGCTGTAAGAAGCTCTGACATCTGGACCTGGGATGCTCGGACAAGCACCGGCAACGGCTCCTACAACCAGCTGCCTCCGAGGCTGATGGAAACCAAGCCTGATTTTAAACTTAGTGATTTTTAATGCTTTGCCTCAATGAAAAAGATATATGTAACTTTAGCCGTGCTGGCGTCGGCTGTCCTTCTTATCTCAGCCTGTCAGAAAGCCCCTGCCGGAGAGCAGGTCAGCATAAACAGCGAAATGAGTTTCAGGGTGCTCTCGCCGGACCTTTCCACAAGGGCGACTGCAAGCACTTTCGAGACTGGCGATAGGGTTGGAATCTATGTGACCGACTATGCCGATGCCTCTACCCCTACGCCGCTCCAGATTTCCGGAAACAGGGCGAACAATCTCGCTCTGACTTTTGACGGACAGAACTGGACCCCTGCTCAGAAGTTGTATTGGGGAGATGTGAAGGCTGACGTTTATGCCTACTATCCGTATACAGGCATCATAACCGACGTTAATTCACAGCCCTGGTCAGTCGCGACCGACCAGGGCATAGAGGCTGACGGAGAGACGATGGGAGCCTATGAGGCTTCGGATGTTCTCTGGGCGAAGGCGGCAGGAATCAGCCGTACGGACGGGGCGGTCAGTCTTCAGATGAAACATATAATGAGCAAACTGACCGTCTGCATCGTCGCAGGTGAATCCTATGTGGGCTCTCTTCCGGAAGATGCCGAGGTGCTCATTCACAGTACCGTCGCCGATGCCCAGATTGATCTGGAAAAGGGCTCCGTAGTCAAGGATGCTTACAGCGGGGCCAAAAGCATAAAAATGAAAAGGCTGGGCCTGAGGACCGTGAACGGGGAGAATGCAGTCGTCTTCGAGGCCATAGTAGTCCCTCAGATGCTTGAGACCTCTGTTCCGCTTCTGGAAATCAATTCCAAGAGCGTGTCCTATATGCTTGAAGATACCTTCAATTTCCGTCCGGGAGTGGCATATACTTACACCGCCACCCTCAATACTTCCACTACCGCCATCAAGGTCGAAATCGGCTGCGAGATTGAAGATTGGAACAGCTCGGGCTCGGGAAGCAGTAGCGGTGGAGATTCCGGGGATGGCGGAAGCACTTCCGAGGAGGATGACGGCAAGACTTACACAGACCTCTCCGCAGCCGGGACGGCAAACTGTTACCTCATACAGAAAGCCGGTGACTACAAGTTCAGGACCGTTCAGGGCAATACAGATGCAACGGTCGGCAATGTGAAAAGCGTGGAGGTTCTTTGGGAATCCTTCGGAACTGCTACTGCGCCGAATGTCGGCGACCTCATTTCTTCTGTTTCCTATCGTGACGGCTATGTCCGCTTTTCGACACCTGCCACCTTTGCCGAAGGCAACGCCCTCATCGCGGTAAGGAATTCCTCTGGGACAATTCTCTGGTCCTGGCATATCTGGTGCGCCTCCGAAGGCTGGAAGGAGCAGGTGTATTATAACGATGCCGGAACGATGATGGACCGCAACCTCGGCGCGACTTCAGCAACTCCGGGCGAGGTAGGTTCCCTGGGCCTTCTCTATCAGTGGGGAAGAAAGGATCCGTTCCTTGGTTCCTCTTCAGTCAGCAGTGCCACACAGGCCGTTTCGACAGGCACTTGGTCCACCAGCAGAGAGTCGATAACTCCAGCGAAGGCGGAGCAGAATCCTACGACTTTTTATACAGGATACAGTAACTATATGCCTGGTGGCAGCTGGGCTTCGAGCAAAACAGCTTACGATCCTTGTCCTGTCGGATGGAGAGTTCCAGATGGAGGGACAAGTGGAATCTGGGCCACGGCTAAGGGATCTTCGACTGATTTCACAATCACCAGCAAATCTTATGGCCTGAATTTCGGAGGTGTTTTTGGCTCTTCTGAAACCATCTGGTATCCCGCTTCGGGTTATCTGAACCTCGATAGTGGCGTGCTGCTCAACGTCGGCAACTACGGCTACTATTGGTCAGTTACTCCTGATCCTTCGTTCAGTTACAGCGCGTACGTCCTCGGCTTCGACAGTGGTGGCAGCGTCGACCCATCGAGCAGCAACGGCCGTTCTAGCGGGAGGTCAGTCCGTTGTCTCCAAGAATATTAATCTGATAGTTTAGTGGTTTCACTTCTGCGCCTAGCGCGGAAGTGAAATCTCAAAACTGCTTCCCAATATGACATTCAAAGAAATACTTGACAGAGAAGATTCAAACACTGACAGCATCTGGCTTTATAGGGAAGGCATATTCATGAAAGCCTATGACCGCTCCGCTTTCTTTGTGCACACGCTTGTTCAGCCGTTCAAACTCTCGAGACGCTACATAAAAACCGTCAATCGCGACGTGATTTCACTCGGATTTCCCGAACAGACTTTGCCCAAATGGATGCGCGGTTACGTCTATGAGAATGTCTCTGATGGCATTGTCAGATTCTATACCAGAATCGAATTCGATGAGGTCGCGTTTCAGAATTGGAAGGAGGTCGTAGCTGTCAATGTGGGTGATCACTATACTCCGAATACGGCCATGATTGAAAAAGCTCCGGTGTATAAAACCACTTATGACCTGCTTCTTCAAGTTATGGATTTCTCCAAAAATATTTCTAAGAATGCCGCAAGTTCCATAGGACTGCGTCTGAAAGAAAAGTGTTACGAATTGAGTTATGCTGTGAGAGTCCTGTATGATGTGCCTGACAGGGTCGCTCATCTTGACCTTGCTCTGGGTTATGCCTCGGAGGTCGAGTTCATTCTGCAGTTGCTCAAAGATATGAAAGAAATTTCACTGAATACTTTTGCGCTGTCCAGCGAAAGAATTGTGTCCATCAGCAATCAGTTGTCAGCACTCCGCGGAAAGGCTATGGCTAAGGTACGCGGGGAATGACTGATTCAGCAGCCCACCGCCACCGGAAGGACGGTCATTGCGGCCTGATTTCAGACCGGTCTGCCAGGGGATTTTGAAGAATCTTCCCTCGCATTCTATCAGAGGCTGCTATAATCCCGCTTCGGGTTATCTGAACAACGATAGTGGCGTGCTGAACAACGTCGGCAACAACGGCAACTATTGGTCAGTTACTCCTGATCCATCGAACAGTAACAACGCGTACTACCTCAACTTCAACAGTAATGGCAACGTCAACCCATCGAACAGCAACAACCGTTCTAACGGGAGGTCAGTCCGTTGTCTCCAAGCATCAGTCGTTTGACTGTGACCCATTGCTGCTGGACCTTTTCTTTGCTTATTATTGCGCCAGACAGAATAAGAGATCTTCTCCGTCACAGGTCCGCTTTGAAAGAAATCTTGCTGAAAATTTGATTGACCTGTATCGGGAAATTTCTGAAGGACGGTACAGGATAGGGCGAAGTATGTGTTTCGTGATAAAGGATCCAGTTCTGCGAGAGGTGTTTGCGGCATCATTCAGAGACAGGATTGTCCATCATCTTTTATTCAATTGGCTGTCTCCGATTTTTGAACGAACATTCATTTACGATTCGTATTCTTGCCGCAATGGGAAAGGCACGAGTCTGGGAGAGAAGCGACTTATGCATCATGTGCGTTCCTGCTCGGATAATTACTCGAGGCCCTGTTTCATCCTTAAACTTGACATTGAGGGCTACTTCATGAGCATAAACAGAACCAGACTTTATGAGATGATCTCATCCGTTCTCAATGAGTATGCACGTAACCATTCCTGTTCCTTTGATTTGAATCTGGCCTTGCGCCTATTGTCACAGGTGATTTTTAATGATCCGACGAGAGGGTGCTATCGAAAAGGCCCACTTCCCGACTGGGATAAAATACCGAAAAGCAAAAGCCTGTTTTTTGCGTCAGAAGGATGTGGCCTTCCGATAGGCAATCTGACATCACAGCTGTTCAGTAATATTTATCTTTCTGCTTTGGACAATTTCGTCAAGCGTGAATTGAAGATTAAACATTACGGGCGATACGTGGATGATTTCTTTCTGGTGTCAGAATCGAAAGATGAGCTTCTGTCTGCCATTCCCAAGATTCGGGATTTTTTATACAGGAAGTTGGGGCTCAGGCTGCATCCGAGGAAAATTTATCTTGCCCCTGCCGGTAAGGGAATCCGTTTCTTGGGGAAGATGTTCAAGTATGGGCGGAGTTATATCCATCCGGAAGTCCGGTGTAGATCATATGCCCGACTTATGGACGAAATTACTTTCGAAACAGACCCTTATCGCTTACTGCGTTATTGCAGATCTTCTTTCATAACTTTCATAACCAGACACTGTTCGCGGTGCCTTTCTGGAGGGAAGTGATAGTCGTTAATCAGGTGTAACCTCCGTCATTTTCCGGACAAATCGCCCTTGCATGGGAGTTTGTCCTCAGAAAAACGTTTTTTCGTGGATATCTCTCCAATTTTTCAAGGTTTGTCCTCAGAAAAACGTTTTTTTGTGGATAAATTTCAGGAGCGTATAAATTTGTCCTCAAATAGGGCGTGTTTTGTGGACAAAGTCGAACAGAGTGCATCGAGGTGCCGGAAATTATGGAAAATCCGTCATCTCGATGTTCCGAAGTGCATCGAGGTGCCGACATTAGGCGTTTTTCCGTCATTTCGATGCACCGGGGCAGTAAGAGTGTGCGAGCGCGAGGAGTTTTGAGCCCGCATTGGACGGCGAAGCCGGCCGCTTCGCGTCCAATGCGGGAGCGGAGTTTGGAATTGCGAGGCAAAATTTATAACCTGCAGTCCGATGTGTTCCCGTATATGCTTTCCCGCGTCCGGTACAGATAATTCTGATGGTATATTTTGTATGTACAAAATTTTGTACATATCTTTGTAAAAAAATTAAGAATATGACTGTAGCGACCATTTCTGAATTCCGCGCCAATGTCAAGCGCTATATTGACGAGGTCATAAACAACTCCGGCTCTCTGATTATCAACCGGGGAAATACCGCGGCTGTTCTGATTTCTCTGGACGAGTACAACTCCATCAAGGAGACGGAGAGAATCATATCGACCCCGAAACTGTCAGGCAGCCTCGCTGAGGGCCTTGGCGAACTTAAGGAAGGCAAGACCGTATCAGTGGATATTGACGAGCTATGAAACTTGAATTTCTCCCGAGCGCCCTGGATGCATACAAGGTCCTGAAAAATTCCAGACCCGAGTACGCGGCGAGAATCAAGGAGATTCTTCGCGATGCCCTTGAACACCCTGACGCCGGACTGGGTGAACCCACCAGGCTTTCCGGCCAATACGTTGGCGTATGGATGAGGCGGCTTTCAGCCAATGATGAACTGTATTACATCTTTGACAATGAAAGACTTGTGGTGATTTCATTCACTGAAAAAGATAAAGCAGACAAGGACGTCAAGCCGGGAAGTCTGAATCTTGAGTCATTCTCTGAAGATGAATATGCTTCGGTCATGGCTCTCATGTCCGCCAACAGAGGTAAAGACGATGAACCCAAAGTGGGTATTTTCTGGTATAACAGAGCGAACAACGAACTGTTCGGAGTCGTGTCCCATAAGGTTAGCGACTACTCCTGGGCCAATGCGTCGGACGGCAGGATAACCTGTTCCGAGATGCACGAAGACGTCTGGAAGAGGGAGTACAGAAAGCAGAAGTACCACGGGAATGGAGAAGGGCCTTTTGTGGGAGCGTATCAGGACAAGCCGAGAGGCCGAGTGTTTTACAACGTAAACACCGATACATATGAGGTGGCTGTCGGCAAGTGGCTGGAGGAATATCCGCAGGCATACGACTTGATTCTTGAGGAGTTCAACCTTCCGAAAGAGAAAACTGCTGCAAAGTACGCCATTCATTGGGATATAGGAATGTCCTGGCGATGATGCGCATTGCGCTTTGTATTCATTAATCTGTGCCGTCCTGCGGGGCGGCTTTTTTCGTATGCTGAGAATTTGTCCGTAAACCCCCGCCATTCCACGGACAATTCGCTCTGGCGTGAAAGTCTGTCCTCAGAAAAACGTTTTTTTGTGGATAAATTTCAGGAGCGTATAAATTTCTCCTCAAATAGGGCGTGTTTTGTGGACAAAGTC
>CAVCRS010000078.1:0-10727 GCA_963604635.1 Faecalibacillus sp.
AGGAAGAGCGAGATTGTTGTCACAAGAATGCGACATAGTTTGTTAGAACCTTTCACGGAAGATTCAAGAAATGGGTCTTATTTTTAATATTTCCATTTAGTGAACAATGCTTAAACACATATCTAAATGTTACCAGAAACCAAATCCACACTCAACCCGGATTTTGCCGGCATCAGTCTCACCGATTACCTTTGCAGCCGTATGGCCCGTTACATCACTACCGGATCCATCTCTTACGCCGAAACTCTCTCAAAACTGATAAAGAAACTCCAAAGTTTCGGTTTCGAAAAGAGGCTCTGCGAAGTGAGCGATGAAGACATAAGAACGTTTATCAATTGGCTGAAAGCCAATAGATTCTCTCGCGGCAAGCGGGAGTACCGTCTCTCCGAGAACAGCGTCTGCGCGTACGTGTCCGCTCTTGGCAGCCAGCTTCGGGCAGCAGTCAGCGACGGCCTGCTTGGCACGTCCCCGTTCCTTCGTCTCTCGCGCCGTGAGCTTCCGAAGAGCAGACAGACCACGCGTGCATTCCTGACGCTCGCGGAAATCCGCTGTCTCGAAGCCACGCCTGTGCGCAATCCGCTGATAGGCAGGATGTTTCTTTTTGCTTGCTGGACAGGTCTACGCTATTCCGACCTGGTGGCGCTCAAATGGGAGGACATTCGGATCGACTGTGACTCGCCTGAGATTTCCATCTGCCAGATCAAGACCCGTGCGTCGGTCACTATCCCATTGAACGCGAAAGCGTTAGCTTGTCTTCCTCAGGAATGCGACAAGCGCGGGAATGTCTTCGGCTACCGTCAATCGCTCAGCACTTTCGAGCGGACGCTGAAGCTCTGGGCAGCCGAAAGCGGCATCCCGAAAACGCTGACCTCGCACGTTGCGCGCCACAGTTTCGCGACGAATCTGCTCTGTGCCGGCGTGGATATCTGCACAATCAGTAAACTCCTGGGGCACAGGAGTATAAAGACCACCCAAATCTACATATCGGTGCTCGACGAGAGCAAGCGCCGCGCCGTGGATGCAGTCGCCAGACTCTACGACTCGCTCTGATTCTCCGCGGCCGCAGCTCCCGCTGCGTCCAATGCTTCCCCACGCATTTGCAGCCCTTTCCGAAAAATGTGAAATTTGGCCGAAATTTCGGCCATAAAATGTGAAAATTATTCTATTTTTGTGCTTGAAAAATGTGAATTATTTTATGGAACTTCTTAAGAGAAAGATAGATAACGTCCTTTTGGAATGGAAAGAGAATCCTGAACGCAAGCCACTAATCGTAAAGGGAGCCCGTCAGGTCGGGAAATCGGAATCGATACGGGCCTTCGGCAAGGCAAATTACAGGAGCCTTGTGGAAATCAACTTCGTGCTGCAGAAGAAATTCCGCACTGTCTTTGATGACGGTTACGAGGTCGATACCATCCTGAAAAACATTTCTCTCCTTGATCCTTCTCTGAAATTCATTCCGGGGGAGACTCTTATCTTCTTTGATGAACTTCAGAAATGCCCGGACTGTGCCACATCCCTGAAATCCTTCCGACAGGACGGACGTTATGACGTCATCTGCTCAGGCTCTTTAATGGGTATTTATTATGAGGAAATAGAGTCCAACGCAGTCGGTAACAAGGAGGATTACACTATGCACTCGATGGATTTCGAGGAATTCCTCTGGGCAAAAGGATATTCAGCAGCTCAGATAGAGGACCTTTACTCACATATGGCAAGCCTGACTCCGTTCTCCGCTCTTGAAATGGATACCCTGATGGGGATATTCAGAGAATATATGGTCCTGGGCGGAATGCCTGAGGTCATCAGGACTTTTATAGAACGCGGAAACTTCTCGGGAACGCTCTCTCTCCAGCGTCAGCTTCTCAAAGACTATGAAGAAGATATAACCAAATATGCAAAGGGGACAGAAAAGGCGAAGGTCCTTGCCGTATACAATCATATATCCACGTTCCTTGCTAAAGAGAATAAAAAATTCCAGATTACCAAGGTAGCCGGAAACGCACGGAGCCGTGACTATATCGGAAGTGTGGAATGGCTCAGAAATGCAGGAGTCATCAATGTCGCCTACTGTCTGGGCAATGTGGAACTGCCCCTGAAGGGCAATTACGATCCTCATAATTACAAGGTGTATTATCACGACACGGGACTGCTTATAGCCTCACTTGATGAAGAGTCTCAGGAGGATCTTCGCGCAAACAGGAACTTCGGCACTTATAAGGGTGCCATTTACGAGAATATTGTCGGCGAGATGCTGGTGAAATCCGGTTATGAGAATCTCTATTTTTACAAAAAGGAAAATCCGGCGCTCGAAATGGATTTCTTCGTAAGGGATTCAGACTCACTTATCCCCGTCGAAGTAAAGGCGAATGACGGACCGACGGTCTCTCTTAATCATCTGGTAGACTGGAGCTCCTTCCCCGACGTCCGCTATGGCATCAAACTGGGATACAAGAACATCGGCTGGAACGGGAAATTCTACACCTTTCCGTATTTCCTCACATTTCTCCTACGGAGATTTCTGAGTTCTAAGTGACGCCTAAAACATCAAATTCGGCCGACTTTTGCCCGCTATCCGTTAATATTCTCTTCGGCGATACCGATGGCTTTGGATTCCGTGTGAAAAACCACGGTTATTTCACACCGCAGGCTATGAAATTACCGTACCGTGTGAAAAAGGGGCCATTTTCACACCGTTTTCAATTCCTTGTGAATAGAGTCAGTTGTTTTTTTCGTACTTTTGTTTCCGGAAAACTCAAAATCAACAGAATATGTCTAAGAAAATCACTCTTTCATCTAACAGGAAGATTGCCGGCGTTTGCGGCGGCGTCGCTGAGTATCTGGGTATTGACCCGACTATCGTCCGCATCATCTGGCTGGTGCTCGTATTCGGCTACGGCTTCGGACTGATCGCGTACCTGCTCTGCTGGCTTCTCTTCCCGAAGGCCTAACCGCAGCCCCGAAGCTCCGTCCATAGAGAATGCTCCAGAATGGACGGGTGCGGTCTTTCGGAAACATCGTCCATCGTGAACGTTCCCGGATGGACGGGCGCTCCGATTCGGGAGTTCCGTTCCTCAGGAGTTGTTTATATATAGGACGGGCGCGGCAAACATTGAATTGGCTGGCGAAAACTTCGCCAGCCAATTTTCGTGTCTGCTTTCCGCGGCCGTTTCCCGCATCCACTTCCCACAGCCACTTTCCGCGGCCGCAGCCGCATTGGCCGCAGCTGCGGCCAATCCTTACAATTCTTTTGCTTTTTTGGGGATGTTCTTACAAAACCGTGGGATTCCTGTGGTATCGTTTTAAAAATTTTTCAATGAAAGGTAGGATATTCCCGGACTTTGGTTATATTTGCAATCTATAACACTGCCTGAAACAGTTTAGTTTAGCTATATTAAAACTTAAAATTTCATTTATGAAAGGTTCTAACAAACTATGTCGCATTCTTGTGACAACAATCTCGCTCTTCCTCACGCTGGGAATGGCGATGGCTCAGAACCTGAATGTCACGGGTAAAGTCGTGGACGTTCAGGGGCAGAGTGTTGTGGGTGCCAGCATCGTGGAAAAAGGCACGATGAACGGTACTATGTCCGGCCTTGACGGTAGCTTCGCTCTCCGCGTCAAGGAAGGTGCATCCCTGGAAGTAACTTTCGTAGGCTACAAGTCACAGGTAGTCAAGGCTACCGGTTCCATGAGAATCATCCTCGAGGAAGATGCCGAATTCCTCAGCGACGCTGTTGTCGTCGGTTACGGTACTCAGAGAAGGGCTAACCTTACGGGCTCTGTCGCCACAGTCGATGTCAGCAAGACTCTCGAGGCAAAATCCACCGCAGACCTCGGAAAGGCCCTGCAGGGAGCTGTCCCTGGCCTTACCGTCCTCAACACAAGCGGTAAGATCGGAGATGAGCCTACCATCGTCATCCGTGGCGTCGGCACCCTCTCGAACAGCGCAACTTCCACTCCATTGTATGTAGTGGACGGCGTTCCGATCGACAATATCTCCTATCTGAACACCCAGGATATCGAGAGCATCTCCGTGCTCAAGGACGCATCCTCTTCTTCCATCTACGGAACCAGAGCTGCATTCGGTGTCGTTCTCATCACCACCAAGTCCGCAAAGACCACCGAGAACATCCAGGTGAACTACACCAACAACTTCGCCTGGAGCCAGGCAACCGTCCTCCCGAACTATCCTACAGTTATGGAGCAGATTACCGGTCTCAACCAGGTTAACGCCAGAAACGGTGTCGAAAGTGAGCTCTTCGGTATGTACCTCGACAGCGACGCTTTCATCTCTGCAGTCCAGGCTTGGCAGACCAAGCACGGCGGCAAGTCCGACTATCGTGAGATGGTGGAAGGCGACGACTATATTCCTGGTGTCGGCTACGTAGCAGACTGGGATGTCGCAGGCATTATGTACAATAACGCCGCCCCTTCACAGAACCACACGATCTCCGTACAGGGCAACGCCGGAAAGACCAACTATTATATGTCTTTCGGTTATGACAAGGAGCAGGGTCTTATGACCTTCAATCCTGACAAACTCCAGAAGTACAACGCCACCATCAACCTCAGCACACAGGTTACAGACTGGCTCCAGATTGGCGCGAGAATGAACTATGTGAACAAGGATTACGAAGACTGTACCGACGCCCTCCGTCAGGGAACATATCAGTATATGTGGCGTTGGGGTTCCTTCTTCGGCCCGTGGGGTTATTTCAGCAACGGTCTTGACGGCCGTAATGCCATCGCCTACAGAAAGCAGGCAGGTGAAGGCTCCAACAAGACTGACAACCTCCGTCTCGGCGCTTTCACGAAGATTAACATCACCAAGGGCCTGACCCTCAATGCTGACTTCACCTACCTCCAGAACAACTGGAGATACAAGCAGGTCAACCTTCCTGTACATCTGATGAACACCTGGTCCATCACCCCTTCAGAGAGCACGATGAGCACCACGACTTACATCAATGCTCAGCGTTCTTACACAAGAGGTTACAACACCAACATCTACGGCAACTACGAGTTCAGCATCGGCAGCAACCATAACTTCAACATTATGGCCGGTTTCAACGCTGACGAGTCCGACTACGAGTGGCTCAAGGGAACATACTACAACCTCCTCGACACCAACCTTCCTGAAATCGCTCTCACTCTCGACAGCGACAAGAAGAACGGATTCTCACACTCCCACAGCCAGACAGGTTCAGCCGGTTTCTTCGGAAGAATCAACTATAACTACAAGGACAGACTTCTCCTCGAGCTCAATGGCCGTTATGACGGTTCATCCAAGTTCCCTGAGAATAACCGCTGGGCATTCTTCCCTTCAGCATCCGCTGGTTGGAGAATCTCCGAGGAACCTTTCTTCGCTCCTGCGAAGAGCATCGTAAACAATGCGAAGATCCGCGCTTCCTATGGTGAAATCGGTAACCAGGAGGTAGGTTCCAATATGTACATCGCCACCATCGCACGTCAGGCTGCAAATGTCAGCTGGCTCGGAACAGGCGCTACGAAACTTGACACATTCGGAATGCCTAAGATGGTATCATCCACACTGTCCTGGGAAACCCTCGCCACCACCAACATCGGTCTCGACCTCGGCTTCCTCAACGGTGAGCTGAACGCCACATTCGACTGGTTCCAGAGAGATACCGAAGGTATGCTCGCTCCCGGTCAGACAATGCCTCAGGTGCTCGGTGCTTCCGCAGCTTATGAGAATGCCGGTACACTCCGCTCACGCGGATGGGAAATCACCCTCGACTGGCATCACAACTTCAACGGCATCAATGTCTATGCAATCGCCAACCTCGCTGACTACAAGACCGTCATCAAGGAGTGGGACAATGATACCAAGCTTCTGAATTCCAACTATTCCGGCAAGACCTATGGTGACATCTGGGGATTCGAGACCGACAGATACTTCGAGGCTTCAGACTTCACTGGAACAGACGCGAAGGGTAACTACATTCCTGCTGAAGGCGTAGCCAGCCAGGTTAACCTCCAGACCGGCAAGTTCGTATTCGGTCCCGGTGACATCAAGTTCGTGGATCAGGACGGCAACGGCGTGATCGACGGCGGCAAGGGCACAGAGGATGACCACGGTGACCTCATCGTTATCGGTAACACACAGCCTCGCTATCAGTACAGCTTCCGCATCGGCGGTGACTGGAAGGGCTTCGACCTCGACCTGTATTTCCAGGGCGTCGGCAAGAGAAGCATGTGGACACAGTCAGCATTCGTAATGCCGTTCATGCGCGGTGCAGATGCTCTCTATTCGAACCAGACTTCCTACATCACCAACGAGGACGCCGCTGCAGGCAAGATCGACCAGAGCGCAACCTATCCTAGACTTTCTTCCGGCGGCGCAGCTAAGGGCACAATCTCTGTTCTGGACAACGGTAGCACCAACTTCTACCCTCAGACCAAGTACCTTGTCAATATGGCATACCTCCGTCTGAAGAACATCACCCTCGGATACACACTTCCTTCTGCTCTGACCGAAAAGGTAAGCATCAGCAAGGTAAGAGTTTACGCCAGCATCTATAATGCACTCAACATTATCGACCACACAAGCAAATACGGTCTTGACCCTGAAATCAACACCGGTGAAGGTTCTTATGGCAATGGCGTTTGGGGACGTACAGACCCTATGCTCCGCACATATTCTTGTGGTATCCAGATTACATTCTAAATTCAAACACTGCAAAGAAGTATGAAAAAGATATTATATACAACACTAGCTCTGTCGGCACTGGTTTTCTCGGGATGTGACAACATTCTGGACAAACAGCCTCTCGACCAGTTCACTGACGGAAATTTCTGGACAAGTGAAACCAACGTTGAAGCCTTTGCAAACAACTTCTACGGCACTTTCACCGGTTACAGCGGGGATTTCTACTTCCCTACACTGAATGACAACCAGGGAGTTGTGGGCCTCAGCGACTGGAACTACAAGACCGTCCCTGCATCCAGCTCACTCTGGAACAGCAACTATCAGGCTCTCCGCCGGGCGAACCTTATGATCGAGCGCATCCCTAACATTTCCTCAATGGATGACGCGGCCAAGAACAACTGGCTGGGTGTCGCAAGACTCTACAGAGCCCTCAAGCACTATGAGCTCGTGAGAGCTTTCGGAGACATCATCTATGTGGACAAGCTTCTGGATGTTACCGATGAGGACAAGGAACTCTATCTCTATGGCGAGCGTCAGGACCGTGACGCCGTTATGGACAAGGTTCTCGAGGACCTCAACTTCGCCGTTGAGAACATCACTATGAACGCAAGCTCCAGAACAGCATTCAACGCTGCTGTAGCTCAGGCCATCAAGTCTGAAATCTGCCTTTATGAAGGAACATTCTGCAAGTATCGTTCTACCGCTGACGGACAGAAGGCCGCAGACGCTACCCGCGCAAACAAGTTCCTCACCGAGAGCAAGACTGCCAGCCAGACGATCATGAACAACTCGATGTATTCTCTCAACGCCAGCTATCAGGGCAACTACAACTCTGTGGACCTCGCCGGAAACAAGGAGATGATTCTCTACAAGAAGTATCTCTACGGTGTGTACGGCCACTCCACCATCGACTACACCTGCTCTTCCACAATGCAGAGCGGTATGTCGAAGGCTGCCTTCGATTCCTACCTGTTCACTGACGGAAAGCCTCTCGCCACTACATCCAAGAACAAGACCGACCATCCTGTAATGGGCACTGACGGACATCTCAGCATCAAGAACCTTCTTGAAGTTCGCGACCCTCGTCTCTCCGCCGCTGTCGATCCTGTCCTTATGTACAAGGGAAATGCCTATGCACGTTTCGACCTTCCTTCAGCAGGCGGTATGGAGACCACTTCCAGCACCGGCTACGGAGTTTACAAGTTCGACAACGATGACATCGAGGTTTCCCACAGAAACCAGACCGGCTCCAACGATACCGATGCTCCTATCTACTGGCTCGCAAACATCTACCTCAACTATGCTGAGGCTTGCGCAGAGCTCGGAAGTTGCACCGACGCTGATCTCAACGCTTCCATCAACAAGCTTCGTGACCGCGTAGGTATGCCTCATCTCACAGCTTCTCCAGCTGCTGACCCTGCAAACAATATGGGTGTAAGCAACCTGATCTGGGAGGTTCGCCGTGAGCGCCGCGTAGAGCTTATGTATGACAACGATGACCGCTACTGGTGTCTCATCCGTTGGCATCAGCTCGACAAGCTCGATACCAGCAAGTATCCTGAGCAGACTAAGGGCGCGTACATCGCAGACGAGCCTACAGTCGGAACAGCTGACTGCGCAGAGGTCGATGCGAACGGCTATATCAGCTTCGCATCCGGCAAGTCCAGACTCTACGAGTCCCGCCAGTACCTCTATCCTGTTCCTTCAGGACAGATCGATCTTTACTCTGCTGCCGGCAAGACCCTCAGCCAGAACCCTGGCTGGTAGTCGATACCCCACACTATAAAATTGGAGGGCCCCCGCTTGGGAGCCCTCCAATTATTTATTCACCGGGGAGCGTACTCTCCGGACCCCTTGACGCAGCGAGCTGCGTCGCCAGTCTATTCACCGGGAGCGTACTCCCCAGGCCCCTTGAGGGGCTTCGAAACTATCGGAACTCTTCGTAGTCCGGCAGGCCGATGTTAGAGGTGATTTCCTTGAGGTGCTTGTCATCGCGCGGACAGATCATCAGGACATCGCCCGTATCGATGACGGCGTAATGCTCCAGACCGCTCACGGCGATGAGTTTGCGCTTTCCGTTCGAATAGATGATGCAGTCGGAAGTCTGCCGGAGCAGGGTGCTGTCCACTGAAATGGCATTCCCGTCATCGTCCTTCTCCTCTATGTATTTATACAGGGTGTCCCAGTTCCCGATATCGTCCCAGGTGAACTTCACCGGACATACGCAGGCCCTTTCGGTGCGCTCCATTACGGTATAATCGATGGAATCCCTCTTGCAGGCCGAATAGATATTCTCCAGATAATCAGCCTCTTCCGCGGTACCGTGCACATCAGCCCATTCGTTGAAACTGTCCATAATCTCCGGACAGAACTTCTGCATCTCTTCGCGAATGACCCCTGCCTGCCAGATGAAGATGCCGGCGTTCCAGAGGAACTCCCCGCTCTTGATGAACACCTCGGCCAGTTCGGCGTCCGGCTTCTCGGTGAAAGTCTTTATCCCGGCTATCTGGCCGCTCTGCACTGCTGCGGTACCGCCCACTGCCTGGATATATCCGAAATTCGTATCGGGACGGCTCGGGACTACGCCCAGAGCGATGAGTGAACAGTGACTGGATGCGTATTCAAAGGATTTGGAGATGGCCTCGTTGAAGGCTTCCCGGTCGAAAATCAGAAGGTCGGAAGGTGTCGCCACGAAAACTCCCTGAGGGTCTCTGCGCAGGATTTCAGCCGTCGCGAAAGCTATGGCAGGAGCGGTGTTTCGGCTGTGAGGCTCCAGCAGAAGGTTCTCTTCGCTCAGCTCCGGAAGCTGCCGCTTCACCTCGTCACGATAGCGCGTGACGGAAACCACGAGGATGTTCTCCTGGGGCACGAGCCCGAGAAAACGCTCGTAAGTCATTCTGAGAAAAGTCTTTCCTCTCGGAGAAAAAGTGAGGAACTGTTTAGGCATACCCTTTCGGCTGATCGGCCAGAACCTGGCTCCCTTGCCTCCCGCCAGAATGACGCAGTATTGGTGTTGGTTCATATAATTATATGGTTCAAATCGAATAAAAAATCGGTATAAAGGCCTCGGGAATAAACCGGGTCCGGACGCTTTCTCCTTCAAAAATCACACTAAACACGTCGAAATGCAGATCCCAATTCTCCTTCAGAGCCTCATTTTTCGACCTGTGGACAAAAGCTTCCGCCGCAGCGACAAGTTTCCTCTGCTTCGCCACTCCCACGCTCTCCTCCGGCTCCGCGCTCACGGGGCCCGTGCGGGTCTTGACCTCCACGAAATGTATTCCGTCACCCGCCAGCGTTATGATATCCACTTCCAGGTGCGCGTAAGTCCAGTTCTTCGCCAGCACCGTGTGCCCCAGCGCCTGCAGGTGTTCGCACGCCAGCGCCTCTCCGACATCTCCAAGCTTTCTCCTCCGAGTCTTCATAATTTCCAATCTCTTCCGGCCGTCCTCCGGACGTCCAATCCTGCCCCTCTCTCAAATATTTGTCCGTCAGTCGAAAGTGACCACCGTCACTCCGCTTCCTCCGAACTGTATATGTTCATCCACCGCCGAGGCCACCCCCGGAACGGTGCGAAGATACTTCTGAATCTCATCCCTCAGCACCCCGGTACCCTTCCCGTGAATGATCCTCACGGACGGAACCCTCAGCATAAGGGCATCATCTATATAATGTGTGACTATGTCCATAGCGTCATTCAGCCTCTCACCGCGCACATCCAGCTCCATCTTGAAATTGAGCTTGCGCTCGGAAATGCTTGTATCGACTTTCTGGATTGGAGGACGCGAAAATTCTTTCGCGGCCGCCTTGTACTCATTGGATGAAATCCGCTCCACGCGGTCCGTCGGGAGCTTGGTGCTGATGTTGCCGATGATGAGCGTCACTGCCTTCGCGCTGACTTTCGTCACCTCGCCGACCATTCCGTTGTCCTTCACGCGGACCTTCTCGCCGACCTTCAGCGGGGCGTTGCGGAACGTTTCCATTCTCTTGCGCTCCGCCTCCGCCTGCTCCATCTCCTTGCGCTCGCGCTCGCCGGCCCTCTGGACCTTGCGCTGCT
>CAVCRS010000079.1:0-10188 GCA_963604635.1 Faecalibacillus sp.
TGCACGCTCTTGACGGTGGCGATGGTGATGTCGCTTCGCGTCTGAAGTCTCTCCGACAGTTGTCAGGCTATACGCAAAAGGAGCTTGCGGAACGCTCCGGCGTGAGCCTGAGGATGATTCAGGCGTATGAGCAGGGGAGTCAGCCGCTCGGGCGCGCTGAAGCCGACACGGTCCTGCGTCTCGCCAGGTCCCTCGGCTGCGAGATGGAGGCGCTGCTGCTGTAAGGTTTGTCCGTAAAAAGCGGGGTTTTTACGGACAAGTGGAGGTGAATGAGGGGTTTGTCCGCGAAAGGGCGTGTTTTTACGGACAAAGTCTCGCCCTGCGGCCAGCTCCGTTGAGAATCCCCGCGGCCGGCGGGGCCGGCCAATGCGGAGGTTGAGACGGGATGCTGATTCTGAATCTTTGATATGTGGAGAGAAATATGTAATTTTGCCGAAACCAAGCAAAACCCTTTATTTATGAAACTCAAATATTTATTTCTCTCCGTTGCGGCTGTCACGCTGCTTTTAGCGGGTTGTAAGAAAGAAGAAAAACTCGGCCCTGAGGAAGTGACACTCAGCGGCTCATCCGCCATCGAACTTCCTACCGCAGGAGACGAGGTGACAGTATCTCTCAAAGCGACCGTGGACTGGACACTCCAGGGCTACGACTCTGACGTGCAGTCCTGGCTCGTAATCAACCCTTCCAGCGGCAAGGCCTCGAACGACACTCAGACCATCACCGTCAAGGCTCTGGAAAACAAGGACATCGACCGTACGGCCAGCATTGTCTTCTATGGAAACATCCTCTGCAAGGCCCCTCTGACCATCACCCAGAAAGGCCCGAACGGTGACGGAAGTTCCCTCAACATCGCGGACTTCATAAAGAAAGCGGACACGTCGAAAGCCTACACCCTGACAGGCAAGCTTCTGAATTACAAGGCCTCGACCAGCAACGGCACCACCTATTATTCCTTCGACCTGAGCGATGACAGCGGCTCCATCCTCGTCTACAGCTTCACAAACATCGAGGAGTGGGTCAACAAGCTTGAAATCGGCGGAACCGTCAAGCTCACCGGAACTTACGAGTACTACTCCAGCAAGAGCCAGCACGAGGTGGTAGATGCCACCATCGAATCCTACACGGCTCCTGACTACAGCACCGTGAAGGAAACCACGGTCACCGAGTTCCTCAACCAGAAGGACACCAAGAACATCTACAAGCTCACAGGTACCGTGAAGAGCTTCAACTCCACCTACTGCAGCTTCAACCTCACCGACGGCAGCAGCTCCGTATATGTTTACGGCCTCAGCCCTGCCAGCCGCGAGGCCTACGCCTCCAAACTTTCCAACGGCGTCAAGGTGACCCTCTACGGCGGTTACTACTACTACGAGAACACCTCCGACTCCTCCAAGTCCAAGGTAGAGATTCTCGGCGCAACGATTATCAAGGTTGAGGAAGGCTCCACAGGCGGAGATGAGAGCGACTACAAGAATGCGAAGAGCGTGACCGTCGCAGACTTCATCAAGGCAGCCGACACGGCCACCTACTACAAGCTCAGCGGCACCGTCAGCAGCTTTAACAGTACTTACTGCAGCTTCGACCTGACCGATGACAGCGGCTCCATCTACGTTTACAGCGTAGCCAACAAGTCCGACTGGACTGACAAGATCTCCAACGGCGGCAAGGTGACCCTCGCCGGCAAATACTACTATTACTCCGACAAGAGCAAGCACGAAGTCGTCGATGCGTACATCCTCTCCTTCGAGGCAGGCGGCGAGAGCGGCGGTGATGATAAGGCCGGCAAGCCGACCAATGCCACCAAGGTGACCATCAAGGAATTCCTTGCGAAGGAAGTGAACACTACCGACTGGTATGAGATCACCGGAACCATCACAAGCATCGCAAAGGAAACCTACGGCAATTTCTATGTAAAGGATGATACCGCCGACAATCTTTATGTCTATGGCCTTACCAAAGAATGGGCTGACGGCGTAAATGATCAGTCATTCTCCAAGATCGGCCTCAAAGTCGGCGACAAGGTGACATTCTGGACTCTGCGTGCAGAATACAACGGCACCGCACAGGCCGGAGGCAGCGACTGTCCTGCTCTCTACATCTCTCACGAGGCCGGCACCGAAACTACCTATCCGACAGGCTCCGTAGTCCTGACGTTCCCTGATGACAACAAGGGCAACAATGCGGCTAATGACTACACAAGCACCTGGACGGCGAAGATCGGAAGCAACGAGTTCAGCATTGAAAACTTCAACAACTACAAGTGGGATGGCTGGACATATATCAAGTGCGGCCGCAAGAAGGATCCTTCTGTGGCAAAGATAACAAATACCACCGCTGTCGAAGCTAAGATAGCGAAGGTGGCCGTAACAGCCGACTCTTATGATGCGACATCAGTCAACTCTCTGGTAATGAATGTTTACAGCGATTCCGCCCGCAGCACGAAGGTATGCTCCGTGGATATGACTTCCAGTGCCAAGGCCGGCGAGATAGAGTTCGCCGTACCTTCAGCAAACCAGGGCAAGGGTCTTTACTATGAAATCGTATTCGACTGCAAGACTTCTTCAGCCAAGAAGAACGGTTTCATCCAGATTTCAAAAGTAGCTTACGTTGCAGCAGAATAAACTTAAATTCCTATGTGGGGCGGCACTGTGCACACTGGCCGCCCTTTTCATCTTTGTTTCCTGCCTGGAGACAACGATAGGGGAGGAAGTGGCCGTGGTGCTCACCGTCCCTAAGACCAACATCGAAAACACTGCTGGCCAGCAGTTCGTGAAAGTAAGCGCCGGAGAATCCTGGACTCTCTCTCTGACATTTCCGGAGGGCGAGGCCTGGGCGGAAATGGACAGAACCTCCGGAACGGGAACCGTTTCCGACCTGGTGTTCACATACAGCGCGAACGAAACCACAGAAACCAGAACCTGTGAACTGAAACTCACCTGCGGGGACAAGATGTCCGGAGTGACCGTAACCCAGCAGGCCGGGAAGAAGCAGGAAGAACACGGTGGAGATGACAGGGGGGATGGCAAAACCGACGGGAATACGGACCTGAATCCGTCCCAAGTCGCCTCCTGGCTCGAACTTCCTGCCACCGACCATAAGGGACGTTTCTTCTTCACCAGGAATATGACGATAAAGAGCGGGGACATCCGCAACTATTCCTTCTATCTGGATACTGCCGCAAAGGTCTCAGTATGGGTGGCTTACCCTCTGAACTCCGTCCTTATGGGCAGCGGAAGCCGCACCAACGAATGGGGCGTCGACCCTCTGGTTCCGCAGAAATACCAGCCGGTAATCGCCTACGGGGCATTCCGCGGCGGCTATCAGAGAGGCCATCAGATTCCTTCCGCTGACCGTCTCGACCGCGACGCAAATGTCACCACCTTCTACGGAACCAATATGACTCCGCAGCGCGGCGAACTGAACGAGAAGGTCTGGGCGGCTCTCGAGGGGAAGGTGCGTGACTGCAGCCGTCAGGTGGATACCCTCTACGTAGTGACAGGAGCCGACATCGAAGGCTCCACCGAGTATGCCTTCGACAATATGGACAAGAAAATCACCGTCCCGGTGGGCTATTACAAGGCCCTGCTGGGATACAAGAAGGACCGCTCCATCGGAAGCACTACAGGCGGCTACTTCGCCATAGGCTTCTACTTCGAGCACAAGGGCTATGCGGATGACGATATCAAGGCCCAGTCGATGAGCATCGCTGAACTTGAGAAGAAACTCGGCTATGACCTCTTCGTGAACCTCCCTGCGAAAGTCGGGGAAAGCACAGCCGCCAAAGTGGAGTCCGAGGTGGACTCCTGGTGGTATAAAACATTCAGTCGATAATGATTAAAAAAGTATTGTTTTCACTCCTTCTTCTGACCCTGATTGCCTGCAGTGCAGACGCCCAGAAGAAGAACTATGTCATCGGGTTCTACAATGTGGAGAACCTCTTCGACATCTATGACGACCCGGGAAAGAATGACAACGAGTTCCTTCCGGACGGCACAAACAAATGGACGGAAGCCAAGTATCAGAAGAAGATACACAACATCGCCGAGGTCATAAAGGCTATGGCAAAGGACAACGGCTGCTACCATACCGTCCTGGGAGTCAGCGAGGTGGAGAACCGTATGGTGCTCGAAGACCTCATCGTGGACCCTCAGATAGCTGACGCCGGATATGAAATCGTCCACTATGACAGCCCTGACCGCCGCGGCATAGATGTCGCGATGCTCTACCGTCCCGGTGAGTTCACCTATCTGGACAGCGAGTCCCTCCCGTTCTCTTTCGAGGGAACCAAAGTCCATATCACTCTGGATGAGGAGGAACAGGAGAATTTCCGCACCAGGGACGTACTTATGGTACACGGAAAAATCGCCGGTGAAGATGTCGCCGTATATGTGGCCCACCTTCCTTCCAGAGTCGGCGGCAAGGGCGGAGACCTGAGGTGTCTGGGTGCCGAAATCATCTACAACCACGCCGTCAAGATGATGCACAAGTATCCGGGCATCAAGATCATAGTGATGGGCGATATGAACGACAACCCTACCGATGACAGCCAGGCCGTATGGCTCCACGCCAAGGAAAACATTGACGAAGTCGGCGAGTATGACTTCTTCGGACCGTTCTGCAGAATGCTCAAGGACGGCTACGGGTCCCTGGCATACCGCGGTGAGTGGAACATATACGATATCATCAACGTGAACTATAATCTCGCCGCGGCTCCTGACGGCGGACTTCAGATAAAGAAAATCGTCAAGAACAAATACTACGGCCGCGTATTCAAGAAACCGTTCATGACCCAGCAGTCGGGCCAGTACAAGGGCACTCCGTTCCGCGCCTTCTCAAACGGCACATTCATCGGAGGCTATTCAGACCATTATCCTACCTATATCGTAATCGGGAAATGAGAAAAACATTGACAGTAATCACCCTGCTCCTGTGCACTTTCGCAGCGGCGTTCGCGCAGGGCAACCTCACCGGCGGCATCAAGGCCACGGTAGTCAACAGGATTGGACGTGACGCAGTCGCGTCCGCAAAGATTCAGCTTCTGCGAGGCTCCGAAGTGGTCGGCAGCTACACCTGCGATGCGGAAGGAAAATTCTGCATCGAAGGTCTCGAGAATGCGGCTTACGTGCTCGAAGTCAGCGCTCCGGAGTTCATCACCAAGAGCGTGAACGTGGTCGTCGAGGGCTATACGCGCGACCTGATGTTCGTGACGCTTACGCCTCAGCAGAGCCGTCAGGAAGTCGATGAGTCGAATTTCGCGGACTTCGATATGGACGATTCCGGCTATTCGGACACTCCGACAATTCTCTTCGGAACGAACGACCCTTATAACAACGTCGCCGGCTACGGCTTCAGCGCAATCCGCTTCAAGAATCGTGGCTATGAGTCTGAGTCTCAGGATGTTTACTTCAGCGGAGTGAAACTGAACGATGCTCTTACGGGCTACTCTCCGTATTCTCTGTGGACGGGCCTGAACGAGGCTGTGCGCAGCAAGGAAAGCACGAACGGACTGGAGAGTTCGAACGTCGGCATCGGCGGGTACAACGGTGTGACGGACATCACCGGAACGGCTGCGGCAGTGCGCACGGGCTGGCGCTTCTCCATACTCAGCAACAGCGCGCTCTACCGCCTGCGCCTGATGGGATCATACGCTTCGGGCGAGCTGGACAACGGCTGGTCCTATGCCGTGAACGTCTCTGCCAGACTTGGCGGAAATGACTGGGTGGAAGGCGTTTACTACCGTTCATTCGCCTACTATGCCGCTGTCGGCAAGCGTCTGAACGACCGCCACAACTTCAACCTCATCACTTTCGCGACTCCGGGTCAGAGAGGAGCTCAGAACGCTTCGACACAGGAGGTTTACGACCTGATGGGCGACAATATGTATAACTCGAACTGGGGTTATCAGGACGGCAAGGTCCGCAACGCCCGCGTGCGCAAGACCTTCGAGCCTGTCACCGTGCTCAAGTACGAATTCACTCCGTCGAAGGACTTCAAGTCCACCACGACACTTCTCTGGCGCACAGGCAGCAACGGCTATACCGCTCTCGACTGGTATGACGCTCCGGACCCTCGCCCGGACTACTACCGCAACCTCCCGAGCTACTTCTATATGGAGGACGAGGACTACAACCGCTCGAATCCGGAGAAGGCTGCCTGGGCCGAATATGCCTGGACACACCACACCGACGCCTATGCGAACTACCAGCATATCGACTGGGACAGACTCTATGACGTGAACTACAACTCTCCGGAGGGCCGTTCCAAGTACATCCAGGAGGAGAGGCACGTGGACCAGAATGACCTGAACCTCGCGCAGACCGTGAACTGGTTGCCTTCAGACTTCCTGACCGTCAATGCCGGTCTGAACCTGCGCTGGAACCGCACGGAGAACTACAAGAAAGTCGCTGACCTGCTGGGCGGCAAGTACTACGTGAACATCGACAACTTCGCCGAACGCGATTTCGCCTCCGATCCTGAGAAGCTCCAGAATGACCTCGACTACTATCTCGCGAACGGCGAGGCGCAGAAACTCTACGTGGGTGACAAATACGGCTACGACTACCTCGCGCAGATCCGCAAGGCACAGCTCTGGGGCTCAGCCGTTTACGAGAAAGACAACCTGAGTCTCACCGCGGCGGCGTCCGTGGGGCGCGAGAGTTTCTGGAGAGACGGTCTCGTGCGCAAGGGTCTGTTCCCGAACGACTCCTACGGCGAGTCCGAGAAGAGCGCGTTCACGACCTGGTCCGCAAAGGCGGGCGGCGCGTACGTTCTCGGAAGTGCTCACAGGCTTTCAGCCAATGTGGGATATTTCAACGACGCTCCTACCTTCAACCAGTCATTCGTTTCTCCGCGTACCCGCAATACCCTCGTGGACGGTCTGGACACCAAGAAGACCTTCTCTGCCGACTTCAACTACCAGCTGAGCAAGGACGGATGGAATCTGCGTTTCACGGCCTTCTACACTGACATCAAGGACCAGACGGACCTTATGAGCTTCTATGATGACTCCCAGAAGTCTTTCACCAACTTCGCGATGACGGGCATAGACCAGAGACATACCGGCATCGAGTTCGGCTTCAAGATGCCTCTGTTCGTGGACGGACTTTCTCTCTCCGCCGTGGTCAGCGCCGGCAAGTACATCTATACCAGCAAGCCTCATATGATGCAGACCATAGACAACAGCGCCGAGATCATCCGCGACGAGGATGTGGCATACTGGGACAAGCATCCTGAATACAAGATCGCCGGCTATGACGAGACAGGCGCCGCAATCTATGACCAGGACGCATCGGGAAACTACATAATCTCCGGATACAAACAGCATTACGTTCCTTCCACCCCTCAGCTTGCGACCGAGCTTGCGCTCAATTACCGCACCGGTAGCTACTGGTTCTTCGAACTGAACGGCCAGTATTTCGCTGACTCCTATCTGGATATGAACCCTCTCTACCGCACCACATTCGCGGCTGCCGGCGGAGACGGCGTAGTGACCCCTCAGGAGGTGGAGTATATGGCTGAGCAGGAGAAGTTCGACCCTGCGTTCCTTCTGAACTGCAGCATCGGCAAATCCTGGTATATCCAGCGCAAATACAACATCGGCTTCTCCCTCGAGGTGAAGAATATGCTGAACAACCTCAACGTCAAGACTGGCGGCTACGAGCAGACTCGTCTCGTAAGCAGCTATGGCAAAGACCGTTACTACCGCTTCGACCCTAAGTATTTCTATATGTGCGGAGCGAACTATATGCTTAACCTCTATTTCAGATTCTAAGACCTATGCGAGCAAAATATATAATTCTCACGGCAGCGCTCTGCGCTCTGGCAGGCTGCCAGTCTCTGAAAGAAGAATTCCAGCCGGTATTCACAGGCAAGTATGACGACCCTGCAAAGAAATCCACCGTGACTATGCAGGCTACCCATACCATCGCCGAGCTGGCCTCGAAATACACCGTGAACAGCCCGTGGACCATAGATGAGAATATCATCATCTCCGGCATCGTCTCCACCTCCGACAAGACCGGAAACTTCTACAAGAGTTTCTATATCCAGGACGAGACCGGAGGTATGGAGATAAAGATGGGAAAGAACGGTCTTTACAATGACTACCAGCCGGGCCAGCGAATCTATGTGGATTGTCGTGACCTGTGCCTCGGAATGTACGGCTACAAGTCCGGTAATTCCTACGGAATGGGTATGGTCCAGGTCGGCTTCACCGACCCGACAGGGGAGTATGAGACCTCCTATCTTGAGAGCCAGCTTCTCATCGACACCCATATCTACAAAGGAGCCGCCGAGGGGGAAGTGGAGCCTGTAACCGTCCCTGAATCAAAGCTTCCGGGAAAGAAGGACACCCAGAAGTCAAACCAGTATGTCGGCAAGCTCGTAACCGTAGAGCACCTCTCCTACGGCTGGTACGATTCCTACTACAAGGATAACAACGAGGCCTTCGTGCTCCTGTATCTCGACTCGAACCAGAACAAGAAGCTCTCCTCGAACCGCATCTTCGTTTCGGGCGACAACACCGGCATCACCACCTGGGCAATGTCCAAGGAGAAGATGAAGGAGTATCTCTACTCCGGCGTCTGGGACAACATCAAGATCGGCAATGCGAACGACTACACCTACGGCACTGTCGGCGAGCACAGGGGCGACGGCACCTATCCGGACATCGAGAAGGCTGCCGGTTCCGTCAGCCAATACTTCTCCACGCCTAACGGCACCTGCATCCAGATCCGCACCAGCGGCTATGCCCGCTTTGCCGATACCGAGATTCCTGCCGAAGTCCTGAGCGGCAAGAAGAAAATCAGCGTCACCGGCATTCTGGCCCTGTATCAGGGCAAGATCCAGATGACTGTCAACTCACTGGACGATATCAAAGTAGAAGATTAACACCTATGAAGAAAACATTACTTTTCGCAGCGGCAATTATGGCTCTCTCATCCTGCACTACCCGTCAGAACCCGTTTCTGGAAGAATGGAACACTCCTTACGGGGTTCCGCCTTTCGACAAAATCCAGATTTCGGACTATGTTCCGGCTATAAAGGCGGGAATGGAGGAGCAGACTGCGGAGATCGAGGCGATTATCGCGAACACCGAGGCTCCGACCTTCGAGAACACCATCGCGGCCCTCGAACTCAGCGGCCGTACCCTGAGCAAGGTTCAGGGCGTGCTCTTCAATCTGAGCGAGAGCGAGAACTGCCCGGAGATGGAGGCAGCCGTCGAGGAAGTCACTCCTCTGCTCTCGGAGCACAGTGACAACATCTATATGAACAAGGCTCTGTATGAGAGAGTCGCGGCGGTCTATAATGCCGACCAGTCCTCTCTCACACGCGAGCAGCAGATGGTCCTCAAGAAAGTTTACGACAACTTCGAGCGCAACGGCATCGGACTCGATGAGCAGAAGCAGGCCCGCCTGCGTGAGATAAACTCCGAGATGTCCGTGAAAACCAACAAGATAGGCAACAACATTCTCGCCGAGAGCAACGCCTTCAAGGCCGAGTTCGGCATCAGCGTTTCCGCCTATCCGACCGCTATGACGACCACCGAGGACAGGGCTCTTCGCGAGCGTATGTTCAAGGCATATTCCTCCCGCGGCCATAATGGCAATGAGAACGACAACTGCGCTCTGGTTCTGGACGTTATGCGCCTGCGCATCGAAAAGGCCCAGATAATGGGTTACGACAACCCTGCCGACTTCATCCTCGAGAACAAGATGGCGCACGACCATCAGACCGTGGACAAGTTCCTCAGCGACATTATGACAGCGGCGAACGCCAAGGCCCGCGAGGAAGTGAAAGAGATGCAGAAGGTTATGGACGAGGACATCAAGGCCGGTCTGCTTCCTGCAGGCACGAAGATCCAGCCGTGGGACTGGTGGTACTACGCCGAGAAGGTCCGCAAAGCCAAGTATGACCTCGACGAGTCGCTCACCCGTCCGTACTTCGAGATGAGCAACGTCCGCGAAGGCGTCTTCGAGGCTGCGCACATCCTCTACGGCGTCAACTTCGAGCCACTTGCCGACGTCCCTGTATTCAACCCGGCTGCGAGCGCATACAAGCTCACTGACGAGCAGGGCAACCTCATCGGCATCTTCTACGGCGACTATTTCCCTCGCGCCAGCAAGCGCGGAGGCGCGTGGATGACGAACTTCCGCGAGCAGTATTATGATGCGGCCGGACAGGATGTCC
>CAVCRS010000080.1:0-9444 GCA_963604635.1 Faecalibacillus sp.
ACCCCTTCCACTCGAAACCGAGGTTGATGCCGAAGGTCCAGTCAGGAATTCCCTTTCCGATATTGGTGCGGTCGTCATCATTGATGACACCGTCCCCGTTGTAGTCCACGAAGCGGACGTCACCGGGAGCTGCATTAGGCTGAAGAAGTTCGCCTTCAGAGTTTACGTAACTGTTCACTTCTTCCATATTCTGGAAGATTCCGTCGGTTTTCCAGCCCCAGAAATAAGGGAACGGCTGGCCTACATCACCTCTGGAGAGGGTACCGATCTTGTGTGACGAGCCGCTCAGATATGTGGATTCGTCGCCGAGGTAGCTCAGGTGATTCTTGTTGTATGTGGCGTTGGCGCCGATATGATAGGTGAAGTCTCCGACATTACCCCTGTAGTTGATGTCGAACTCGATACCGCTGTTCACCATATCGCCGAGGTTTCCGGTGGGAGCGGAGTCACCTGCGTAGGAAGGAACAGGCATAGAGAGAAGCATACCCGCTGTCTTCTTGTGATACCAGTCTGCGGTGAAGGTGAGCTTGTTTCCGAGGAAGCCGAGGTCGAGACCGAGGTCAGCCTGGCGGGACTCCTCCCACTTCACGTTAGGGTTGGAAAGGCCTGAAGGCTTGGCTCCGATGTTGATGGCTTCAGTACCTGTCGCGCCTGAACCGAAAACATAGTTGTTGCCGGAGCTCATATATACTGCATAGGTGAAGTTGCCGATGTCATCGTTACCGTTGATACCGTAAGAGAAACGGAGCTTACCTGTGGAGAGCCAAGGAAGTTTCTGCGCGAAGGACTCGTTCTTGAAGTTCCAACCGAGGGAGACTGAAGGGAAGTTACCCCATTTGTTGTTGTCTCCGAAGCGGCTTGAACCGTCACGGCGGATAGTGGCCTCGAGCATATAGCGCTCATCGTAATTGTAGCTTACGCGGGCGAAGTAGGAAGCGAGACTGTAAACGATTGAGTTCCAGCTGCCCCAGCCGTTGCGGTCACCGTCGGACTGCTGTCCCTTGGTATTGTTGACGGAAATCTTCCAGGTGTCATAGGAATACATAAGACCCATTGCGGAAGCTCCCACGTTCTGTGAGGAAGACTTGAGGGCTGACTGGCCGAGAACGGCGTTGATGCTGTGCTTGCCGAAAGACTTTTCGTAGGTGAGCACGTTTTCAACCTGCCAGAGAAGGCTTCTGTTCATTTCCTGAGATGCGGAAGAACCGTAGGATGTCTTCTGGGTGATGGAAGCGTTGCCGCTCTTGTCATAAGTGGTGGACTCTGTAATCTGGTCATACTTGTAATTCTTGGTAGAAAGATAGTATGGCAGAGAGTAGCCGTGGTTGCCCCAGAATGAGAGGTCGATTCCGACGGATGACTTGAACTTGAGTCCGTCGATAAGCTGCAGGGTGGCGGAAGCGTTGCCTACGAATTTGTCGGTGTCATACTTGGTGCCAGGCTGTGAAAGCATTGCGAGAGGGTTGTTCATCTCGTTGTAAACGGAACCGTCAGCGATACTGTAGGCTCTGCCGTCCGAGTCGCGGAGAATATACGGATAGACGCTGGCGTAATTGGCCGCGAAGGCGGCCTCCTCGGCATCGGTCATATAGATGCTCTCGATCGGAGACATTCCGAGGGCGGATCCGAGAGGGGAGCCGAACTCGGTGTTCGTGGAGATGCCGGTGGAGTTGATGCGGGCGTAGGATGCGCTCGTGTTGATGTCCATCCTGTTGAGGAAGTTGCGCTGCGAGGATGCGTCGAAGACGTTGATGTCGACGTTCTCGTGCAGGGTGAAGCGCTCGTAGTTGCTTCGGCCGTAGTTACCGCCGACGATACCTTCGTTCGAGAGATAACCGCCTGAGAGTGCGTATCTTACCTTCTCGCTGCCGCCGGAGATGCTCACGTCGTGCTTTACGATAGGGGCATTGTCGTTGAATGTGGCGCCTACCCAGTCTGTGCCTTCGCCGTACTGGTAAGGGTTGTCGTAGATAGGTTCGCTGCCGGCATTGATGTAGCCTTCATTCATCATTATGGCGTACTCGGTGGCGTTCAGCACGGCCGGCTTTCTCCACGGATTCTGGAATCCGAAGGATGCGTCATAGTTGATGGTGGCCTTGCCGGTGCTTCCCTTCTTCGTGGTCACGAGAATTACGCCGTTCGATGCACGCGCACCGTATACGGCGCCGGAAGCGGCGTCCTTGAGGACTTCGATGCGCTCGATGTCATTAGGGTTCAGGTAGTCGATGCCGCCGGAGATGGCGAGACCGTCCACGATGTACAGAGGGCTGGATCCGTGGATGGAGCCGACACCGCGGACGCGTACCTGTGAGGAAGCGTCAGGTGCACCGGAGGATGCGGTTACGAACACTCCGGAGGTCATACCCTGGAGGACGGCGTCGATACGGTTGTGCGACTGGGTCTTCAAGTCATCGGAGGTGATGGATGAGATGGCCGCTGTCACGACGCTCTTCTTCTGGACACCGTAACCTACGACCACTACGTCGTCGAGCCAGGTATTGTCCTCTTCCAGAGTGAAATTGACGATGGTACGGTTGCCGAGGACTGCAGTGGCGGTTTTCATACCGACTGTCTGGGCTACCAGAACGGTTTCAGGAGTGAGCTTGCCCGTGAGGACATAGTTTCCGTCCATATCCGTGCTGGTACCGTGAGTGGTCCCCTGGATCATGACTGTCGCGCCGATGACCGGTTCTCCAGCCGCATCCTTTACTGTACCCCTTACTTCCTGGGCGTGTGCAAACGCGCCGCCCACGCACAAAGCCACAAGGGCCAGTGCGATTTTATGAACAAGGTGATTCATTTGGATAAATGGTTAAATGTTGGTTATAGTATTGAATAAATATGCGGTAACTGTTTCCGGCAGGACGGGCTCTTTTCCAGCCTCCGACCCCCGAAAAGGTAGGCAAAATTAAGAAAAGCGCCTGAACCTTCAAACGATTCAAGCGCCGGTGGTCTCAAAAAGTGGATTCGTGAAATGAAAACGCCTATGACTCAGATTAAAACGTATTGCAATAAGTGGCTTTCCGGTGGTCTCTAAGTGGTCTGCTGAGGGCTCGCGGCCCCCAGTGTTTTTACAATATCTTCGAAGTTTTCCCTGTCGGAAAGGGCTGCGTTTTTTATCTGCGCTCTATAATTATAAATCGTATTTACAGAGTAGCGCAGCAGCGAAGCGATGTGCGAGGACTGGGTGATTCCGAGCCGTATGAGCGCGAAAATGCGCAGCTCGGTGTTCAGCAGTTCGTCCTTCTTGAGCTCGATGCGCGCTTCCGGCCGCAGCAGTGCGTTGAATTCGTTCACGAAGTTCGGATACAGCTGCAGGAACGCGTTGTCGAAGGCCTTGTAGAAAGCTTTGACCTCCGCTTCAGCCTCGGCGCGCGGCACGAACTTGCGCAGCTTGTCGATGTAGTCCGAGCACATCGAGAGGAAGAGCCCGATGTACTCCTCCTTCGCCGTGTTCGCCTCAGAGAGCTGAGCAATAGCGAGTTGCAGCTTCTCGTTGCTCTCCGCCAGCGAGTCTGAATACTCCCGGATGCGCGAGTTCATCTGGATGATCTGCGTGTGCGAGGCGCGCAGTCTCCGGTTCAGCCTGATCACCATCACCAGTATAACCAGAAGGCCTGCGGCCAATATGGATATGGCTATCAGGAGGGTGCGTATCATCGATACGTGCCGCTTCTGCGAGGCTATGAAGGCGTTCTCTATGGCCGGAAGGCTGAAGGCGATCTGCCACGGACGGAGTTTGGAGTTGAAATCCAGGGCGTCCTGAAGCGAAATCTGGGTGTAGCGGAAGGCTCGGGCGATGTCGATATTGTCCTGAAAGAGTATCTGGGCGAGGCTGAAAAGGGATGCATTGTCCTTTACGGACGCGCGGGTATCGGCAATCGCAGAGCGTAGGAACCAGGTGGCGGAGTCATATCTGCGGCCCAGATCCCGGCAGGCAACTGCCTGATAATAAGCTGCTATGGCGTAGTCGTGAGTGGAAGGATTGATCGCGTCAAGCGATCGGGTGAGTACGGAATCCGCCTTTTCCGCCCGCCCTGTCCGGAGGAACTCCTGCGCGAGCATCTGCCGGTGCAGCGGGAGTGAGTCGTCTGTCATCGCGATGATGCGCGAGCGGTAGTAGGCAACCTTTTCGAGCATACGCGCGTGGCCCTCGGCGGTGGGGGAGTACTCCGCGAAGTCGCAGTTGAACCTCTGCTGGTAGTTGCACCATTCGAGTTCCTGGGCGGCGTCAAATGCCGTAGTGTCAATCTGTTTGCTGATGTTCGAACTTTCCAGATACATTCCCGTCACGCAGAGAAGCAGCGCGCGGCGTGTCAGAACGTCCGTCTTTTTATGGGAGTCGCCCAATTTCCGGGCGATGGAGTCCTGCTTTTCGAGGGCGTCAGCCGCCATACTGAAACTGTAGGGGAAACTCTCCCTGTAGAACTGCCCCCAGAGTTCGTAGGCTGTCGCGGCGGGGGTGGACGGTTCGGAGGCGCGCTCTTTCAGGGTTTTCAGAAGCTGCTCCTTGGCCGTGTGGAATTCCGGAGCCATCGCAAGGGTGGCGTCCAGATTATCGAGTTCCCTGTACAGGCCGCGGGGAACAGTTCCGGCCGAACAGAGCGTTAAAAGTATCAATATAAAAGCAAATATGCGTTTCACGATAACAAATTGTCCTGATTTGTGCCAAAGATAACAAAAAAACTCTATATTCGCGACATTATTGTCTAACCACATTTATGAAAAAGAAATTCAAACTCCCCAACGGAGTTCTATGTCTGCTCATCGTGATAGGGCTTTTCTTCTATCTCGGCAGCGTTATGGGTACGGCCAATATGCTGAATACCATTATGCATACGGCCCACGACCTTCTTCTGAACACCGTGTTCTTCCTTATGTCCATCTGCGTCATTATGGGTGCGCTGAGCAAGATTTTCGTGGAGTTCGGAGTGGTTTCCCTCATAGAAAAGTGCCTGCGTCCTCTTATGAAGCCGCTTTTCCACCTTCCGGGCGTGGCGTCGCTGGGCGCGGTGATGACTTTCCTTTCGGACAATCCCGCCATCATTTCGCTCGCCCACGACAAGAGTTTCAGCAAGTATTTCAAGAAATACCAATATATTTCCCTGACCAATTTCGGTACCGCTTTCGGTATGGGTATGCTCGTGATTGTGTTTATGCTGGGTCAGGGCTTCACCTGGGAACCGGCGGTGGGCCTGTTCGGGGCGTTCTGCGGCTGTATAGTGTCCACCCGTCTTATGCAGCGCTTCATTCTGAAGGCCCGTCCGGAGTTCAAGGATGAGCCTGCGGATGAGAACGCTGAGGCCATCGCCGAGATCGAGACCCAGCAGTATCAGAGCAAATCGATGTTCACGCGTATCCTGGATGCCGTTCTGGACGGCGGAAAGAGCGGTGTGGAGGTGGGTATGTCCATCATTCCGGGCGTGCTCGTGATTTCGACTCTGGTGATGATGCTGACTTTCGGCCCGGACACCGCCACAGGGGAGTACACCGGCGCCGCCTATCAGGGAACTGAGTTCCTGCCCTGGCTGGCCGACAAGATAAGCTTCATCTTCGAGTGGCTCTTCGGCTTCACTGATCCTCATCTGGTGGCGTTCCCTATAACGGCCCTCGGCGCCGTGGGTGCGGCTCTGAGCCTCATCCCGAATTTTGTGGCACAGGGCTGGGTGGACGGCAATGCCATCGCGGTATGCACCGCCATCGGTATGTGCTGGAGCGGCTATCTCAGCACCCACACCGCTATGCTCGACTCCCTCGGCTACCGCGAGTTCACTCCGAAGGCCATCGGCGCGCACACCATCGGCGGTCTCTGCGCGGGCGTAGTCTCGCATATCGTATATGTACTGATAGCGATGCTTTAGCATCGCGTCTGTTATGGAATTGGCTGGCTAAGGGAAACTTAGCCAGCCAATTTCGTGTTTATTCACCGTGGGCCGTATCCCCCGGACCGCGCTGTGCGCGGTCACAGCTGTCTATTCAGGGTCGCCTCGCTCCTTAGGAGCTTCGGGACAGCGGTTCCGCTTGCGGAAGGGAGCTTCGAAACTGCATCTGCTGATATTGAAATGGCAGGCTAAGGGAAACTTAGCCTGCCATTTCAGCACTTTCGCAGCGTTTGTCCGTGCTAAAACGTTTTCTGACGGACAAACCTCCGAAATCCCCACACTTGTCCGCGCTAAAACGTTTTCTGGCGGACAAACCTACGAAATACCCACACATGTCCGCGCTAAAACGTTTTCTGACGGACAAACCTACGAAATACCCACACTTGTCCGCGTTAAAACGTTTTCTGGCGGACAAACCTCCGGCCCGGAGCTAGAGTTCTTCGATCGAGCCGGCGACGGCGTTGGCGACGAGGGCGCGCAGGCGTCCGCAGCCGCCTTCGTCATAAGGGTGCACGCGGTTCGTGAGCAGGATGACCGCCGTCCGGGAGTCCAGATCCATTATCATCGAGGTCCCGGTATAGCCTGTGTGGCAGAGGGTCCGCGTGCGGCTGAAGAGGTCGCCGCGCAGGCCCGCCGAGTCGCTGCATACGTCCCAGCCGAGAGCACGTCCCACCGCAGGGTTGTTCTGAGGCGGAACTGTCGCCATAGTCTCCACAGTCAGGGGACTGAGGATGCGGTGTCCGTGGATGCTCCCGCCGTTCATTATGGCCGCCGCGATGACAGAAAGGTCCTCCGCGCTGGAGAAAACGCCGGCATTGCCGGAATTCCCGCAGTTGATGATTCTCGCCATAGGGTCGTGGACCTGACCGACGAGCGGAAGCCCGTCTTCCTGCACCTCGGTCGGAGCGCATAGCGCAAGCGTCTCTCCCTGAGGATTATAACAAGTGTGTTTCAGCCCCAGGACGTCGAAGACATTCTTCTGCGCATAGTCGCAGAGCTTCTCTCCTGTCACATTCTGAAGAATGTTCTGAAGCGTTATGAAATTCAGGCAGCTGTACATATAGTCGCTCCCCGGGCGGAAGTTGCGCCTGACCTCCGTCGCTATGTAACGGATGAGGGAGTCCGGCGTCGCCGCTCCGAACCTCTCCACATAAGCCGGCACTCCGATATAAGGCGCAATGCCCGAAGTGTGGGTCAGAAGGTCGCGGACCATAATGTCCACTTTCTCACCGGTTTCCGGATCTGTCCAGGGCGCGAAGTTCGGAATGTACATATTCACGTCATCCGTAAGACGCACCTTCCCGTTCTCCACCAGCTGCATAAATGAGAGCGTCGTGCCCACGCATTTGCTCACAGAAGCCAGGTCGAAAACAGCATCGGTAGTCATCGCCACCGTGTCCGGCACGACCTGGCTGTTCCCGTAGGCCTTGAGATAGACGATTTTGTCCCCGCGCACCACCGAGAGCACCGCTCCCGGAATCGAGCCGTCCTCCACGAAAGACTCCACGATGGCATCGACCTGCGAGAGTTTCTGCGAGTTCATTCCCATCGATTCCGGAGTGGCCCTGGCCAATGCTCCATCTTCCATCCGGCCGGCACAGCCGGCCAATACGAGAGCGGCCGCCGCGGCCGCTGCTCCCGATAAAAATTTCGCACTTTTCATAATCTGTGACGAGGTTTTTTATAAAAGAGATACGTTTCTTAAATTCCGATACTTTTCTGATGATTCTGTAACATCAGTCTGTCTGCAATCTCTGTTTGTGATATGTGTCTGTAACACGTATCATAACCTGTGGCTGTCACAGTTTCATGAGATTTGTATCCAGCCAGTTGAGTCTGCCGTTATAGAAATCCTTGAGGAAATTCAGCTCTGCGGTGTATGTCCCGAGCACCTTTGCGTTCGGCCACACGTACTTTTTCAGGATGTCCCAGCGCTCGAAATTGCGGTCCTCCGCGCCGAAAAGCATCCCGCGCTGCTCATCGATATAGTCCGGAACGGTCTTGAGCTGAGGGAGAACCTCCTTCCAGCGGGCCTGAACCTTGTCCACGAAGACAGGATCCTGGAAGAGGCGGTGATACCAGCTGGTATTTCTTCCCCACGCCCCGTAATCCTTTATGAAGAAATTGGTGTAGGTGTTTCCGACTGCGGAATCGAAATAGTCGCAGTTGCCCAGCGTCAGGTCGAAATCCCAGACGTGGTACATAACGAGCTTTCCGCCCGGGGCCTTTGTCAGGAAGGAGCTCTTGCGCAGATTGCCGTCGATATTCTTTACAAGTTCCTGAATCATATAGTAATTCACAAAGGAATCCACGTCGATGTATGCGGCGTAGCCCTTCTCCGGGTCCGTAAAATCATTGGCCGTCAAGGCCGCCTCGAAATCTTTGAAATACTGGACGGTGGAGTTGAAAACCTCATCTGTCGGCTCGTCGGGGTCGCTGAACATCATCGGGACGCCCATTCCGGTCCAGAAGCATCGCGGCTCGTCCTGGTTCTGCTCGATCTCCATATAGATGTCGCCCGCGTCGGTGTCGATGTTCACGCGGTTCTTGGCCACCTTCTTGTGCTCCGCCAGGGTGTAAACGCCTATGTATTCGCCGTTCAGATAGACATCGACGCTGCGCATCCTCGGGGTCCACGCCATCTCCAGGATGCGGGAAATCTCCATCGCGGTGAGGTTGCGAAGCAGGGTCTTGTCGCTATAGTTTGCCAGCAGGCACCACTCCTTGTCTTTCGGCATTCCGAGCAGGGAGGCCTTCTCGTCGAGCTTTATCTTGTACGGCTTCTTCGGCATGTCCCAGGTGGAGTTGCCGCGGCCGCGGATGCGCATACTTCCCTCATACAGAGTGTCTTCGCTGTAGATGCAGTCAGGGTCTTCGACCTTTATGGACCCTTCCACGTAGTTTTCCCTGTCCTTTATCTGAGCTTTGTTTTTGGTGTAGAGACGAACGGTCGGGATGCTCTTGGGCTTTTCCGGCTCCCTGTATGCGAATGTGATGTGATGCTCGTTGCTTACATATATATGTAGGGTGGTCTGGTCGAAGCAGACATAGACAGGTTTCGATTCGCTGTCGGTCTTGTGGCTGAGACGGATGCCGGTGAGGCTGCCGTCAATCTGCCAGATCCCGTTGGAATTCAGGCTTATGGTAGGAATAGCCGAGGATGTGTGGTCGTGGATGCGCAGGGATGACGTCTTTATATACAGGTCCGAGAGCTGCTCGAAATGCAATATGGTATGGGTGGATGTCTGGTCGGCACCGGTATAGACGTAGCCTTTTTCATAGGCGTCCAGCAGGTCCAGATATTCCTGAACCTGTTCTTCTTCAGGTTCTTCGGTGCTGTCAGGCTTGCAGGAAAGAGTAAGTGTACAGATTGCCGCGATGGCGGCGGTGAATAATCTGATGAATTTTCTCGTGTTCATTAATGTGGCGTTAAATCTTTCAAAGGTAGGTATAATTCCGGAAATACGCATAAGAACGGTTTAGAAATATTTCGCCGAGAAAAAAGTAAAAAAAGTTTGGCGTATTGAAAATAATTCCTACCTTTGCAGTCCACAAAAGCAAC
>CAVCRS010000081.1:0-8929 GCA_963604635.1 Faecalibacillus sp.
ATTGCTGAACCACATGCTTGCCGGAGTTGATCTCGGCTAGGTCGTCCATCCTGATGCAGCTTTCGCCGACTCGAAGTCGCAGCTCTTCACCAGGGTTCCTCCGAAGAAGTCCGAGTAGTACTGCCCTTTGCCGAGGGACTCATCACAATAGATCACATATCCCATAGATGCAAATTTAGCGTTCTTTCCTGATTCTTGCCATAGTCCTTAGATGTAGATTTCCGGAACGGCGCCGAACTGGCCGTTCTTGTAGGATTTGCGGATGGAGGACAGCTTGCCCAGCCCCTTGAAGTCGGTCAGGGGGTAGAGTTCGGTGTTGCCGTCTTCCTTTTTCTCCGTGAACCAGACGGAGTCTTTGCCGAAGAGGTCGTTCACGTCCAGGCTGTCCAGCAGCGGGTCGTAGTGGGTGGTGACTTTTGGCTTATGTTATTTCGGCTAATTATTGCCGGTATATGCCTTGAATGCTTGTTGTTTTGAAGGAAGTTTTGTATATTTGCCGTGAATTTTTAACGGAATTGTGATATGCTTCTTCGTTTTATCGTAGAGAATTTGTTTTCATTCAAGGATGCTACGGAATTTAACACATTTCCGTCCAGCAAGAGTCATAGCCTCATCCATCACAAGATGGAGTGTTCGCATACGCAGGCTTTGAGGCTTGCGGCTGTTTATGGGGCGAACGGCGCGGGAAAGAGTAATCTTCTGGCGGCGATGAATATGCTTCATAAGGCAGTAATGTCCGGAAGTCTTGATTCTTGGGGAACGGGTGATGTGCTTTCGTTCCGGTTCGATCCTGCCTGTTCTGAGAAGACATCAGGGATGGCTGTCGAGTTTTATCAGAAGGGTAGCGTGTATTATTACCACATCGAATTCAAGGGAAGAGAAGTCGTAATCGAGGAACTTCTGATAAGCAAAAAGACTAAGGATGAACTTGTCTTCCACCGCGAAGGCAAAACTATAGAATTCAATAGCCATCTTCTGACAAAGGGGGTGAACGATAAGTTTACCGATGCCCTCAATCGTCTGGTCCGTACGGATATGCTTCTGTTCTCATTCCTGGGGCAGTACTATCCTTCGGAGGTCGAGAATATTGCTGAGGCCTATTCGTGGTTTTCCGATTGCTTCAGAGTGGTGCTGCCGGATACGATTTCAGGTTTTGTCCCGCATTTTCTTGATAAATTCGAGGAATTCAGACAGCTTGTAAATGAAACCGTTCCGGAACTTAAAACTGGGATAACGGAGTTGGCAGTTCGGAAAAATGTCGTAATGGAAGAGTCATCGAAAAGTAACGGCAATCTTGCTGCTGCATTTCGTGAGGCTCGCAATCATCCGGAGGAGCCTCAGGTAGTGGAAAGTGACAACGGGCTTGAAATCTCAAATGTGGTTTTTGAAGGCGGCCAGGTATGGAGAAAAACTCTTGTGTCGATTCATAGGGACACGGACGGCAATACGGTGGAAACTCCGATATCCACGGAATCTGACGGAACGCGGCGGCTTATTGAGTATATGCCTCTGTTTTATGCCGTGACAAGGGCCAATGGTGTGTATGTGGTGGATGAAATCGAACGAAGCATTCACCCTATTATGATTAAGAATATCATTCAGAAGATTTCAGCCAGCAGACAGGCGAGCGGTCAGCTTATATTTACTACTCACGAGTCCGGTCTCCTGGATCAGCGAATCTTGCGGCCTGACGAGATCTGGTTTGCCCAGAAGGATACCGGACAGGCAACGAAATTGTATCCGTTGAGCGATTTCAATATACATAACACGGCCAACATAGAAAATGGCTACCTCGCCGGACGTTACGGCGGAATACCATTCTTGTCCAACCTTAAAGACCTTCACTGGTAACTATGATTACACGTATCAGGCAATATGCCAAGAAAGACCCGAGTAGAGACGCTCATAAGCTGTATGTGATTTGTGAGGGCGGGCGTGATGAACCCAGGTATTTTGAGTTCTTTGAGGGACTGTCGTCCAATCTGAATGTTGTCATTATCCCGTCAGAGGAGGGCAAGACTGACCCGGTGCAGTTGTCTCGCAGCGCCGTAGAAAAATTTGATCCGCAGAATGGACGTTTTTCTCTGGACTATACCCAGGGTGACAGAGTATGGTTCGTTATCGATACGGATACTTGGGAGAGTGAGGGGAAAATTTCCAAGTTGAGGGATTTCAGCAGCCTCCTTTCTCCGGATGTTCGCCGCGCTCGGCACGGCGGATTTTGAAGTCGGGGTAGAACACGTGGCCGTTGTCGTCGTGGCTCTGAAGCAGATAGCCCCGCTCGTTCCAATGCCACATCGTGCTGCGGCTCTTGACATTGAGGCGTTCCATCGCCTCGGAAAGATAGACCCTGCGCTGCAGAGCTGCCTCCTCGGCCTTGTTCTGCACTTCCTGGAACACCTTTCTCACCGCCGCCTCCACGTCCTCCCGTGCCATCAGGCAGGTGCGCAGCTGCTCCGGAATCAGAATCGGAAAGCCCTGCGGCTGGGATTGCGGCTGCGGTTGGATGTCACCCAGGGGTCTGGTGATATTGATATCCTGCCCGCGCTTGGTTTTGCCTGAGCTTTTGACTTTTGCTGTAGTAGTCTGCGCCTTTGCCGGGCTTTTGCCTTGAGTCTGCCTCCGGTTTTTGAGCTGCCTTTCTTCTTGCCTCTGTTTTTCTCTCTGCGCTGTCCTCTGAACGGCGACCGCCGCCGTCCTCTGCGCTGTATATCCTTTAATCATTCGCATTCGTCCGTGCGTCCGAACTCCCGGCCCATCAGGAGAGAACGCCTCGGATGCCGCGCCCCGGGTCAGTTGGGCCTCCCGCCCGGAGCAACGGCACTGCGAATGTACAATCCTGTTTCACCCCGCTCTATGGACTTTTATGGAATTCCATAAAGTCCAGTGCAATGTTGTGCGAAAATGATGTATGATTTTGTCGGAATCAATTTCTTTTCTAACTTTGCAACAGCGGTAAAATTTACCGCTGTAAAATTTACGGGGCATGAAATTTTTCGACAGAACGCAGCAGCTTTCGGAGCTTCGGGAGATGAAGAAGAGGTCCGAGGACAACCACTCTATGCTGACCGTGGTGACCGGACGGAGACGTATCGGCAAGACGACTCTTATCGACAAGGCTATGGAAGGGGAGACGTACCTCTATTTCTTTGTCGGCAAGAAGAACGAAGCGGTGCTTTGCGATACCTTCGCCACTGAGATCCGCTCGAAGCTCGGCCTGTTCGTGCCGGAGGGTGTACGGTCGTTCAGTGACATCTTCTCCATCCTTATGCAGGAGGGCGGTCACCGGCCGTTCACAGTGGCTATCGACGAGTTTCAGAACTTCGGCGACGTCAATCCGTCCATATTCTCCGACATCCAGGATATCTGGGACCGCTATCGCCTGAACACTCACGTTAACCTTGTGGTCAGCGGCTCGGTGTATTCGTTGATGACCAAGTTCTTCAGGGATAAAAAGGAACCGCTGTACGGCAGAGACGACAAGACCATCAAACTGCAGCCGTTCGCGCCGTCGGTGCTCAAAGAGATTATGACGGAATATGCCCCGGGCTACACCAATGATGACTTATTGGCCCTGTACTCATATACGGGCGGAGTCCCGAAATACATTGAACTGCTGGTGGATGCCGGAGCTCTGACGCGAGAGAAGATGATTGAGTTTATCTGCAACGCGGATTCTCCGTTCATTGAGGAGGGGCGCAAACTTCTCATTCAGGAGTTCGGGAAGAAGTATGGGACTTATTTTTCTGTGCTTGAGGCGATTGCCGAGGGACACAACACTCAGGCCGACATCTCCGCATACCTGGGCGAGAAGAGCATCGGGGGACAGCTCGCGAAACTGGAGGAGACCTACAATCTCATATCCAAGAAGCGCCCGATCTGGGCCGGGAAGAACACCCAGACCGTCCGATATGAAATCAGCGACATCTTCCTGCGCTTCTGGTTCCGCTACATCGAGAAGAACGAGTCGATGATAGAGATCGGCCAGTATCCGCTGCTCGCGAAGGTGATGATTGATGACTACGCGACCTATTCCGGAGACACGCTCGAGAGGTATTTTCGCGCAAAGCTCGCCGAGTCGCTGGAGTACCGTGCGATAGGCAATTGGTGGGACCCTAAGGGGTACACAGACTCGAAGGGGAACCACCAGCAGGGCGAGATTGACATCGTGGCGGTGAGCGCCGATGACAAGAGCGTTGACATCATCGAGGTCAAAAGAAATCCGGACAAGTACGATGCTGCTCTGCTGAAGGAAAAGGCCGAGTTCTTTGCCCGCAAGGAGAGCCGCCTCGGCAGGTACCGCAAGACCCTCCGCTGCCTCTCGCTCGGGGATATGTAAGCTACAGTCTTGACAGCTGTTCTTTAGCCTTCGCTAATGTTTCCAGATTCTCGTCCGTGAAGGCCAGCGGTTCGCCGGTATAGACGTAGTAGAGGGATTTGCTGCCGAGGCGGTCAGGGAACTCCGCTGCGGCGACCTCAAACGGCGGACGGGACAGAACTCTCGCCTCGATGGCGGCCTTGAGATAGACCAGAGCCTTGACCCTTTCTGCCCGGTCTATCCATTCGTGCAGCTGGCATAGTACATCCGCTGCCTTTCCCTCAGTCTTTATGAACTCCACGAACCGCCTCAACGGCCGCAGAGCTTCTGCATTGGCCGGAGGCTGGGTCGTGCCCGTATTGGCCGCAGGCCGCCAGAATGCCGCCGCGTCCTCAATCCGGTCGAGTCTATCTTCTATGCTTTTCAGCTTTCGCAAAACCAAAGACAGGAGGACCACCTGCTGCTCCGGTGGCTCCTCCTGTCCGCTTGTTTTTACATAGGCCGCTTTGATTCTATTTCTGAACCCCCTCTTGCTCAGCCGGTTCGCTATCTTTATCCTAACAGTTCCATACATTTAGCCCGTTTTGATTGCGAGGGTGTGATTTGCCTTCGGGGCGGCCCCTCGACGGGCTTGGGGACTGCATAGGCAGGAGGGCGGGGAGTGATTGGACGCGCCGGCGGCCGGGGGGATAGGCGGGGGAGCGTGACTGAAAGTGACGGAGCGTGGCGGAAAGTGACGAAAAGTGACGGAGCGTGGCGGAAAGTGACGAAAAGTGGCTGCGGCCGGGGAACGAGAAGCGCACTAAAACGTTTATTTGCACTCCTCGATGTGTGATTTTACATTGAGAAGTGCGTTTAAAACGTTATTTGCACTTTCTGATGTGCCGGAGAAAGAATTTGGAGTTGAGGCCGACAGGGGAGACGGCTCGATTGGCTGCAGGCCGAGGTGGTCAATCGCTGAAGGCAGAAGCGGTAAAACTGCGTGGGCGTAATCAACCCGCATTATGACGGTCAACCCGCGTGGCGGCGGCCAAACAGAGTGGAGCGGTCAAGTGGAGTGACGGCGACCAGACAGAGTGGAACTGTCAAACAGAGTGGAGCGGTCAAGTGGAGGACGGCGACCAAACAGAGTGGAACTGTCAAACAGAGTGGAGCGGTCAAGTGGAGTGACGGCGGCCAAACAGAGTGGAACTGTCAAACAGAGTGAAGCGGTCAAACTGCGTGGGCGTGGTCAACCCGCATTATGACGGTCAACCCGCGTGGCGGCGGTCAAACAGAGTGGAGCGGTCAAGTGGAGGACGGCGACCAAACAGAGTGGAACTGTCAAACAGAGTGGAGCGGTCAATCCGCTTGGCGGCTGTCAAGTGGCGAGAATAAAGTTTATGACTTTATAACAGCTTCTTATTCAGCCTCTTTCATTATGGCTTCGGCTTTGGCGTAGCCGTCGGCGGGGGCGTTCCACATCAGCGCTATTACCAGGGCGCCTACAAGGCCGATGATTACCGAAACGAGGAAAACAGAGTCCCAGCCCCAATGGTCGGCGAGGTAGCCGAACGTCACGCCGGAGATGGTCGTGCTGGCATAGCCGAAGATGCCCAGGATGCCGTTTGCCGTGGCGCAGGCGTGCTTAGTGGCCTGCTGTGAGGCGGCAGCTCCCAGAAGCGCCTGAGGGCCGTAGATGAAGAAGCTTGACAGGCAGAGCAGGGCCGCCGAGAGCCAGGTCATCCCTTCAGGGGACTTCCAGAAGAGGAAGAACGAGAGGGTGGCCCCGATGGTGCAGATGAAGCAGGTCCTGTGGGCCTTGCTGTGCATGAAGCGGTCCGTGAACCAGCCGGCGAGCAGCATTCCGGCTATTCCGCCCAGAAGTTCGGATACCGCCACGATGCTTCCGGAGGTGGAAATGTCCAGATGCTTGTATTGGGTGAGGAAGGTCGTCCCCCAGTCCAGAATAGTGAATCTCACGACATAGATGCAGAAGTTCGAGACGGCGAGAATCCATATCAGCGGATTGGCGAACACCATCTTGTGGACGTAGGTCTTGAACGCCTTTCCGGTGAGCGCGGTCTCCGTTGTCGGGGCCTTGCCGCCGTCCGTACCTGCAACCTCACAAGCCACCCCAGAGCCAGTCACCCCTGAGCCAGCAGCCCCGCCTGCATCCTCGCGAACCACCCCAGAGCCAGCCATCCCAGAGCCAGTCACCCCGGAGCCAGCCACCCCAGAGCCAGTCACCCCGGAGCCAGCCACCCCAGAGCCAGTCACCCCGGAGCCCGTCACCCCGGAGCCAGCCGCCCCGCAAGCCACTCCGCTGCCGCCGGCATCAGCATTCTCGCGAGCCCCCACGCCGTCAGAGCCGGCCTCCATATCCTCGATCTCAGGAAGCCCCACCGAAGACGGGGTGTCCTTGAGCGTGAAGAAAAGAGCAATGGCTCCCACGATCGCTATGGCCGCCGGGACGGCGAAGCAGAGTTGCCAGGCGCTGTAGCCGAAATGCTTGAGCAGGAAGCCGCAGAGGACGCTGATAAGGCCCGCTCCGATGGAGTGGGAGGCGTTCCAGATGGACTGCTTGGTGGCCAGCTCGGAAGGCTTTATCCAATGGCTCATCAGGCTCATGCACGGAGGCACGCCCATACCCTGAAAATAGCCGTTGAGGACCCACAGGGAGCCGATTATATAGATTAGCGTGAGCGTTGCCTTCCCCTCGGAGTCGAGCACCTGCACGAACGAGTTCATCGACGGGCTGAAGCAGATCGCAAGGTTGGTCAGGGCCGAGAGCACCAGGCCCGCGGTCATAAGTTTGCGCCTGCTGAAGCGGTCGGCGAGAAAGCCGTTCACAAATCGGGACAATCCGTATATTATGCCGTTCAGCGTGAGGAAAAGTCCGAGCTGAACCTTCGATATGCCGAGTTCGGATTCAAGCGCGGGCATCACCACGCTGAAATGTTTTCTGACGAAATAGTAGAGCGCGTAGCCGATCATAAGGGTTATGAGCGTGCGCCACTGCCAATAGTTGTACTTTTTTTCTGTCGCTTTGTCCATCATCACTGGAAATCAATTCCGCGAATTTACATATTTTTCTCTAAATTTGCCGGGTATAACGAATCAACATAAAATTGATGAACGCAGTAGAAGAGGCCCTCGAAAGGGCAAGGGACACCAAAGCGCTGGAATTCGGCGTGGGAGCTATGGAGAAAGTCCCGTCAATGTTCAGTAAACTTTTCCCGGGAAAGACGGCAATCGTCATTACCGACACAAATACCTACAGGGTCGCAGGCGAAAGGGTATATGACTGTATAAAGGCGGCCGGCATTCCGACAGCCGAGCCTTTCATCTTCACAGACCCAGATCTTTATGCCGAATGGTCATACATCGGGCAGCTTGAAGAGCATCTCAGGGGGATGGATGCGATTGCAGTCGCAGTGGGGGCCGGAGTGATAAACGACCTCACGAAACTCGTTTCCAGCCATCTCGGAAGGCGGTACATCATAGTGGGCACCGCCGCATCTATGGACGGATACACCGCATACGGGGCCTCCATCACATTCGAGGGCAACAAGCAGACTTTCGACTGCCCGGCCCCGCTCGGAATGGTAATGGATCCTTCTGTCGCAGCCAAAGCCCCTGAGGGAATGTCCGCTTCGGGCTATGCCGACCTTATCGCCAAAATCCCGGCAGGAGCCGACTGGATCATCGCTGACGCCGTCGGAAGCGAAAAAATCGATCCGTTCGCTTTCTCGCTGGTTCAGAACGACCTGCGCGACGCTCTCTCCTGTCCTGACGCCGTGGCAGCGGGAGATGTGGAGGCCACGGGCAAACTCGCCCACGGGCTCATTATGAGCGGATTCGCGATGCAGGCCATCTGCTCGAGCCGTCCGGCTTCTGGAACTGAGCACCAGTTCAGCCATTTCTGGGATATGGAGGGCCTATGCTACAACGGCCGCCACGTCTCGCACGGTTTCAAGGTGGCCATCGGCACGCTTGTCTCCACCGCCTGCCTGGAATTCCTGCTCTCCAAAGACCTGTCCTCTCTCGATGTGGACAGCTGCGTTGCGCAGTGGCCAAGCTGGGAAGAGACTGAAACTCAGATCCGCAGGATTTTCGAGGGCAAGCCGGGACATCTCTCGAGAGCGCTCACCGAAAGCCGCGCCAAATACACGGACCGCGAGGGCGTCCGCGCCCAGCTCGAGGCAGTGAAGCGTCAGTGGCCGGAGCTGAGCGGAAAAATCCGCAGCCAGATCATCCCGCTGAGCGAAGTGAGAGACCGCCTCAGACGCGTCCGCGCCCCGTACGAATGCGAAATGATAGGCGTCAGCCGCGAGAAACTCCGCGCCACGTTCCGCTGCATCCCGTATATGCGCAACCGCTTCACATCCATAGACCTCCTGCAGCGCGCCTGTCTTCTCGAAGAAGCCGAAAAAGCCCTGTTCGACGAAGGCGCTCTCTGGAAATAAACTGAAATTGGACGGCGGAAGCCGTCCAATATTTTATTCGCAGCACATCGGACGGCGGAAGCCGTCCAATACCTTCCGAGGGTAACTAAAAAGTCTTCGGACTGATAGTCGCCCTCATTTTTTATTTGTTAATCCCAATGGCGGTCGCGCCCCGGCAGACTCG
>CAVCRS010000082.1:0-8641 GCA_963604635.1 Faecalibacillus sp.
CTCGGGTGGATGTGGGTTAAACTGCATACAACATTGCAAATATATGAATTTCCCGATAATATTTCATAATCGACACATTTTTAGTAATTTCGCCGTGAGTAGCCGCAAATGCGGTTACCGATCACCAATGAGTTAAAACCAGAGGCCGTATGTTATACCCGGTTGGAATACAGAGTTTTGAAAAAATCCGTCAAGGCGGATATGTCTATGTTGACAAGACAGCGGACATATACAAACTTGCGTCTACGGGAAAATACTATTTCCTGAGCCGTCCCCGCAGGTTCGGAAAAAGCCTTCTGGTTTCCACGATGGAGGCCTACTTCAAAGGAAGGAAAGAACTTTTCGAGGGACTTGCCATAGAGAAACTCGAGAAGAGCTGGGAGCAATATCCGGTGTTGCACTTTGATTTTTCCATCGGGTCATATACAAACCTGCGCACAGTTCGGAACAAACTCAATTCCTCTCTTGCCGTATTTGAGAAGATGTATGACCTTCCCAATACAGCAGACAACACCGGCGACAGATTCGCAAATCTGATTGACGGCATCTATCATAAAACCGGGAAAAAGGTTGTCATCCTTATCGATGAATATGAGAAACAGATAATAGACAACATCGACAGCCCTAAACTGATGGAAAAATTCCGAAGGGAGTTTCAAGGTTTTTACAGTGTTCTAAAGGGGAAAGATGAGTGCATCCGATTCGCGTTCCTCACCGGAGTCACCAAACTCAGCAAGATGAGCGTGTTCAGCGGGCTGAACAATCTCAGAGACATTTCAATGAGCTTGACTTACGCCGGAATCTGCGGAATAACGCAGACGGAATTGAAGGAATATTTCGGCGACAGCGTAAAGGAGCTTGCAGAAGCTGAAGGTCTCAGCATCGAAGAGTGTTACGGGAAACTTGCCCTGATGTATGACGGCTATCATTTCCATCCGAAAGCCGCCGGAGTTTACAATCCTTTCAGCCTCATGAACACTTTCGGTGCCAACGAGTTCAAGCTCTACTGGTTCGGGACCGGCACTCCGACATTTCTTATCCGTTATCTGAAGCAGAACGAAGTCAATCTTGAGAACATATCCCGCAAGGATGTCCCGGAAGAGACCTTGACAGGAGCGAATTATGACAGCCCAGACCCTGTCGCGCTTTTATATCAGACCGGCTATCTGACTATTAAAGACTACAATCCGGAACAATTCACCTACAACCTCGAATATCCCAACAAGGAGGTCGAAAGAGGGTTCTACAGTTCATTGACAAAAGTCTTCGCACCGTCGCTCCTGCAGGAAACCTTCTCTGTCGCCAAATTCAAGGTTGATATCAAAAGCGGCGATGTGGAGAGCTTTATGAACCGCTTCTCTGCGTTCCTTTCCGGCAACAGCTACGAAATCCAGGGCGACCTCGAAGTATATTTCCAGAACACGATGTCAGTGATGTTCAGGATGATAGGCCTCGATGTCAGAACGGAGTACCAGACATCCGACGGGCGCATAGATGTAGTCCTCGAGACCGACAAATATGTCTACATCATTGAGTTGAAGCGCGACCAGAGCCCAGAGATTGCTTTACAGCAGATAGAGGCTAAGGGCTACGACAAGCCGTTCCTCGCCTCGGGAAAGAAGATTATCAAACTCGGAATCAACTTCTCATCCGAGACCCGTACCGTCGACGGGTGGAAGATGGTTGAATAAATAGACGCTGAATATCAAACGTCTGTCCGAAATTTGGGGGACATTATAGTAAGTCGACTTGTTCAGATAAAACGTTTTCCGTACACGCTGATATGATATTGGGGTAATAAGCATCTCCGCGACACCGTCAACGACGAAAAGTCATCGCCCTCACAATCTCCTCCAGCCAGCGCGCATCGACACCATCGAACCTTCCGAGCTCACGGCTGTCGATATCCAGCACGGCACAGACCCTGCCGGAAGCACCGCCATCACCGGAAGCACCTCCACCATCTGAAGCATCGCCGCCATCTGAAACTCCGTCTCCGTGGGCAAGGCTGCCATTATCTGAAACGCCGCCATCAAACACCGGCACGACGATCTCGCTGCGGCTCTCGCTCGAGCAGGCTATATGACCAGGGAACAGCTCCACATCCGGTACGACTACCGTTTTCCTCTCTTTCCAAGCCGTCCCGCATACGCCCTTCCCGTAAGCGATCCGGGTGCACGCGACCGGCCCCTGGAAAGGTCCGAGCACCAGCTCATCACCGGAAACCCGATAGAACCCCGTCCACCAGAACTCCAGACTTCTGTGTATCAGCGCCGCGACATTGGCCATCCTGGCCACCACATCACTCTCTCCTTCGCAGAGCGAGCGCACTTTAGGCAGAAGATCGCGGTAAATTTCCTCCTTGTAGATGCTCTCGAACAGTTTCCTCAGTGCTGAAGTATCACTTATAAGAGAACGCAACTCCTTTAGCCTCACGGCATTGGATGACTCCGGAATCCACAGTTTGAGGTAGCCGCCCTCTGCGTACTTCTCGTTCAGATGCTCAAGCGTCCGCTTCCAATGCCCCTCGCGGTTCAGCTCGGGGTAGTTCCGCAGCCCGAACTGCACTGTCCTGCGGATTACTGTCTCCGGCACAATCTGCCGGTCCGCCTCGGCGATAATCCGCCCGTAGATGCTCCGCGGCTCGCTCTTCGAAGAAGCCCTGTGGTCTTCGGCCGCCTGCGCGATAATCTCGATCTGTTCCGGCGTGAACCAACTGCGCAGCTCGCTCATACTGCGTATGATGCGTCCCGACTCCAGATGATGGGTGGCACGCTCCGCGGCCAATCCGAGATCGTGGCAGGCGGCGGCCACGGCGATCATATCCGGATCGACATCATAGTGCTGAGCCAGCTCCAGAGCAGTCCGTATCACATATTCCGCGTGGTCCCTCCGGTGCCCCTTGTCGAAACAGTCATAGCGTGGAAGCACCTCCTCCGCTATCCACTTCTCAATTTCAGAATTCATATATCATTTGTGATGATTTTCTGTGTGGTATTGTGGTAGTACTACCACAATACAACGTCAACTTCACCTGTTTGGTGTCAGGCGATCTGCCAGGAGTCGAGTGTGCGGGTTCGGGTGGAGATGTTCACACCGATTTTGACGAGTTTTCTGTCGGAACCGCCATCTATGTGGCCGTCTTCGTATTTGTAAGGAATCAGATAGCCTTTCTCGTCTATCTGCCTGAGAGCATCTTCTGCCGAGCCGTCCACCTTGAATTCAAAGACATACACGGCGTCCCGGGTCCGGCAGACCGCGTCAGCGCGGCCAATGGCGGATTTCACTTCAGCCTGTGTATAGTAGCCCAACAGCGAGAAAATCAGATATATAATGGTCTGGAAATGCTTCTCTGACTTATTTTCGAGATCATATGGAATGCCGGCAAGATAGGACTGCATCAGAGTCAGCGCCGTGTCGATATCCTGCCGGTACATCGAAGCGAAAAATTTCGCCACGAAGCCGCTTCCCGTCATCTCACGGTTCCTGTACTGAGCCAGAAGTCCCTGGGTGAAACCGATCTTTACTTCTTTATTAGGGTACCCCAATGTATAGAGATGCAAATCCTTGTCATAATCCTTAATGGTCAGATAGCCCGTCTGATAAAGCATCGGAAGGGCATTGTCGCTGATTTCGGGAGAGACATCGAAGTCGGATTCCGGAATCATCGGCATATTGTCGAGGGTGGTCTCGTCGATGTCGGAACTTCGCAACCTTTCCAACAGATAAGTCGGAGTCCCGGTATCGAACCAGTAGTTGCCGAATTCCTGGGCATCAAGTGATTTTATCAGGCTGAAAGGATTATATATATCTTCTGAACGTGGGCTGAAATGATAGCCGTCGTAATGCTGTTTCAGTTCCTCCAGAACGTCCTCACAAGACACGTCAAGACTTTCTGCCATTCTGCGGACAGGCTCCTGAAGTTGCGTCTCTATCTCGTTCTGGGAGATGCCGCAGACTGCAGAATATTTAGGCATCATCGAGATGTTCTGCAGATTATTCAACTCGCTGAATATGCTGAGCTGAGCAAACTTGTTAATGCCTGTAATGAACACGAAACTAAGATAAGGATCGAGGCTCTTTATCGGGCTGTAGAAGTTCCTCATTATCTGTCTCATAGGCACAAGCCGGCTCTGGTCGTTCATCACGTCCATCAGCGGAGCGTCATATTCATCGATGATTATTACAGCCTTTTCGCCGGTCTGCTCCACGGCTCTGTGAACCAAACCTTCCAGTTTCTGGTTTGTTCCGACCTCATTTTCCCCTGCACCATAGACCTTTTCATAAGCCTGCAATTTGAGATAAAGTTCGCTGAGGAGACCTTCCTCATTGGTATGCTTCGCCGTGGACATATCGAAATGAAAAACCGGATGTCTGATCCAGTCTTCATTCAGTTCTCCCGCCTTCAATCCCTGAAACAGTTCCTTCTCTCCCGCGAAATAACTGTGAAAAGTGGACGACAGAAGAGATTTTCCGAACCTCCGCGGCCGGCTGAGGAATACATACTTATAGCTTTCTGCCAAGTCGTGCACAATACCCGTCTTGTCGATGTAGAGATATCCCCCTTCGACAATTTCCCTGAATGTCTGTATCCCGATCGGATACCTTATCCTCTTTGCCTCCATAGCCGTATCCTTTATGTCCAATGCCAAAGATAGCAATTATTTTCTATTAAGCGGCCAATGTCTCAGATTCCCCCGCGACCAATCCCCTTATCTATACGCCCGCGCGATTTCCTCCAGCCAGTCGTCGACGGTCAAGCCGGGAATGTGCGAGAAGTGACGGACGTTGTGTGTCACCATTGTGAACCCGCCCGCAAGGGCCGAGGATCCGATCAGCAGGTCCATATCATCTATCGGAATGCCGGCTCCGTACAGCAGAGCCTTGCTTCTGCCGAAAATTTCAGCATCTTCATTGCTTCCGAAAGGCAGGATATTGAAAATCTTTTTGATGAATTCCACTTCGAACAGCCCTCTGTCTGAAGCCATACGGTAGGCTCCGGAGGACAGTTCCGCAAGCGAGACCGAGCTGACATAGCAATTCTGCAGGCCGACGTCCAGCGCTTTCCGGCGGAGTCCCGTCTTGCCGGCGGTATCCCTCAGCATCGCAATCAGTATGTCGGAATCGATCAGATACTTTCCCCGTTCTGCTACCATTGCGGGATGTCTTTATTGTTTCTTTCCTGCCTTATGCTTGAGATATAGTCCAGAGCCTGCCTGGCAGTCTCCTCCCCGTAACCTTTCTCCCTGCACCAAATGTCAAGGGTGTCGAAAGGACTGTGTTTTACGGAACCGTCAAGTTTCTCCAGAATGATTTTTCCATCTATCTCGCTGAGTTTCAGCGTGTCTTTCACAGAAAGCGAGAGAGATTTCATAACCTGCGACGGAATTATCACGCCGCAGCTGTTTCCGATTTTCAATATGTTCGCTGTCGTTTCCATACGGCAAAGTTATAACATATTTTCAAATCTACAATCAGAGTTATAACAATTTCTTCGGACGCTTCGCGTCCAATGGCATTCCCCGGGCCGGCTCCGCCGTCCAATGCAGCCCCGGAGTTTCCGGTGTCTTCGCGGAGAAACTTCCACTGCAAGATTTGTGAATTGTTTTGGCCGAATGACCGAACAAATCTTGGCCGAATGACCGAATATTCCTTGTTATGTTTGGATTATCAATAAATTAGCCCTCAAATACACCGTTGTTTGCGGACCAGAGTCAACCTAAATCAGGAAAATACATACAACGTCAACTTCACCTGTTTGGTGTCAGGCGATTTTCCAGGAGTCGACGGTGCGGGTTCGGGTGGAGATATTCACCCCGACTTTGACGAGTTTTCTGTCGGAACCGCCATCTATGTGGCCGTCTTCGTATTTGTAAGGAATCAGATAGCCTTTCTCGTCTATCTGCCTGAGAGCATCTTCTGCCGAGCCGTCCACCTTGAATTCAAAGACATACACGGCGTCCCGGGTCCGGCAGACCGCGTCAGCGCGGCCAATGGCGGATTTCACTTCAGCCTGTGTATAGTAGCCCAACAGCGAGAAAATCAGATATATAATGGTCTGGAAATGCTTCTCTGACTTATTTTCGAGATCATATGGAATGCCGGCAAGATAGGACTGCATCAGAGTCAGCGCCGTGTCGATATCCTGCCGGTACATCGAAGCGAAAAATTTCGCCACGAAGCCGCTTCCCGTCATCTCACGGTTCCTGTACTGAGCCAGAAGTCCCTGGGTGAAACCGATCTTTACTTCTTTATTAGGGTACCCCAATGTATAGAGATGCAAATCCTTGTCATAATCCTTAATGGTCAGATAGCCCGTCTGATAAAGCATCGGAAGGGCATTGTCGCTGATTTCGGGAGAGATATCGAAGTCGGATTCCGGAATCATCGGCATATTGTCGAGACTTGTTTCGTCAATTGGATTTTTCCTCAGCCGTTCGAGCAGGAATGTCGGAGTGCCGCTCTCAAACCAGTAATTCCCGATTTTTTGAGTCGCAAGGGCTTTCATCAGGCTATAAGGATTATAGATGTCCTCAGACTCTTCACTGAAGTGATATCCGTCATAATTGTCCTTCAGAAGTTTAAGCGCATCCTCAAATGAAATCTCCAGTTTTTCGGCCAGCATCTGTACAGACTCGGACATATTCCTGTCAATCTCAGACTTGGAGATACCGCAGATTGCAGAATATTCCGGCAGCATCGAGATATTCATCAGATTATTCAACTCGCTGAATATGCTGAGCTGGGCAAACTTGTTTATGCCTGTAATGAATACGAACCTCAGATAAGGGTCGAGGCTCTTTATCGGGCTGTAGAAGTTCCTCATTATCTGCCTCATAGGCACAAGTCGGCTCTGGTCGTTCATCACGTCCAGCAGCGGAGCGTCATATTCATCGATGATTATTACAGCCTTTTCTCCGGTCTGCTCCACGGCTCTGTGAACCAAACCTTCCAGTTTCTGGTTTGTTCCGACCTCATTTTCCCCTGCACCATAGACCTTTTCATAAGCCTGCAATTTGAGATAAAGTTCGCTGAGGAGGCCTTCTTCATTGGTGTGCTTAGCCGTGGACATATCGAAATAGAACACCGGATGCCGGGTCCAGTCTTCATTCATTTCTCCCGCCTTCAGTCCCCGGAACAGTTCCTTCTCTCCCGCGAAATAACTGTGGAAAGTGGATGACAGAAGAGATTTTCCGAACCTCCGCGGCCGGCTAAGGAACACATACGAATATTTCGTCGCCAAGTCGTGTATAAATCCAGTCTTGTCGATGTAGAGATATTCCCCCTTAATAATCTTGTCAAATGTCTGTATCCCGATCGGATACCTTATCCTCTTTGCCTCCATAGCCGTATCCTTTATGTCCAATGCCAAAGATAGCAATTATTTTCTATTAAGCGGCATATGTCTGAAATCCCCCAGACGTCCAATCCTGCTCCGAACCTCTCGCGGGCGTCCCGACGAGCTCGAGGGCCGCTATCTTTATAATTAATTGGCAATTAAGGGAAATATTGCTAATATTGCACCCTTTTTGAAAATAACGAAAGAAGAACTTAACAAAATACAAGTCAGAATGAAAGAGAAAAAAGCTTATGAAAGGCCTCTGACAGAGGTCCTGGACGTTTACCCTGAAAGGGTATTGTGTCAAAGTCCGGCCGCTTGCAATGCGGTCAGCGAAGACGAAGATATGGAGATTCAGAACGGTATCTGGTAGTATCTGTTTAATTCAGAACGATTATGAAAAAGTCAATCATATTCGCAGCCGTCCTCGTGGCGGCGGCCGTTTCCTGTCAGAAGGAAACGATTCAGCAGACTCCGGATGAGCCCGTAAATTTCACTGTCAAGGCCACCAGAGAGGCCTGCACGGATACCAGGGCAGGCATTGACCCGACAAGCGGTAAATTCACCTGGAACAGCGGCGATGCCATCGGCATATACACAGGCTCGTCATTCGAGAAGATGACTACCACTGACAACAATGTGTCTACCGCCACATTCAGCGGAGCCCTCTCAGGTACGCCGTCCTACTGTGCCGTGTTTCCGTATTCGCTCAACGCCAGACGCAACTCCGGTATCTATGTAACCCTTCCTTCATCCTATGAGTGGAAGGAGGGCGAGATCTGCACGCCTATGCTCGCGCAATATAATGAAAGTTCGCTGAGCTTCAAGCACCTCGGCGGTCTGGTGATGGTTACGCTCAAGAATGTCCCTGCCAATGCGGTCAGACTCGTGTTCTACACTGATTATGACATCACGGGTGAATATCTCATAAGGTACAACCAGGATACTTTCCACGAAGAGATCGTGATGAACAAGACGGCCACTAACAATGAAGTCACCTACACGTTCACCCTCGCCGAAGCCCGGGATATGGTGTTCTACGTCCCTGTGCCTGTAGGTGAGTATAAGTTCGGTTTCACGCTCTATGATGCTGATGACAAACAAATACTTAACAAACAGGGAACCACTGCCAATACGGTAAGCAGAGCTGTGCTTCTGGAGATGCCGGCTCTCATCTGCGACGGCGAGGGCTCGACTGTCACTGCTGAGGAATATCTTCAGAAGAAGCTGGACGCCGGCGGTACCGTCACTCTCGATGATGACTACACAGGCAATTTCACCGTCAGCGGCACCGTTACGCTC
>CAVCRS010000083.1:0-8474 GCA_963604635.1 Faecalibacillus sp.
TGTTGTAGTCGATGATCTTGAGCTGGCTCTCAGGGAAGCAGACGGCCATAAAGTAATTATACTCTTCCGTGCCGTCGTGGGCGGGGTTCTGGGCGCGCTTTTCCTCGCCGACTCTGGCGGCGGCTGCCGTTCTGTGGTGGCCGTCAGCCACATAGAAAGCCTCCACCTGGGTGGTGAAGATCTCCGTGATGGCAGCGATGTCGGCATCGTCGGCAATTACCCAGAACTCGTGGCCGAAGCCGTTCTCGTCGGTAAAATCGTACTCAGGTTCGCCCTTTGTATATCCGGACACTATCGCATCCAGGGAAGCGTTGTCCCTATAGGCGAAGAATACAGGCTCGATGTTCGCGTTCTGAATCCTCACGTGGATCATACGGTCATCCTCCTTGTCCTTGCGGGTGAGCTCGTGCTTCTTGATGCGGCCCTGCAGATAATCATCCACATTGGCGCAGAGCACGATACCGTACTGCGTACGGCCGTCCATCGTCTGTGCATAGACATAATAGCAAGGCTTGCCGTCCTGGACGAGCCAGCCCCTGTCCTGCCAGTCGCGGAAATTCTTCACTGCGCGGTCATAGACCCTCCGGTCGTGGTCGGGAATCATCGGATTGAAGTCGATCTCCGGCTTCGTGATGTGAAGCAGGGACTTTTCTCCGGCCATCTTGAGGGCCTCCTCGGAATTCAGTACATCATAAGGCGGAGCCGCAACTTCCGTAACTATGTTCTTCGGCGGACGCACCGCCGCGAAAGGTCTTACTTTTACCATAGCTCTCTCTACTTGTTTACCTGGAAACGTGTGCAGCCCGTAGCGAAGTAGTCGCAGATCTGACGGGCGGCGGCGATACCTGCATTGACATTGGCCTCGGCACTCTGGGCGCCCATCTTCTTAGGCGTGGCGAATACTCTCAGACCGAATTTCTCCTTGAGGGAGGCGAGATTGTCCGGAGCGACGTCGGTGACATATTTGAGGTCAGGGCGCTCCTCGAGAGCTTTCTCGAGTCCGGCCTCGTCGATGACTTCCTTGCGGGCGGTATTCACGAGGGTCGCGCCCTTAGGCATCTTCGAGATGAGGTCATAGCCGATGGAACCGATGGTCTCAGGAGTAGCCGGGATGTGGATCGAAACGTAGTCGCAGGAAGAGTAGAGAGCCTCGAGGGACTCTGCGGGAACGGCGCCGCCTTCGATGATCTTCTCCTTCGGGAGGAAAGGATCTATCGCCATAACCTTCATTCCGAGAGCCTCGGCCTTCTTGCCGACGAGACGTCCCACATTTCCGAAAGCCTGGATACCCAGAGTCTTGCCCTGGATTTCGGTACCGGTGGCAGGCGTGAACTGGTTTCGGGCCATAAATATCATAAGAGCGATGGCGAGCTCCGCCACAGCATTGGAATTCTGACCCGGAGTGTTCATCACCACCACGCCGTGGGCTGTGGCCGCAGCGAGATCGACATTGTCGTAGCCTGCGCCTGCGCGGACTACGATCTTCAGTTTCTTCGCGGCGTCGAGGACCTCGGCCGTAACCTTGTCGGAGCGGATGATCATAGCCTCCGCATCAGCGGCTGCAGCTACAAGATCCGACTGCTCCGCATATTTTTCGAGCAGCACGAGCTGATGTCCGCCTGCCTCTACGACTTTTCTGATTTCAGCCACCGCAGCTGCTGCGAACGGCTTCTGGGTTGCGAGCAATACTTTCATAACTCCGTCCTCCTATTTATGAAGTTTCTCGAACTCCTGCATACAGGCTACGAGAGCCTCTACGTCCTCCTGGGTGCAGGCATTGTAGATGGAAGCGCGGAAGCCGCCGACAGAGCGGTGACCCTTGATTCCGATCATACCGCGATCCTTGGCGAAAGCCATGAATTCATCCTGAAGGTCCTCGTGGCCGGGAGCCATTACGAAGCATACGTTCATTATGGAGCGGTCCTCCTTCGCGGCCGTGCCGACGAAGAGGGAGTTGCGGTCTATCTCATCGTAGAGAGTCTTGGCCTTCTTGAGATTAATTTCGTGCATAGCCTCGACGCCGCCGATGCTCTTCACCCACTTCAGGGTCTCGTTCATCACGAAGATGGAGAATACAGGAGGGGTGTTGAACATAGACTCCTTATCGATGTGCGTACGGTAGTCGAGCATAGTAGGCAGATAACGGGTGACCTTGCCGAGAGCGTCTTTCTTTATGATGGCGAAGATGACACCTGCAGGGCCGGCGTTCTTCTGGGCGCCGCCGTAGATCATAGTGTATTTGCTTACATCGACAGGACGGCTGAGAATGTCGGAGGACATATCGGCGATGAGAGGAACCTTGCAGTCCCAGTCTTCTTTGATCTCGGTGCCGTAGATAGTGTTATTCGTTGTGATGTGGAGATAGTCGAGATCATCAGGGACCTCGAAGTCCTTAGGTATGTAGCTGTAGTTCTTGTCCTTGGAACAAGCTATGGCATACGCCTCACCGATACCCTGAGCCTCTTTCAGGGCCTTGTGGGCCCAGACGCCCGTGTCCAGGTACGCGGCTTTCTTCTCGAGGAAGTTCATTGCCACATAGAGGAACTCCAGAGATGCACCGCCGCCGAGGAAAACGACCTCGTATCCTTCAGGGATGTGAAGAAGTTCTTTCCAGAGAGCGCGGCACTCATTCATAGTCGCCTCCCACTCCTTCGTTCTGTGGGAGATGGACAGTACTGAAACACCAGTCCCTTTGAAGTCCCTTATGGCTTCAACGGACGCATCATAAACAGCCTGCGGAAGAAGGCAGGGACCTGCATTGAAAACGTGAACCTTAGACATTAGTTTTAAAAATTATTATGGTTTATTCGTTATTAGTCCTTAAAGGTAATGATTAATAACGAAATCTCCAAATATGCGTAAAAAATCAAACAATTTCTTCCGCCAGCGCTCCATCTATGTCAGAGAGCCTGGAGCGGAAAACCTCATCGCGGGAGAGCCTGACGCGCAGCCGCATCCTGCAGTCGTTGCCGAACTCCTGCCCCTGAGGGGTGAGCCCCAGATCCTTCACCGCCTTCATTACGGCATTCATCGACAGGTACGGAAACGCGACCGAATAATTCTTCCCGGCCACCTTCTCCTGCCGCACGGCATTCCCGAGCGCATCCGCGGTCGAAGTTCTGTATGCCCGTATGAGCCCCGGAATCCCCAGCTTTATGCCGCCGAAATACCTGACCACCACCACGAGGATATCGCTCAGTCCGGCGGAGTCTATCTGGGCGAGTATCTGGCGTCCGGCCGAACCGGACGGCTCGCCGTCATCGCTCGAGCGGAAAATCTCCCCCTCCAGGCCGATGCGGTAGGCGAAACAGTGATGGCGGGCATCGTGATACTGCTTTTTCAGACCGTCTATTATAGGTTTCACTTCCGAAACGGTTTCCACCGGATAAGCCAGCGCGATGAAGCGGCTGCCGTTATCCTTGAAAAGGCCTTCAGATGGCGAAGCTATGCTGCAATAAACGTCTGTCATAGGTCTTGGGCGTTGCTGCAGGGCATTTTACGGCATCTGCCCGTGTGGTTTTCGTGATTTTCCCCGCAGCAGTGAAAAATCTCTTGTTCAAATTTAGTGATTTTTTCTGTACCTTTGCTCGCTCAAAGAAAAAAACTGTTCAAAACTGTATGGTTTACACTTATCGCGTCACCCTTTCAGGGATCAAGGGCTTTTACAGAGTTTACAAGGTAAACGCTGAGAATTCGCTGTATTCTTTCTATAAGCAGATGAGAGACGATATGGAGTTCCCGCGCGATCAGGTGATACTGTTCAAGGGGCTGGACTCAGCAGAGAACGTGGCCGCGCGTTACGGCCTGGTGGACCTGGGCTTCGGCACCGTGGACGGTACGACTATGAGCCAGACGGTAAAGAAGGGCGTGCATTCCTTCGTGTTCTTCTATGACGTGACTAACCGCAAGAGCGTCATCGTCACTCTCGAAGGCGAGGAGAATGAGCCGAACGGAACCCGCGTGCCTGTTCTCGTGGACGTGAAAGGCCCGAATCCCATCGAGTTCGAGAACGGATATGTGGCGTTCGAGGACCTTCCGGATGACCAGAGGCATCTTCCGAGCGAGAGCGACCGCAACCGCAAAAGCGGCCTGAGCGGCCTTCTCGATGCGATTTCCAAAGATGATGACGATGATGAGGACCTCGATGACGAGGACACCGACGATGAGGATGACGACGAGGATGAGGAGGATGACGAGCCGAGGGGAAAGTGCGATGAGGACGGAGTGGAAATCTACGACGGCACCGAAGAATTGAGCATATAATTGAATTGGACGAAGTCCATCTAAGATACACGCGTGAGCAGAAAACTCATCATAGTTCTCGGGCCCACGGCCAGCGGCAAGACTGACTACAGCATCGCTCTTGCGCAGTCGCTCGGGTCTCCGGTGATTTCCTGCGACTCCCGGCAGATATATCGGGAAATGTCCATCGGGACTGCTGTGCCGAGCAGGGAGCAGCTCGCCGCGGTACAGCATTATTTCATTCAGACCAAATCAGTTACAGAGTATTACACGGCCGGCACCTATGAGGTGGAGGCGCTCGGACTCATCGAAAGGCTCTTCGGCGAGGGTCACGAGACTCTGGTGATGTGCGGCGGGTCGATGTTTTACATTGACGCGATCTGCAACAGCCTGAGCCACGTTCCCACGGCGGATCTGGGTGTGCGCGCGCAGCTGCAGAAGCGTCTGGAGACCGAGGGCATCGAGTCGCTGCGCGAGACTCTGCGCACGCTCGACCCGCAGGCCTACGCCACGATGGATCTCTCGAACACTCAGAGAGTTTTCCGCGCGGTCGAGATCTGTCTCAGCACGGGGATGCCTTACACTTCGTTCAAGGCATCCAATGTGACCCGCAGTTTCGAGATCGAGAAGGTCGGGATCACCCGACCAAGGGCGGAGCTATATCCCAGGATAGACCGCCGGGTGGAGGCGATGCTTTCCGCCGGGCTGGTGGATGAAGTGCGGTCGCTCCGGCAGTACCGCGATTTCACCGCCCTCAAGACCGTGGGCTACAGGGAAATCTTCTCCTATCTCGACGGGGAAATATCTTTGGACAAGGCCGTTCAGGACATCTGCCTGAACACCCGCCACTACGCCAAGCGCCAGCTCACCTGGTGGAAGCGCGACCCTTCCATCCGCTGGATGACGCCTGAGGAGTAAGCATCGGCCGCTCCGCTTCGGCAAGCTCTGCGACCGTAATCTTTTCTCCGGCCGGCTCCGCCGTCCAATACGGCCACTGAACTTCCGAATTCTCCGCTGCACCGCATTTTCGAAGCTCCTAATGGTGTCAGGGGGTCTGGGGGATACGTCCCCCAGTGAATAGAAAAGCTGTGACCGCGCACAGCGCGGTCTGGGGGATACGTCCCCCAGTGAATAGACACAAAAGGACTGGCCCGAAAAGGTCAGTCCTTTAATCATTTATGTGCGGGAAGATTACTCAGCAGGCTCTGCCGGAGCTGCAGGGTGGATCTCAGCGACCTTTACGTTGAAGATAAGAGTGGAGTTAGGCTCGATGCCCTGAGTTCCTCTCTCACCGTAAGCGAGGTCAGCAGGAACATAAAGTTCGATCTCACCGCCTTCGCCCACGAGCTGCATACCTTCCTGCCATCCCTTGATGACACCCTGGAGAGTGAAGCGTGCAGGATCGGCATCATCCTTAACCTCGTCGAACACCTTGCCGTCGAGGAGGGTTCCCTTATAGCGGACTACGACAGTATCCTTGAGGGAAGCTCTCTTCTCGTTACCGGGAGTGATGATCTTATACTGAAGACCTGACTCGGTGGTCTGGACATTGGCCTTGGCCTTGTTGGCCTCGAGGAACTTGTCACCGGCCTCCTTGTTTACGAGAAGTTTGTAGTCGTGCTTCTTCTGGAGATATGAATTGATGATGGTGTTCATATCGTTAGGATTGACTCTGAACTGCTCGCCGAAGCTCTCATCGTAAGGATTGCCCTCGGAGGCGAGGAAATCATCCATACCCTCCTTGATGGTGGAGTAACTGAGGTCATTCATGTCATAGTTCTTCAGGAATGAACCGAACTGGATACCGATAAGATAGCTTACAGAATCGAGCTGAGCCTTGGTAGGCTGGAGATCCTTTGCTGAAGTGCCGCCCTGCGCGCCACCCTTAGGCGAACAAGCGACTACAGCGAGGCCCATAAGGGCTGTAATAAATACTTTTTTCATTGTATAAAACTGAATTTTAATTGGTTTCATAAACTACAGCTCCCAGGCGAGGGCGGAAGCGCCGAGGATGGCGGCGTCGGACTCCTTGAGCTGGGAGAAGACAATCTTGATTCTGCCTTTCCAGATCTTGAGAAGGTTCTCGTCCATAGCCTCCATCATAGGCTGATAGAGGAATTCCTTCGCTCTGGCAAGTCCGCCGAAGAGCACGATGGCTTCCGGTGCGCTGAACGCGACGAAGTCCGCGAAAGCGCGGCCCAGAAGATGTCCCGTGTACTGGAACACTCTGAGAGCCAGGGCGTCGCCCTGCTTTGCGGCATCATAGACATCCTTCGAGGATATGTTCTCCACATCCCTGAGAAGAGAAGGTTCGGAGCTGGCCTCAAGCCACTCGCGGGCTGTACGTGCCACACCCACTGCGGAGCAGTAAGCCTCCAGACAGCCGGTCTTGCCGCAACCGCAGGCGCGGCCGTTGTAACGGACGGCGTTGGTATGTCCGAGCTCTCCGGCGAAGCCGTCGAAGCCATATACCACCTGGCCGTTGATGACGATACCGCTGCCGACACCTGTGCCGAGGGTGATCATTATGAAATTCTTCATACCGCGGGCCACGCCGTAGGTCATTTCACCCACTGCAGCCGCATTGGCATCATTGGTAAGGGAGACAGGCATACCCTCCAGACGCTCAGAAAGCATATTGGAGAAATCCACTGTGCCCTTCGCAGCCCATACGAGGTTCGGTGCGAATGCGATGGTTCCTGTATAATAGTTTCCGTTAGGAGCGCCGACGCCGATTCCGCGAACTTCGCCGACCTTTCCGGCATCCGCGATAACCGCCTTTACGGCGGCCGCGAGAGCATCGATATATGCCGCCGCGTCATCACCATAGACATCGGAACGGATGACTGTCTGTGCGAGCACGTCACCGCGTGCATCCACAACTCCTATCTTGGTGGTCTGTCCACCTACGTCGATACCGACTACGTACTGTTTTTCCATAATGAAGTATTATTCTGTAGGGATGTCCTTATTCACGTTCTTGCAGCCGATGAGGGCATAGTAGAGGATGTATGCGAGCATTGCGACTACGAGCCAGTAGGATGCCATATAACCGAGCTTTCCTGCGAGGAACTCCTGGATGAGAGGCATAATGCCGCCGCCGACTACCATCATCATAAAGATGCCGGAAGCCTGCTCGGTGTATTTGCCGAGGCCTTCAGTGGAAAGATTGAAGATACCGCCCCACATAAGTGAAGTGCAGAGACCGCAGAGAACGAGCAGAAGCGCGCTTGCAGGTACCTGGAACATCGAGAAGCCTTCTCCAGCGGCATAACCCGGCATAGAGACGGTGACGCTCTTAGGCAGGAAGATGGCTACGACCACGAAAGCGATGGCCACTGCGGAAACGGTGATGAGCTGTGTGCGTGTGCTGATCTTGCCGGAGATGGCAGAAGAGCAGATACGGCCCACCATCATAAGCAGCCAGTAAACGGCAGCGATGGCGCCGCCGATGGCAGCTCCGTTCAGAAGTATGCCTGCGCCCCTTTCAGAAGGGTCTGAGAGGTAGAAGTTGAGCTGTGCAGGGATACCGATCTCGATACCTACGTAGAAGAAGATTGCGACTACGCCGAGGACGCAGTGACGGAAGCTCCAGGCGCTGTGCTCGTACTTTACGTTCTTGCGCTCTGCAGCAGGCTCAGGAATGTTAACGAAGGAGATGATGATGAACGCGATGGCGAATACCGCCATTGCGATGAACAGAAGCGGAGCCACGTCGCTCATCTTGGTTTCAGCGGTAACGGTACCGATAAGAACGCCGACAAGAAGCGGGGTGAGAGTTCCGGTGAGGGAATTCATCGTTCCGCCGATCTGGATGTACTGGTTGCCCTTGTTGCCGCCACCGCCGAGGATGTTAAGCATAGGGTTGACCACGGTGTTGAGCATACATACGCAGAAACCGCAGATGAATGCTCCGAGGAGGTAAACATATATTGCAGAACCTCCGAGGAATGCGCGGCTGGAGAGCCACTGGATTACCACTCCGATAAAACCTACTGCGAGGGCGATGAGGGTGGTCTTCTTGTAGCCCACCTTGACAAGCATCTTGCCGGCAGGGATACCCATAAAGAGGTAAGCGGCAAAGTTCATCATGTTACCCATCATACCTGCCCAGCTGTAGTTTCCTTTCCAGATGTTACCGAATGGGGCAGCCATGTTGGTAACGAAAGATATCATGGCGAAGATGAAGCACATCGTCACGATCGCCACGATATTGGTTTGTTTTTTAGCCA
>CAVCRS010000084.1:0-8396 GCA_963604635.1 Faecalibacillus sp.
CGGCGATGAAGCTCGTCGCGTCTTCGAAGCTTCGCAAAGCCCAGGCCACCATCGAAAACCTCCTGCCTTATGAGTTGAAACTCAGGGGCTTGATGCTCTCGCTGGCATCTTCCTCGCGTCTTTCCGATTCGCCGCTTCTCGCGGGCGGAGAGCGCAGTGACGCCGCTCAGAACGCTCCTGTCGCCGTGGCCGCTGTCGCGTCCAATTCGTCCCTGTGCGGCGCGTTCAATTCCAATGTCATCCGCGAGACTCTCCAGCGGCTTCAGGCTCTGAAGGCTGAAGGCCGCGAGGTGGTTCTTTTCTGCGTGGGCCGGAAAATGGCTGACGCGATGAAGCGCAACGGCTATGAGCTGACTACCGGCGACTGGACAGATCTTGTGGCAAAGGCTGATTACGAGCGCAGCTGCGATCTGGCGGACACTCTTATTAAAGGATATCTGGAGGGACGCTATTCCCGTGTGGAACTGATATACAATCACTTCGTTTCATCCTCCCGTCAGGAAGTGCGGTGCGAGACATATCTGCCGCTGTCGCTCGATTCTCTCGGGACTTCTGCCGCTTCATCTTCATCGGATTCTTCCTCTGATGTCGATCCGATTCTGGAGCCTTCGCCTTCGGAACTTTTTGAAGCCCTGCTGCCCCGCGCCCTCAAACTCACCGTCTATACGGTAATGCTTGATTCTCAGGCGGCTGAGCACGCGGCCCGCACTGTGGCGATGCAGATGGCGACAGACAACGGCCAGAAGATGCTGTCGGACCTCACCCTGGAATACAACAAAGCCCGCCAGTCGAAGATCACTTCTGAAATTCTGGATATTGTGGGAGGTTCACTCCAATAATTCTGTATCCATTGGCCGATACGCGGAGCGGCTCGGCCGGAGAGAACCTGCGGCTGCGCTGCGCTGAAGAGCTTGCGTCGCTCTCGAAATCCGTCTTGCCTGCGCGCGTGAGTGCGGCCCTCAGCAGGGCTTCCCTCTCGTCGCCGAGTTCCCAACTCTCCGTAGGTTCATCGTTTATCTCATAATCGGGCGTGAAGCCGTCAGGCATGCACGGAGTTTCACCGTTTGCATCCGCGTAGCGGCTGACCATCACGTAGATGCCCCAGTTGTCCGTATATTTCCCGGCCGCCTCCGTGTCGATATCATCTTTCGCTTCGAGAGCTTCCTTGTAATCTTCGACCCAGGCGGACGCAGGATAGATGATGCCGCTGCAGTATTTGCCTGCGGACGGCTCTCCGATGATGTCGATGTCCAGGTACGGGCCGAGCCCCGTGAGCAGCGATTCGGAAGCGGATGCGGTCGAGGAGGAAATGAGGGCGTAGAGCTTCTTTATGCCGACATTGGCCCCGGCGGTGGAGTAATCGTAGTTCTTCTCCTCGGTGTAGAAAGAGAATGTGTCTGTGAACAGGACATCCGTGTCTCCTTCCAACGCCTTCTGCAGCAGAGCGTTATAGACTTCTTTCTCGAAGACTGCCTTCCCGTCGACCGCGCTCTGCGGAGCGAGCATCGACGCGAGTGTGTATTCCGCCCTTACGTAGCCGCCCGGATTGTAGCGGAGGTCGAGAATCAGCTCCGTGATGCCCTCCTGTCTGAAGTATCTGCAGGCCTCGACGAGCCTTTCCCAGGAGTCGAGAGTGAAAGCGTTATAGACCAGATATCCGACCTTTTTGCCGTCAAAACTGAATGTTTTGTAGAGAAGCACCGGGTCTTCGTACATCTCGACTGCGGTCATCGTGACGCTGCTTCCGTCGATAAGCGTGAGGGTGCAGCCGGCGGAGTTGTGGAAGTCATTCGTGAGGATCTTCACGTAATCGTTTATCCCGAGTTCCTGTCCTCCCACTTTCATTATTATGTCACCTCTCTTGAGCCCCGCCTTTCGTGCCGGGCTGTCTTCGACTGTGTAATTCACGACCATACAGACGTATTTGTGGGTGTTGTCCGTATAATACAGGGTATAGTCGAGGCCGTAGGTTGTGGTCACGCCGTTCACGCTGGAGACAAAAGACGAGTAATCATCTGTCAGGGTGGTCCATTTGTCTATTTCGTTTCCATCTGCGTCCTTGTATCTGGATTCCTTGACCTGAGTCTTGGGCTCATCATCATAGGTCCAGGCGGAAAAAGCGTCCGAAATCTCCGCTTCCCAGAGATAATAAGTTTTCATCGTGCTGTAAGCGAACAGGTTGGCGTAGAAATAAGTATTTTCCGTCTCCGTTTTTACAGGAGTCTTCTCGATTTTGCGGCAAGCCGTCACGCTCAGAGCTACCAATGCCAGAAAGAGCAGGAGCTTCTTCATATAAAGTGTTACTTCTTGGTGTGGCCACGAAGTTATGAAATTCTGATTTCAATTCAAAAATATTCCGCCGCGGGCGGGAGGTTCTTTTGGAAAAGTTGCTTTTCAGGATTACTAAACAGCCGGCCTCATCGCAAAACGGCTTCGGAATTCGCGAAATTTTCGGCGGATTTTTGATTTTGGCACGATTATGGTTATAAATCCGAGTCGTAAAGAAAGTTTGTCATTTCATAAGTATTGAATAGTTAAGCATAATAAATGAGGGCCCGTCGCGATGACGGGCCTTTACTTTTTTTCTTGCGGTCGCCGAGATTGTCGAGGTGCCCGCGCGCTGCAGCAAACGCCGCAGGACGGTAGGAATCCCACTAAAACGTTTTCTTGGGCTCTCCACCGTACTCAAGACAATTGAGAATCCCATTAAAACGTTATTTTAGTCTCTCCACCGTACTCGAGGCCGTTGAGAATCCCACTAAAACGTTATTTCGGGACTTTCATCTACCGCGCATAGACATTTCCAACCCCAACTCGGCCAGGTCCCAGCATTTTTCGCTGAAAATCCTTTTACCTGGATTGGCCGCAGGCCACAGAACGCCCTCTGCGGCATCCACCTCAGCCAGGTCCCAGCAAAAACGGCAGAAAATCCTCTGACCTGGACGTGTTTGTCCGGCACTTCTTCAGAAAGGTACATCAAAGGACCGGAGGCCGAGCACTGAGATAGCTGAGCCGCATGGCGAGCGCGGAATCGATTCCGCACTTTTTTGCAAAAACGTCGAAAGGGTTTTGCGTACTCGCTGTAATCGAAGCGAATGACGGCCTGCGGCTGCTGGCGCGACGCGACCAATGCGGACTTGTGTCTGCTGGCGCGGCCAATGCTGACTTTTGCCCGCTCGCGCGACACGAAACCCTTCGGTTCCCGGGCTGCGCCCAATCTGATTGCTGCCGTCCTTTAGCTGTCGGCCAGGTAGGGGTATTTTCGGCTGATTTTACCCCAACCTGGAAAACGGGTGTGCCGCAGGAGACCGTCTGGTGCAGGTACCCTGTCCAGGTCTGGGTGTTTTCGGCCGATTTTGCCCCTCCCTGGACGTGACCGTTCGGCAGCCCGGTGGAAAAAGGGACACCTCACGAACCATCGACCGCTCGGCGGCCAGAGGGGTGGAAGTGCTCCACCGGGAACATCAAAAGACCGGAGGTGCTTGCTAAAATCCGAACTTTTTGTCAATTTGCATTCAGTAACGCTGAAAAAGGGCTTGGTGCAGTTTACAGGTCACATCGTTGTCTTGAAGAAAATTATTGCGTATTTGCGCACTTTTATGTCTTAGTGATTGCGATGGAAATCAAAAGGAGGGCCTCTGCGGCTATTCACATTTTCTGTTTTAAATAATTCAATTTGGATAATCCAAAATGGATAATTATCTTTGCGAAAAATGGCTCGATATATGGGAAAAATTCAGAATCCATTCATTACGAGGGGCTATATCCCTCCGCAGCTATTCTGTGACAGGACAGAAGATGCTGATAGACTTGCCAAATCTTTGCTGAACGGCAACGATGTTGTTCTCTTTTCTCCCCGCAGAATGGGTAAAACCGAACTGATACTTCATGTTTTCGACCAGAAAGAAATACAAAAGAACTATTACACTTTCTTTGTGGACATCCTTCACACTACCAGCCTTAGAGAATTTACATTTTTCTTCGGTAAAGAAGTCTTCCGTGTCCTGCAGTCCGCCTCAGGCAAGGCTCTGGAACGTCTTGTGTCACTGCTGAAATCCCTTCAGGGGAAGATTACCTATGACGCAGTCACGGGCCAGCCGTCTTTCGGGCTCAGCGTCGGAGACATCCAGAGACCTGAATATACTCTCGAAGAGATATTCACTTATCTGGACAATGCCGGAAAGCCTTGTCTGGTTGCTATCGATGAATTCCAGCAGATTGTGGAGTACGAAGACAAGAATGTCGAGGCGCTGCTGAGGGGATATATCCAGCGAATGAGTAACTGCCATTTCATTTTCGCCGGGAGCAAACGCATTATAATGAATGAAATGTTCCAGTCGCCGGCAAGACCATTTTATAAGAGCGCAGATCCTATGGAATTGAAAGCTATCGCTATGAGCGTCTACACCGATTTCGTGGTCAGAAATTTTGAAGATTACGGCAAAAAGATCGACAAATCAGCCGTCGCCTACATTCACACTCTGTTCCAGGGTTATACTTTCTATATGCAAAAGACGTTCAATGAGGCGTTTGCTTCGACGCCCGCCGGTGGAGAATGCACGATGCAGACCATCTCCGCGGCTCTCGATGACATTCTTCTGATGAATGAGGTCCAGTTTGCCGAGACTCTGTCGATGCTTACGGAGAATCAGAAACGCGTACTCGCGGCCATCGCGGCCGAAGTCCGGGTGAAGAGGGTGAACACCGCCGAGTTCCTCGGCAAATACAAACTCCCGACCGCGAGCGCGGTCAATGCAGCCCTGCGCAAACTCCTCAAAGAAGACATCCTAACCGTGGAGATGAAAGAATACTCCATCCCGGACAAGTTTCTCTGGCTGTGGATAAACCGGATGTATAACAACGCCTAGCCCGGCCGCCTCTGCGGCCAATGTGGAAACGCGCGGTCTGAAAGGAGTTCCCTCGGGCCGCGCGAATATTTTCAGAAGCGATTTTAATATGTGGCTCAGATTGACTTAAACTGAACCAGTCAATGTTCAATCTTGTCCGTGTTTAGTTTCATAAACATTTTTCGCTATAATTTGTTTATTTGGCTAAACAACCATATCTTTGCAAATCAGCAATACGATTATGGACAGTTTGTTTATCAGACAAATAGATTACCTCTCTGACGTTCCGATGGACTTCGTCAGAAGTATGATGGATACCATTGATTGGGACTCCCGTCTCCTGATGATACGTGGACCGAAAGGTGTTGGGAAATCTACACTGATGAAACAGCACTTTCTTCAGCATTATGCTCCTGAAGACAGGCACGCACTGTATTGTTCCGCGGATACGGCATATTTCTCAACCCACACACTGATCGATACGGCATCTGAATTTGTGAAACGCGGAGGAGAGGCGCTGTTCATAGATGAAATCCATAAATATGATAACTGGAGCCGCGAGGTGAAGGAAATCTATGACCTTTACAGTGGCCTCAGACTTGTTTTGAGCGGGTCTTCATTAATCCAACTGAATGACGGGCAGGCCGATTTGTCCAGAAGAGTTGACATTTATGATATGCCTGGTTTGTCATTCCGTGAATATCTTTGGTTCCGTATAGGGAAAGAAATTAAACCTGTATCACTGTCCGAACTTCTCTCGTCTCCCAATCAGCTTTGTCTCAAAGTTAGAGAGATTTGCCGGCCACTGGAGTTTTTTCAAGATTATCTTACCTGCGGCTATTATCCTTTTTCCTTTGAAAAGAGAAAGACATACAGGTCTATCGTTGAGAGGGTGGCGGACTACACCATCGATGTGGAACTGACCCGTCATAGAGGAGTAAATGTTGCCAATACACGAAAAATCAAGGCAATGCTACAGGTAATCACTTCGAATCTTCCATATCTTGTGGACATATCCAAACTTTCCAAAAGTGTAAGTATCGACAGAGTGACCCTGCTGAAATATCTTTCTTATCTGGATGAAGCAAAACTTGCACGTTGCCTATATACTGAGCTTGACAAAATTACTGATCTTCAGAAGCCGGACAAACTTCTGATGGAGAACCCGAATCTTCTTTATGCCTTTTCTGAGAAAGAACCTGAAATCGGGACAGTCAGAGAAACTTTCTTCTGCAACCAGCTTTCATCCTCCGGCCATAAGGTGGAATATGGCGGGATAAAGACAGGAGACTTCAGAATAGACAAGGACGTTGTAGTCAAAGTCGGTGGCCCCGGTAAAGATTACTCCCAGATAGATGACAGCGACATTAAAAATGCAGCCCTTGCGTTGGACAACACCGATATCGCCGTCGGAAAGAAAATCCCGCTTTGGGCCTTCGGCTTTTTATACTGATGCCGATTGCGGCCGCTGACGCGGCCAATGGTAATCTTACGGTTGTTAGTCTGTCGAAACCGCCCGGCGGCCTCACCTTTGCACTCAATAAGTGCATAAAATGCGAATAATTTGCACTCATTGAGTGAATTTACTATCTTCGTAAAAAACGAGAGCTTATGGTAGATGCCGAATTGCACAACTATATGCAGATACAGATGAAACTGACAACCAGCAGCTTTCATCGTTATCTTTATGCTGACATCAATTGGAATGCCCGGATGCTGGCTATTACGGGCGCAAGAGGTGTAGGAAAATCCACAATGGTTCTGCAATATCTGAAGGCGCTGCCGTCAGATATCCGGTCTCTCTATATTTCAGCAGACCACACCTACTTCAGCGTTCACTCCATTGTGGAAGTCGCCGATGAGTTTGCAAAAGATGACGGGAAACTCCTTGTTATAGATGAAGTTCACAAGTATCAGAACTGGTCACGAGAATTGAAACAGATTTATGATACGCATCCTGATATGCGTATTATTTTCACCGGCTCATCTGTACTTGACATAATGGATGGAGTCGCGGACTTGAGCAGGAGAGTTCTCCCCTATACTTTATACGGCTTGTCTTTCCGTGAGAGGCTGAAATTGTTCCATAACATATCCGTACCGGAATATACGCTTGATGAAATTCTTGATGGAAAAGCTCAAGTGTCCGGTGTACTGCACCCGCTTCCGCTATTTCACCAATACCTCGTTGATGGATATTATCCATTTGCTATGGAAGGAGATTTCCCTCTGAGAATGCAGAATGTCATCACAAAAACCATAGAATCAGACATCGCTCAATATGCTGAACTTAAGGCTTCCACCGCTAAAAAGCTCAAGAAAATGCTAGCCATAATCTCGACTCTGGCTCCTTACAAACCCAATGCCGACAGTCTGGCTCAGGAAATCGGAGTAAGCCGCAACAATGTTTCCGAGTATCTGACCCTCCTCGAAAAGGCTCAGCTTATAGGTCAGTTGAGAGACGATACCGGAGGAATGCGAGGTTTGGGGAAAGTAGAGAAAGTATATATCGACAACACGAGCCTTATGACTGTTCTCTCCGGGGATAATACGGATATCGGGAATATGAGAGAAACCTTTTTCTTCAATCAGATGAGTGTTAAAAATGACGTTATATCATCTCGCCAGTCAGACTTTGTCATTGGAGAATATACCTTCGAGGTCGGCGGTAGAAACAAGGGGGGAAAGCAAATAGAGAATATTCCGAATTCCTATGTTGTGAAGGATGACATCGAATTCGCATTCCGCAACACCATTCCGCTCTGGGCATTCGGCTTGAATTATTGATAATCTCCAAGCGCTTGACTGTCCGTAAATACCGCCCTTTTTACGGACAAACCTCATTCTTTTCAAGGTTTGTCCGCGGGAAAACGTTTTAGCGCGGACAAGTGCCAGATTTCCTAGCCGCAGAAGCGGACGATATGCAAACCACAAAAAAATCATCCACTATCTTTTGCGTACTGGATAAATTTCCCTAAATTTGTCCAGTATAAAAGAATTAATGAATGAAAGACATAGTTTATCTTCAAAGGCAAGAGCGTGACAAGTTACTCGGGATGGCCTATATTGAGAGGGCCATCCTGCCGCTGGCATCGGGCTATCTCGAGAGCCGTCCCATCAAGCTGATAACCGGACCCAGACGTGCCGGAAAATCTGTACTCGCCTTGCAAATGCTTAAAGGTAAAAACTTTGCTTATCTGAACTTTGACGACAAACAGCTGCTCGACAACTTCGATGAGAATGCGGTTGAGCAGGCGTTATACGAAGTTTATCCGGATTATGAATATCTTCTTCTGGACGAACTTCAGAATCAGCCCGGCTGGAGTCTCTGGGTGGAAAAACTCTATCGGCGGGGCGTCAATATGGTAATCACTGGTTCCAACGCCAATATGCTTTCGGATGACCTTGCCGCCGTCCTTTCCGGCAGATTCTTCGAAATTAGCCTTTATCCTTTCTCTGCGAACGAATATCTTGAATATCTGAATATTCCTCAGGAAGTCTCCACACCGCAGGAGATAGCGTCTCTCAATACATCTTTAGACCATTATA
>CAVCRS010000085.1:0-8374 GCA_963604635.1 Faecalibacillus sp.
GTCAGGAATCACATACATTTACGAGTCGAAGTCCGTCTGGGACAAGGAGCGCAAAGTAAGCGTCCACTTCTCCGCCTTGGCTATTGAAAGATAGCCGCCATCTTTGCCGAAAAAAATCTAAGGCAAAATGGAAACGACAAATCAAACGACAGTTACACTGAAGACAGACTCGGTAGACTACGCGGCAGCGTTGCGCCAATACTCCCAGTACGGCAGAGGGCGCTCGATGCGGAAGTTCTGTGAAGATGAAGGCTATGACTACTGGAAGTTCTGCAAGTACGCACGGTCCGGCCAGGCGGAGATGACCGTCAAGACCGGCGGAGAAGCTCCCGGATTCATCGAGGTCAAGCCGGACGGGACCTCGGCTCCGGTTTTGGAGGAGCCGGTGAGGGTAAGCGGCATCCGGATCAGGTTCAGCAATGGAATGATCCTGACCCATAGCGGAGGAGATGTCGAGGACGTGATAAGCGCAATCCGCAAAATCCTGAGTTAGCCATGGTATCCATCACAAGCGAATACGGCCTGTACCTGTACACCGGCAAGGTGGACCTGCGCAAGGGCATCAACGGGCTGTGCGGAATCATAAGCGAGGAACTGGGGCACAATCCCCGGAAGCCGAAAAGCGTGTACATCTTCAGCGGGACCAATCCCCGTGTGAAGAAAGTCCTGATCCGGGAATACAACCGATACGAACTTACGACTATCCGTCTGGATGACGGTCGATTTATAAGGCCTCTGACGGACGAGAACCGGTGCGGTGGAAAAATCAACTGGTCGGACTTTGTGATGCTCACAGAGTGCGCGGCAGCGGTCACTACGGCCGTGAAATACATCGATTAGGGCGATGTTTAACGGTCTGATTATCAATAAAATAATCAAGAAAATCCATTGCGGTTCCAGAAATTATTTGTATCTTGCAAGTAATATGAGAACCGAAGAACAGCTCAAATTGGCGTACATAACGATAGCGCAGTTGAAGGATCAGAACGCGAAACTGGTCGATGCGATTGCGTCTCTTGAGAAGCGTCTGGCCGAATCGGACGGTCGCGACCGCAGGATGGTGGAGGAGTTCTACAAGGGTCTCATTGAGGACATGAAGGCAGCGCAGGCGAAGACAAATGCCTCATATGAGGAACAGCTCAAGGCTCTGCGAAATACCATATCGGAACTGACTTCGCAGATAGCCACCCTCGTGGCATCAGGGAAGGTAAAGTCGGGAAAACTGTATGGCCGCAAGTCCGAGAAGTCCAGCCGCCTGAACAAACGCAAGGATGATGACGACCGTGACAAGGGCCAGGACAACTTCGACGGGACCGCCGGCTCTGATATGACCGGGGAAACATCGTCCTCTCAAGACAAAGCGGAAGCCGGAACAGACGGCCCTATGAAGGCGCTCCAGAAAAGACTTCTCAGGAAGTATCCCGGCAGCGAAACGCATGTGGAGCGCGTTGACTACTCAAAGACGGTGGCTTATACGGACAATCCGATATTCCATAGTCTTGACGAGTACTACAAGCTTCCGGCCGGTGCCTACTATGTCACCCGTGACGGTCATATAGACAAAAGCCTCGTTAGAGTGCTGATATATCATCCGGGAACAATCGAGGAGCACATCTATGAAACAGCCACCGTGCGCTTCAAGGATGCCGATGACATCAGAACCATCGACACGATAGAACTGGACAGGCCGGTAAAGGGATGCTGCTTCGGTGTGGAGACGCTGAGCTATATCCTTCTGGAGAAGTTCTGGTACAACACTCCGTTCGATCAGATAGTCCGTAAACTCAGGGCAAAGGGACTCCAGATGTCCAAGTCCACTCTCGGGGACAACATCCACAGGGCCATCGAGTATATGCGGATCAGGATGAAGGAATGCTGGGAAAACGTGCTGATGAATGCCAGTTATTGGATGATAGACGAGACTCCCGGTCTTGTAGGCTGCAAGGGTGAAGAAGGAACCCGAGAATACAAGAAGAAGTACTTCTGGTGCATCACGGCATACGTGCGCAAGCTCAAGATGAATCTCCGGAACGCCGGCAACATCGGCAGCGAGAGTTCCGCCGCGGACAACGCCTTCATGTACTCGGTAATCGAGAGCTGCAAGCTCAACGACATGGATCCCGGCAAGTACCTAAGGCACCTGCTGAACAAACTCAAGTCGCATAAGGAGGGCGACGACCTTAGGGACCTCCTGCCGTGCTACTGCACCCTATAAACCCACAAAATCAAAGAAAATCACAAAACCTCACCGAACCGCCCATTGAGAATCAATGGGTTGGAGAAGTGGACACTTCCGGATTACTGTATGGATGTTGAAAAGTTCCAGAAAGAACATCTGAAGATGATTGATAGTCACGGAGGATATACTGCTGTTCGTATGCAATTGATGGGACAGAAGGTTTATGCTTCGTTGTATTTTCGAACAAGCCTAGATGAGGAAACGATATCATTTGCACGAGGTTCCGATATTCTCAATTTTGGGTATATTGTTGACCTGTACACGGAAACGGGCATTAAAAAACTGAAAATACCTTCTCACAGCTGTTTTGAACTGAAAGACCGGTTGGTTTCGGATTCTGTCTCTCGTATCATTAAGTTTGCAGAGAGATATCATGTCAAATACCCGGCTGCCAAAGTCTATCTCATATATAACGAAAGGGGGATGCTGACTGAGCAGGTGGAGAAAGAGGTCAAGAAACGAAAATTTGTTGAGGTTTGGCAGATTGATGATTTCATTTCATGGACAGACAAATTTGCTCAAATTCAAAGTCGGATAGAGTTTGTTGAAAGTGAATGGAAAACTGCACGGGACTTGGCGTTAGATACAGCTCGTTTGGCATTTTTGGAGAATCAGTGCTCTTTCTTTCTTGGCGCAGGCGTTAGCATCGATGCTGGTGGTCCGTCGTGGGAGGTTTTGCTTCGAAAAATCGTGCTCCATTATAAGCAGGTCGGAAAGAAAGATTTCTTTAAGGTATATACCTCATGTGGACAATCTCCCATTATACTTGGAAGATATGTCCTCTCTAAGGAAAAGACACTTCAAGATCTCCCATATTACCTACAACGGTATGTGCTGTATCGAAATGTGAAACCTGAACAGTCGGAACTTATCAAGGCGATATGTGAGGCGGTTAAAACCCAGACTGGGAATGGTAGCATTGTTGCATCATCGAGAGTTGATAGCATTATTACGTATAACTATGATGATTTAGTAGAGACGGCATTGGAGCAAAGCGGCGTAAAAGTAGCTCGTATCTATTTGAAAAGCCGAAACCAGAGAGACGAATTTCCTGTGTATCACGTACATGGGCTCATTCCTCAAAAAAATAAGAATATTGCTTCAACGCTTATTTTAGGTGAAAAAGAGTATCATGAAATGTATAGAGAAGCGTATAATTGGTCTAATGTGGAACAGATGCATGCTTTGGACAGAAATACCTGTTTCTTCATAGGACTTTCTATGACAGATCCGAATCTGAGACGCCTTTTGGACATTTCGCACTCAGGTAGTGATAATGATAGCCGGCATTTTGCATTTTTGAAACGGGAACCTCTTTTCAAAGAAGATATCGAGAAGAACAAGAATCATTTCTCTACGGTTGAAAATCAGTTTTTTGATTTGGGCGTGCGAATAATTTGGTATGAGCGATATGATGAAGTCCCTAAAATGCTGAGGAAAATTATAGCGCCTTGGCCAACGAGATGATAGACGTTGAGTCATAAGGAATCCGCTGTTATCATTGGCCGAAGGCCACGCAAAGCAGTCGTGTGGTATGGAGTAAGACGTTGGCGAAAGACGGAGCGTTGCACATAGGTATAATGGTAGAAGAGTTAAGAGCACATGAAGAAATCCTCACAACCAGATATCGAAGCTCTCCTGACGAGTGTGTCGGAGGACGAGTTTCTGAAGTTCGCGAAGGAGTATTTCGGGAGTCATTCTGAGATGCAGGCGGCGTTCAGGAAGCGGTTTCCGTTGGCGGTGACGCAAGGTTCTGCGGAGTTCGACTGCAAGAAAGAAGTCGCCAAGTGCTACCGGCATAAGATGAAGCAGGTTCGGTGGGAGCGGGACTGGAGTCATCAGCCTGCGTATCTGGATTGGGAGGCTGTGGGAAAGGATTTGCGACGCCTTGTCAGCCGTGTGGAGGCATTCGCGGCGGAGAAGCCGGCGCTGGCGCTGGAAACGGCTTTCGGGATAATTGAGATGAATTCCATTCAATATGAGGAAGAGTTTTTGGGCGAGAGGGAGGATTGGGATGAGGAGGATTTCTGTACGGCAGAGTGTATTGAACTGATCAGGAAGGCTTTCTGGTCGCCGGAACTGACGGCAAAGCAGATTCTCGATGCGTGTGACCGTTTGGAGCGGCTTGAGACTTCTCCTGTATTCTGTGAGAATGATTATGGTGTTGAGGATTTGCTGTACGAGACGCGCAGGGACTTGGTGTCTGATGATGAATATTTGGAGATATTGAAACGAAGTTTCCGGAATGCCGAGTCCTGGCAGAAAGATGGAGTTGCGTGCGAGATTTGGGATTTTCTCGTTGAGGCCGACAGGGAGCAGGAGGCTGTGGCGTTCTTCGGCGAGCACAAGGAATCGGAAGAACTGCGTGGACGCTATGTGGAGATACTCTTGTCGCGCAAGGCGTACAAGGAAGCTCTCGAGGTGGCGGACGAGGGTGTCAGGATTGCCAGAAAGCAGGATTATTGCGGCAATGTCTGCAAGTGGTTGCAGGTGAAACTCGGGATTTTCGAAGCTCAGGGTGACCGGGCGTCCGAGATTGCGGTGATGTTCGAACTGATGAAGGATTCCTGGTCTGAGGAAATAATGGAATATTATCACAGGCTCAAAAAGATGGTCTCGCAGGATGAATGGGGAGAGTGCCTGAAAAAGATATTCGGTACCCTTCAGAAAAAATACGGTGACAGCGCGGATTCCGTTCTGACTGACATATATGTGGAGGAGGGGCTTCTGGACAGGCTGTATCTGCATCTGATGTCGGTCGATCTCTGCCTTTTCGATGGCATCGAACATTATGCGAAGCTCTTCGACAAGCAGAAGCAGGGGAGTCTGGTCTCAAGGCTGGAACCGAGTCTCAAGTCCGGTCTGGGCTACAATCCGTCCAGAAAGACTTACAAGGATCTGGCTGCACGTCTCAAAAGGCTCTCGAAGATCTGCTCTGCGGGTAAGCAGCTGGCTAATGAAGTCAGGAATTATTATCTCTCCACATATCCCAACAGACCGGCCTTGCGGGAGGAATTGGAGAGGGTGACATTCTAAGTCGTTTATAAATACGATAAACCTATGAATTGGACGATAATTACCGCGGCGGCGGTGGGTGCGCTGGTGGCGTTCGCGTCGGTGCACTGGATTTATTTCAAAGTTTTAAAGATTGCCTTCACGAAGGGGCTGGTGGACAATCCTGATGCGCGCAAGCTGCAGAAGAGACCGGTGCCTGTCGTGGGGGGGATTGCCGTGTATTTCGGCCTGCTGGCTGGTATGATGGCGGTGACAGCCGTCAGTCATATCTTCCTGTCGGAAGAGATGCACAACTGCCTGTTCCCGGTGTTCACGGCGATGAGCGTGATGCTCTACGTCGGGGCGATGGATGACATTTTGGGTTTGACGCCCAAGTCAAGACTTTTCATCGAGATTGGCACAATCCTGTGCCTCGTTTATTCGAGCGGAATGTGCATCGACACGTTCCGCGGTCTTTGGGGCATCGGTGAACTCAGCTGGTGGCTCGCAGTTCCGCTGACGGTATTCGCCGGCGTGGGCATCATCAACGCCGTGAATATGATAGACGGCGTGAACGGACTCTCGAGCGGTCTGTGCATCACCTGCTGCGTGCTCTTCGGCATAGCGTTTGTCCGGGCGCAGGATGCGCCCAATGCGGTATTGTCTTTCACAATGGCAGCCGCGCTGATTCCGTTCTACATACACAACGTGTTCGGAGACAAGTCGAGGATGTTCATCGGCGATGCCGGTACGATGGTGATGGGGATGCTCATCAACTGGTTCCTTATCTGCCTGCTGAGCAAGGAGAATCAGCTGCCGTATTACACAAAGGCTCAGGGAATCAATATGATCGCTTTCGTGCTGGCGGTGATGTCGGTGCCGGTGTTCGATACTCTCAGGGTTATGACGATGAGAATCAAGAATGGCGTGAGTCCGTTCCATCCGGACAAGACCCATCTTCACCACGCTTTCGTGAACGTGGGCGTGAGTCATTTCATCACTTCCACTACTGAGATTGTCATAAGTCTGGTTATCACCGGACTGTGGGCGGTTAGCGTTCTGCTGGGCGCCGGTACGGATCTACAGCTGTATGTGGTGATAGTCTGTGCTATGGTCTTTGTATGGGGGACTTATGCTTTCCTGCGCTATCAGGCCTCCCATCATACAGAGTTTATGCACAAGCTCAGCAGTTTCAGCGTCAAGACTCATCTCGGACGCGAGGAGTGGTGGAAAGCTATTACGCGGCATTTGGACAAGTCGATAGACTATATGGAGGACTGCCAGATGCCTGCTGGCAATGATGTGACTGAGGATGACGGCGCAGTGCTGAATCTCAAGGAGAAGGACAGAAAACTGGTTCTGGGGTATCTAAAGGGGAAGGCGGAAGTCCACGTGGATGATCTTATGGCAAACAGCGGAGCGGAGTCTCTGAGGGTATATTCTCTGATTTTCGAGGAGGAGATGAAGGGAAATATAGTTGTGGTGAAGGCTAATGCCTGGGGAACGCCGGAGATTGTGGCTTTAAAGAGTGAAATGTAATTGTATATGGATTATAAGAAGATTGATAAAGAGAAGATTATGGGGTATATCGCTTCGCGGGGAGGGGAGTGCCCGGTGGAGGATATTATCCGCGAAAGCGGAGCGGAGAAACTCAGGGTTTATAATATCCTTTTTGAGGAGTATCTGGGCGGTCGCATCGTGAATGTGAAGGAGACTCAACTCGGGGCTCCGGAAGTGGTCAGACTGGCATAGATTTATGGAGAAGTATCTGCTCAGCGATGAGGCTTTTCTGGACTCGCTGACCGCCCGCGCGAAGGCTTCGGAACGTCTTCGTATGAATTATGATCTCAGGGATTCATCCGAGGACGGGAGTATGCGTATGCTGAATGCGCTGGAGCCGGGAACTGTGATTCCTGTCCATCGGCATCAGGATACCAGCGAAGATGTGGTCTGCGTTCGTGGTTGTGTGGAGGAGGTTCTGTATGATGATTCCGGAGCGGAGGTGGAGCGTTTGCGTCTTAGCCCTTCATCCGGGGTCATTCATTGCCACGTCCCTCTGGGACAGTTCCATACCTGTCACTCTATGGAATCCGGTTCGGTGATTCTGGAGTTCAAGAACGGGAAGTATAATCCGCGGACTACAGAGGATATACTGAAGTAATGCCGTGGCGCTTTGTGCCGGGGTTGCATTGGCCGGAGGCCGGGGAGAGATTGGACGCGGCAGCGGCCGTGGGAATATGGAGAATTATGAGAAAAGTGTTTAGTGAGAGAGCGGGAGCGACGTTTCTTGGGGAGGCGCCGCGGATGACTGTGGCGGTGCGCAAGGATTGCGTGGAGCTGGTGTGGAAGATTCAGTCCGGGGTGTATCTGACTGTGAATCTTTGCCGTGTGGATGGCGAGCGGGGGATGCTGTTCGCGGGGTGGGGACGGTATTGGAGGCGGCTGGCCAATGAGAAGGCGCAGATGCCGAAGGTGGAGAAGTGTTGTCCGCTGCTGTATGGGATTCTGGTGGGGGAGGACCCGGACGGGGTGACGCAGATGGATTTCGGACGTTCCGCTGAGGATTGCGAGAACGGTTTCGGAGTGGATGTGACGCTTCCGAAGGGCTTGCCGCTGTATGCCTGTCTGACGCCTGCGGTTCTGAACAAGGCGGAGCGGCTGCACGTGAAGATGATGAATGTCTATAATGAGCTGGTGGAGTGCCCGCCGTTTCCGGACTGGTATTCCGGGCTGGGAGAGGTGTGGGAGTAGGTTTTTGACTGCGGGGTGGCGGAGTCGCTGGGCTCCGTTAATTTTTGCGAGATGTGTATTAGTGTTTTAGTATAGGCGTAAGATGGGATACTTGGCTGTCCTTGGGCTCGCTGTGCTCGATTTCTTCGAAGCGGTCAAGGTCGTGACACTTCGCCTGCGGCTCTCGTGTCACCACCTTGGTTCCAGCCCCTTCGGCACTTCGCGCCTGCGGGACTTCCACTTTATGACTCCGCGCAGCAAGACTCCGCAGCTCCGGCTGCGCCGGACTTCGGAGACTTGGCTTGCGCTTCGGTTAAACGCCCGGCAAGACATCCGTGTAACTCCGAAACTGAATGACTGATCCCTATAAACTTGTCAGCCTAGCGATTTTTTTTCGCCCATCAGTTGCAA
>CAVCRS010000086.1:0-7865 GCA_963604635.1 Faecalibacillus sp.
GCAGCTGAGCGACCGGCATCCCGACCACTATCAGCAGCGTCAGCTTGTCCCTCAGGATGTGAAGGAATTCTTTTCTTATGAACGATCCGAAAGCTGTCATAATCATTCTCCTTTCCTTTTCGCTCCCCGCGCAAGGACGCGGAACACTTCATCCATATCCGCGGCTCCGTAGGACTCCTTGAGCGCAGAAGGGGAGTCCAGGGCCTTGATTTTGCCGTCCACCATTATCGACACCCTGTCGCAGTACTCGGCCTCATCCATATAGTGGGTGGTTACGAAAATGGTGATTCCCTCGTCGGCGGCCTTGTAGATCATTTCCCAGAACTGCCTTCTGGCCACTGGATCGACACCTCCTGTCGGCTCGTCCAGGAAGACAATCTCCGGTCTGTGGAATATCGAAACGGAAAATGCGAGCTTCTGTTTCCATCCGAGAGGCAGGTCGCGCACCATCGTTCCGCTTTCCGCCGTGAAATCCAGCTCGGAAAGCAGAGCGACGGTCTTCTCCGCTATCGTCTTCCTGTCCATCCCGTAGATACCCCCGAAAAGCTTGAGATTCTCCTTGACCGTCAGGTCGTCGTACAGTGAAAATTTCTGGCTCATATAGCCGATGTGCTTCTTGACCTGCTCGTGCTCCCGGGCTATGTCGTAGCCTGCCACGATGCCGGTCCCGGATGTCGGCTGGCTGAGCCCGCACAGCATCCTCATCGCCGTGGTCTTTCCGGCTCCGTTGGCTCCGAGGAAGCCGAAGATTTCCCCGCGTCCCACCTCGAAACTTATGTTGTCCACCGCGGTGAACGTTCCGAACCGCTTCGTCAGATTCTCGGTCCGGATTACAATGTCCTCTTTGCTCATATTCCCATAAAACAGTCCTCGACAGAGGGACTTATCTCCCTTACAGTTATGCAGCTGTGCCCCTTGCCCTGAAGGTACCCTTCGAGCTCGCCGAGTTCAAGCCCTTCGGGAGTGCAGAGATGAATGGATTCACCGAACGAAAAGGCGCGCAGAGTCTTCGGATATCCCCGCACATCGCCCAGAAGCGAGTGCATCCGGTCGGAACGCACTGCGTAAAGCCTGTCGGGAAACCTGGCAACTATCTCGGAAGGGCTGTCGACGGTCAGAAACCTGCCCTCTCTGACGAAGGCTATCCTGTCGCATCTTCCGGCCTCGTCCATATACGGAGTCGAGACGAGAATAGTGATTCCGTCCTGCCGGAGCCTGCCGAGCATATCCCAAAACTCCTTGCGTGAGACGGGATCGACACCCGTCGTCGGTTCGTCGAGGAAAAGGACCTTCGGTTTGTGGACAAGGGCGCAGCAGAGCGCAAGCTTCTGCTTCATTCCGCCGGAGAGCTTGCCGGCCCTGCGGTCCTTGAACGGCTCTATCTGTGAATATATCTCCTCGATCTGAGCCCTGTTGGCGTCCACCGAGGTCCCGTAGATGGTGGCGAAGAAGTTCAGATTCTCCTCCACGCTGAGGTCCTGGTACAGAGAGAATTTTCCCGGCATATAGCCGATGATCCTCCTGAGCGCCTTGTAGTCCCTGACCGTGTCCAGTCCCTCGACCTCGGCTCTGCCGCTGTCTGGAATGAGCAGGGAGGTCAGTAGCCTGAACAGGGTGGTCTTCCCGGCTCCGTCCGGCCCGATGATGCCGAAGGTCTCCCCGGACGCGACTCTGAAGGAGACTCCGTTCACGGCTTTCACTCCGCCGAAAGATTTCACAAGTCCTTCGGCCATCACACTGCCAGCCATCGGACACTAAAATTTAACGTCGCCGTACATCCCGAGCTTTATCAGACCGTCGTTCTCCACGGCAATCTTTACGGCATAGACGAGGTTTGCCCTTTCGTCCCTTGTCTGTATGGTTTTCGGAGTGAACTCCGCCTTGTCCGAAATCCAGACAAGTTTTCCGGCATATTCCTTTGTGCCCGACTTGCCCTGGTCTGCATAGACTTTCACGCTCTGCCCGAGTCTGAGCCCGGTGAGCTGGTCGGCGGTGATGTAGGCCCGCAGGCGGATCTGCTCGAGGTCGGCGATTTTGAACAGCGCCCGTCCCTGGGCGGCGAGTTCCCCGGCCTCGGCGTATTTTGCCAGGACCGTTCCTGTTACAGGACTGACAATCACGCACTTGCGGATTCTGTCCTCCATCTGGGCTATCTGCGCCTCCAATGCCTCAGCCTGCCCGGAGATGCCCTTGTTGGCGTTCAGCAGAGTTTCCTCCTGAGCCGCGAGCTGCTTTTCAAGCACCGCGATCTGGGTCTCGATGTCATCGACCTGTTTGCGATTGGACGCTCCGGCGTCCGCCAGTTTAGTGAATCTGTCAAGCTCTCTGCGCTGCTTGGCGATCTGCTGCTCGAGCGAAGCTATCTGCTTGGAGACATCGTAGTGCCCGCTTCCGACAGCTTTGAGGCTGGCGATCAGCTGTTCTTTGGCGAAGTGCAGCTGCACAGTGTCGATGATGCCCACGACCGCTCCGGAATCGAGCCTGTCTCCTTCCTGGACTGCCAGACGGAGGATTTTGCCGCTGCCTTCCGCCGAAACCGTGACTTCAGTGGATTCGAAAACGCCCGAGGCGTCGTGGACCTTCGTCCTGTTTCCGCAGGCCGAGACGGCCAATGTCAACATCACTATCGGAACGTATCTGAAAAATCTTTTCATAATTAATTGTTCTTTAAATATTTAAGATTATACATAGCGAGCAGCATCCGCACCTCGTGCCCGGCTTTCTCCTGCTCTGCGAGCAGCGTGTCATTCATATATCCCACGAGTTCGGACCCTGAAATCGTGCCTTCGGCCATCTTGGCTTCGTTGGCGGTCTGCACGCTGCGGCGCAGGGCGATGATCTCGTCGTCATATTCCAGCTGCCCCCGCAAGGTCTCGATTTCGCTGTCCTTTCCGCTCGTGGAGATATCGTTGCCAAGAAGGAAAATCCGCCTCTGCGTCTCTATGCCTGCCTTCCGGGTCTCAAGCAGGTTGAGGTCATTCTTCTTCGTGTAGAAGTTTCCGATGTTCCAGGTCATCCGCACACCGGCCGTCACGTAAGGCTTGAATTCGTCCGAAAGCATATTCAGACCCGGTCTCCCATAGCCTCCGCTGACGTAGAGACCGAATTTGGGCGTAAGCCCGGCAGTAATCATACGGCCTTGCGACTCGATGGCTTTCAGCTGCGCGTCGTACATCGCGAGTTCCGGCCGTCTGACCTCCGGCCCGCCTGTCAGCAGGCGCTCCGGCTTGACAAACCCCGTGTCCCCGTCCATATTCATCCCCGTCAGCAGCGAAAGCATTCTGACGTAGGCCTTTCGGGTATTTTCCAGATTGAGGATTTCCTGCCTGGTCTTAAGCTGCTGAATCCTGACCGCGTCCAGGTCGGCCTGACTGGCCGCGTCGTTGTCGAGGTAGGACTTTACTCTTGAATATGTAGTCTCAAGATTGTCCAGCATTATTCTGCTGCTTTCCATATTGGTCTGGATGAGAATTATTCCGAAGAAAAGTTCGTTGACTTTCTCTCTCAGGCCGTACAGGCTGACTTCGATGTTTTTTGCCTCGGCCTCCGCCTGACTCGTGGCCGCATCCTTGCCCGCCTTGACGGCGCCGCCGTCCCAGATCGTCTGGCTGATGTCCACGCTGACTCCGTACTGGTCCCGGGCCATCTGCGGAATCAGCCCTTTGAGTGACTCGGGGTCAAGCGTCTGCGTGATGCCTGTCTGAGCAAGTTTCTCCCGGTCGAAGGTGACTTTCGTCACGTCGGACTGCCAGCTTGCCTTGGCCGAAACCGTGACCTGGGGCAGCCAGGACTTCGTTGCGTTCGAAATGGTGTAGTCGCGGGACTTTTCGATCAGCCCGTACTGCCTTGCCAGCGGGTAGTTCTTCTCCGCCGCTTCATAGCATTCCTCAAGCGTCACTGCCCGGGCGGCGGTTTCTGCAGCTTCCGCCTCTGACGGGCTTTCAGTCTTTGACGAGCTTCCCTCCTCTGACAAGCTCCCCGGGCCATTTCCCTGGGCCGGGGTCTGGATAGTGCTCAGAATCAGCACGATGACTGATATGATGGTTCTTTTCATAAACATGTTCATTTAAGGTCTCAATGCCGCCAGAATGAACTCCGCATTGCTCTTCTTCCTTTCGTCAAGATACTTGTCGATGTCCATTTCCGGGCTGATCCGCCTGATGACGGGAATGGCGAAAAATGAGGCAAGATTCATCCCGACAATGTTTTGTATCAGGGTCCGAAGGTCGATTTTGCGTATCTTTCCTGCATTGACAGCATCCTGCAGGTATTCATTGATTCCTGTGTAATATGCGGAGAAAGTCGGCTTTACCATCTCAATGACTTTCTCCAGATTCTTCGGATTCGGCAGAATTTCGTTCACCATGAACCAGACGAAACGGTCATCCGCCCGAATGATCTCAAATTGATTGAATACCAACTCCCTGATGGTTTCCCCAATGGTCAGGCCTTTTTTGCTTATGTCCTCGAGCATATCTTCGAAAATCTTGATTTTGCCGTCAAAGAATTTCTCGAAAAGATTCTCCTTGGACCTGTAGTAGTAGTGGAGCATCGAGTGGCTCACTCCCGCCCTTTCGGCGATGGACATCATCTTAGCGTTGCCGTAGCCCTTTTCCAGAAACTCGTCCTCCGCAGCTTTCAGAATTCTCTCCGCTGTGTCTGTAATTTCCTCTGTCATAAATATATCAATTAGTTTTTGTCAGTGGCCCGTTTTGCCATTTATCAGTTTTTCTTCCTAGACAAACTTGTCAAACAAAAAAGTTCGACAAAGTTGTCGATGCAAAACTATGACAAATTCACGGAATGTGCAAGCATTTCTCCATTTTTTAAGATGAACTTAATTCACGCGGCCGCTTACACGTCCAATGCAGCCCAGACACGGTCGCCGAGATTGTCGAGGTGCCCGCTGTACGGCACTCCGTTCCCAGATTGGCCGAAGGACAAGTGAGCGGTGCATCGAAAAGTGCGGATAACGTTTTAATTGTTACTCTCGATGCTTCAAATGACATCGAGAAGTGCGAAAGAACGTTTTAATGCAACTTTCGATGTTCCCGGTATCTGTGACACCGAAGACGAGGTCCAGCCGCTATGACGTTAAATGCCGGTGATTCTACGTCCGTGAACTTTCCCGACCGTTCTTTCCTGAAGGAACGGCCTTTTTTCCCGCCGGAGGAGTACTGGTCCGGCGAGGAGGAGTATGTTGAATAGCAAGTTTAATTCAGAAGTTACTACTGACGCTACATATCATTCATTGACAAACCCTTATAGGAAATGTCATAGTTTTTGAACTCTCCTGTGGCTCTAAGGAAGACCTCGGCCTTGAGGCGCAATACATCCAAATCTATGTTGTCGGCTTTGCGTTTGACTTCAAAGAATGTCGCACTGTCATCCAGTTCATTTTCGGCTACGATGTCGATTTCGTTCTCTCCCTTCCTGTCCCACCATCCTCCGAGTCGGGTATATGAGTGGCTCTCGATGAGCACTCTTCTGAAATAACGCTCAAGCATCAGCCCGCTGAAGGTTTCATAATCGCGATTTATGATTGTCCGCACACTCTCGTAGTTCTCTATCTCAAGCATATAGTTGTACTTGTAGATGAAACGGAACCAAAAGGTGAAGAAATTGTCCTTTATGATGTAGCGGACATTCTTTGAGGAGGTACGCTCAAATAGTGGCTGCCTTTTGGAGATGACTTCGTAGTCATCCTCCAATTTTGTGAGATAGCCCCCGATTTCTTTGCCGACAACGCTCTCTATTTCAGATCTTGATGTCTTGCCCCTTGCGATGGCGGAAAGAATGGAGAAATAGACACCATAATCTTTGCCGAACTCTTCGACAAGGATTGCCTTCCCTTCTCCGATGAATATCGAGTCGGTGCTGATGATTTTGTTCACCATCCTGGTCTTTGTCGTCGCTCCTGCGTCCATCAGAATCCTCACGTACTTCGCGACTCCTCCCGTAAAGGAGTAAAGCGATAGCAGGTCTTCCGGCGTAAATGACGGATTGTAGTCGGACAGTATCTCCTTGAGTACAGAGGGCGTGAACGGACGGACTGTCATCATACTGGTCTGCCTGTTATAGAGCGGCTCCTTCTTGTTCTTGAAGATTTTTGTCATCATCGAGTATATCGAACCGCAGACGACGAGATTTATCTTTGAGACAGGGCTATACAGGTCCCAGATGCGCTGCATGTCGCTGAATATGGACTTGTTCACCCGGAAGAACTCCTGAAACTCGTCAATGAACAAGGTGAATGAACGCGATTCCGAGAGTTTCATCAGATACTCGAATATGTCTGCAAACCTTTCGGTGCGCCCCATCACCGGGATTCCGAGTTTATTCTCAATTTCTCTTTCGAAGTCCTCGCAAAGATCCGGCTCAGCCTTTCTTGCTACAAAGAAGTACAAGGCGGGCTCATCCTCATACGCCTTCCAGACGAGGGACGTTTTGCCGATGCGCCTGCGCCCCGTCACCACAGTAAACTGGGCATTCTCCTTTGCCATTTCACGAACCTCCCGCAGTGAGGCAATTTCATTTTCACGATCGTAGAATCTCATATTCGTACAGTTATATAATCAGGTTCCGAAATAGCCATTTCCGAAATGGCGGTTTCGCAACTGCAAAGTTAGAAAGAATTTCAACAATGACAATACATCTTATGATTATGATGATATCACGGGAGCGGGGAAAGGCGGGGTGGTGCATCGAAAAGTGCGGATTACGTTTTAAATGCACTTCCCGATGTGCCGAAGTACACCGGGAAGTGCAAATGAACGTTTTAATGTAACTTCTGATTCCCCAGGATTTCGGGGAAAGGCTGTCTGGATCCTACCTCTGCGCGCCGAAGCCGGAGTAGTCTTTCTTGCTGTAGCTGCCGGTAGTCGGGTCGAGCGTATAGTACGGATCCGTGGTCAATGACTTCATACCGGTCTGCAGGTAGTTCAGATTGCCGTCGGAGTCAATGTAGATGCAGAGGCCTCCGAGAGCGCTGCTGTAGCCGTACCAGGCTGGAGTTTCCGCGAGCTTCACTGTGATATCGAACTGTGCAGCGTAATCCGTCGAATAGCAGCCCAGAAGGTATGCGGTTCTGGAGGTACCTACTGGAATTGCATCCAGTCCATATTCGGAAAATACCAGATTTGCCTTCAGAGAGCAGGTATTCTTCACTGTCCCCAGCATAATGAACGGCTTGGCTCCGGCAGAATAAGAACCGCAGTCCACGTTGTAGAAGGTGTTGTTCTCGAGGCAGAGATTGTCCGCCGACACTGTCGCGGACGTATTGTCTGCAGCAAGGATGCTGAATGTTACGGATGGATTCTTGCTCCAGAAGACATTGTTCCGGAAGGACAGACCGGAGATAGTGAATTTGTCTTCTTTGTCACCTGTATAGAAAAGGCGGCAGCTGCTGCCGGAGGAGAAGTCAGCGATGACGTCGCAGTCCACCATCTCGATGTTTCCCACGCTGGCGACACTTGACAGGTCGGCAAAATCGCTGTGGAGCGTCAGAGCGCAATCGTCAAAGGTCAGCCGGCTGATTTCACCGCTGGCGGCAAGCGTATGGCCGGAGGTGAGTGATTCTATATTCAAGCCTTTGAATGCCAACGCTTTATGAGTGTATACAGTAGTCTTGCCTTCGAAATTAAGCTTCGCGCGGCTTGAGGCGCTGTTTGAACATACTATCACGGTGTCACCGCTGCAGACGCCGCCCATCGTAGCCTCTCCGTTGATGAAATACAGGCCTGACTCTCCGGCGAAAGTTTTGCCCTTCGCCACCAGCGTAGCTTTGCTGTTGGTATTGTTGTATTTGACGCCGTCGATCTCGATGTCATAACCGGACAGCCAGAGGTTATACTGTGAAGCCTTAT
>CAVCRS010000087.1:0-7736 GCA_963604635.1 Faecalibacillus sp.
GATGCAAACGAAATGATAAAAAATTTCCGGATAGATGGAACGCCTCTTCTTGACCTCATAGATTCTCTGGAAGACGTCGATATCCTATAGGTAATCAGAACATTCCTCTCTACTAAAGCAGTGCCGGTGATTCTATGGTGACAGGCTATAGAATCACCGGCATTTGAACATCAAAGCAGCGCACCTCATCTTCGGTGTAACGGATACATGGACATCAAAAAGTGCATTAAAACGTTTGTTCGTACTTCTCGATGTGTTTTGAGACATCGAGAGTAACATTTAAAACGTTATCCACACTTTTCGATGCACCGCTCGTTCGGCCTTCGGCCAATTTTGGATTGGAATGCCATCTGAGAGCCGTAGCCAAACACCGCACCGGGCCTTTCGGCCAATTCGGGAGCGGATTGCCGCACTTTGCGGGCACCTCGACAGTCTCGGAGACTGCGAAGTGCCATTTCCGGCCCCGAAAAACCGTCCTTTTTTTCTTAAGGTAACTCTTAAGGTAACTGGTAAGGTAACTCGCAAATCTATAAGATGCGATAGAATGCGCTGTAATGGGGTTCAGGTACGAAAAATCACCCCTAGAGTTAACTAGAGGTGATTAGACCTAAACTCTTGTAATTCAATACGTTAGGAGCTAGTATTCCTCCTCGTTGAAAAAGAAATCATCCTTGGTCGGATAGTCCGGCCAGATATCCTCGATGCTTTCGTAGATTTCGCCGTCGTCTTCCAGTTCCTGAAGATTTTCGATAACCTCTTCGGGAGCGCCGGAGCGGTTCGCATAGTCTATAAGTTCGTCTTTGGTTGCCGGCCATGGAGCATCATCCAGGCTGCTGGCAAGTTCTAATGTCCAATACATAATATTGATCTAAAAATGGTCTGTTACAATAAAAAACCGTCCCGTTTCTGCGGAGCCCGCGGCATTTGTCTGCGCCGCTGCCCGCCGTATCCCGTTCGGGCGCAAATATATTGAAAAAATGACAAGAATGAACGTTTTTTCTTTAATTTTGCGAAGAAATCGACCGACAATTATTATACCACAAATTATGGCATATATAAAAGAAGACATATATGACAGCGATGTCACCGAAAAGATAGCTCTGCACGTCCGCGAAATACTCTCCCTGCTCGGCGAAGACCCCGAAAGGGAGGGCCTGCGCAAGACCCCAGAGAGAGTCGCCAAGTCCCTGCAGTTCCTCACCCAGGGCTACGGCCAGAACGGCGGGGAAATCATCCGCAGCGCGCTTTTCGAGGAGAAATACCGCCAGATGGTCCTCGTAAAGGACATTGAACTCTACTCGATGTGCGAGCATCATATGTTGCCGTTCCTCGGCAAGGCCCACATCGCCTACATCCCGAACGGCACCATCACCGGCCTGAGCAAAATCGCCCGCATCGTCGAGACCTACGCCCGCCGCCTGCAGGTTCAGGAGAGGCTGACGGTGGAGATCCGCGACTGCATCGAAGAGGCGCTCCATCCGCTCGGCGTCGCAGTCGTAATCGAGGCCACGCACACCTGTATGCAGATCCGCGGCGTCCAGAAATCGAACGCCACGACCGTCACGTCGGCATTCAGCGGCGCATTCCTCAAAGACGCCCGCACCCGCAACGAGTTCCTCAACCTCATAAAATAGGCGGACGGCTAGCCGTCCAATCCCGCCCCGGCCTCCGGCCGATACCAACGTCAATCCCGGCCTTACGGCCAATACCGCAATGACAGACCGCCCATCCTCCATCCCTGCAGAAAAGCCCCTGGAAATCCGTCCGGTGGCATATTTCCATTCCCCGGTAGGAGGGAAATTCGGCCTGCCCCGTCAGGCGGGAATCGCGCAGAACCTTCAGGGAGAGATAGTTCTGGAAGAAGCCTACAATTCCCCCGAAGCTCTCCGCGGTCTGGAAGGTTTCGACTATCTCTGGCTCATCTGGGGCTTCAGCCTGAACCGGGAAAGCCGCCCGGGCCACCTCACCGTAAGACCCCCAAGACTCGGAGGCAACACCCGCGTCGGAGTCTTTGCCTCCCGCTCCCCTTTCAGACCCAACCCTTTGGGCCTCAGTTCAGTAAAAATCAGCGGCATAGACAGCGCGAAAGGCATAATCACAGTCCTCGGGGCCGACCTCGCGGACGGCACTCCCATCTATGACATCAAGCCCTACATCGAATACGCCGACTCCCACCCGAATGTCCGCAGCGGCTTCACAGACAGCACCGCCTGGCAGCGACTGGAAGTCATAATCCCCTCTGAAACAGCCAGAAAACTCGAACAGACCATCGGAAAAGGGAGCCTTGAAGCCCTCAGGGAAATCCTTGAAGAAGACCCCCGGCCGCAATACCAGAACGACCCGCAGAGAGTCTATGGAATGACCTACAAAGGCCTCGACATACACTTCAAAGTAGAAGACAGCAAATTGACAATCACAGAAATAATATGACACTGACACTTACCATTCTGCTCACCGCAGCATTGGCCGCAGGCCCGAATACGACATTGGACGAAGTCCGCACGACAAAAGACGAAGCGCGCACCGCAACGCCGGCAGAAGTCCGCACAACAGAAAGCGAAGCGCCCGCGGCGGCTAACGTGCGCACGTTCGGATACACGAACCCTGTCGTCAAGGGTTTTCACCCCGACCCGAGCGTCTGCGCCGTCGGCGAAGATTACTATCTGGTTAACAGCACTTTCCAGTATTTTCCGGGCGTGCCGGTTTTCCACAGCCGCGACCTCGTGAACTGGGAGCAGATCGGGAACGTGCTCACGCGCCGCTCGCAGCTTGAGCTGGACAACGCGCTCGCCTGGGGCGGCATCTACGCACCGACAATCCGCTACCACGAGGGTGTGTTCTATATGATCACCACGAACTGCAGCGGCCGCGGAAACTTCATCGTGCACGCCACCGACCCTGCCGGCGAGTGGTCAGACCCAGTCTGGGTGGACCAGGGCGGCATCGACCCCTCGCTCTTCTGGCACGATGGAAAGTGCTGGTACACAGGCACCACCGACAACTGGATCGTACTCTTCGAGTTGAATCCGATGACAGGCGAGAAGCTAAGCCCGGTCAAGCAGATCTGGCGCGGCACCGGCGGACGCTACCCGGAGGGTCCGCACCTGTACTTCAAGGACGGCTGGTACTACCTGCTCATCGCGGAGGGCGGCACCGAGTACGCGCACAGCATCACTATGGCGCGCAGCCGCAACATCGAGGGACCTTACGAGGCCGATCCGGCCAATCCCATTCTGACTCACTGCAATATGCAGTCGCAGGGAAACATTATCCAGGGTCTGGGCCACGGCGACCTGGTGCAGGCGCACGACGGCAGCTGGTGGATGTGCTGTCTGGGATTCAGAACGCAGGGCGGAAGCTACCATCTGCTTGGGCGTGAAACATTTATGACTCCTGTCAAGTGGGAGGACGGCGGCTGGCCGGTAGTCGAAGGCGGAGCCATCTCCACCGAAATGAACGTGCCGACGCTCCGTCAGACGGCCGCTCCCGCGTCCAATCCTACCATCGATTTCAGCAAGATGAGTTCCTTCGGGCCGGAGTGGATCCATATCCGCAACCCGTTCACAGAGAACTATATATTCACAGGCAAGGCCCTCGAGCTCAAGGCCGGGAAGAGTCTGGATGAAAGGCAGGTCTCCCCTACTTTCATTGGCCGCAGGCAGGAAGACATCTTCTTCAAAGCTTCGGCTTGCGTGGAAGTTGCGAAGAAAGCTTCGGCCGAAGCCGGGCTCTCGGTCTATATGGACGCCGACGCGCACTATGACATCTTTCTGGAGCGCGACGGAGTGCTCGCTTTCCGCGTGAGGCTCGGAGAACTCTCTCATACTGAAGAGTTTAAAATAAACAAAGGTCCCGTTTACCTTCAGGTCGAAGGCGACGAGAACCTCTATCATTTCTCCTGGTCATCCGACGGCGAGAACTGGCACAGCGTCGGTCAGATGAACGCCAAATACATCAGCACCGAAAGCACCGGCGGATTCACAGGCATCATCCTCGGCCTCTTCTCCACCGGCACACCCGGCTCCGTCGGGACTTTCCGCAGCTTCAGCTATACCCAGGTCAAGTAACTCCTAGAATTCGTAGAGATTCAGTCCTGTCCCGGGATCGAAACGGCGGCCGAGATGAGCGGCATATCTGGTCACGAAAAGCTCGCAGGCACCGTTTATATGGCAGTCGAGCATATGTCCGCCCACTACCGAATAATCTGATCTTCCCAAGTTTACGTGAAGATGCAGGTACGGTTTGCCGTCCTTTTCGGAAATGTTTCCCACGAGGCTCGAAATCTCCATCTGCTCGTCGAAAGTCCTGTCCACATATTTTTTGGTGGCGGGATTCAGAAAACGCAGCGTGGCGCTGTTCACCGCTCCGATTCCGCTGACTTCGCCGGCGAGAATGCCCGTCTCGAGGCAGAAGGCAGTCAGAGCCTCCATAACATTCTGATGATTGTCTATGCTGACGACATATCTGTCGCCGTCCTGAACGTACTTGTACATTTTTTCAAAAATATTTTTCTGCAAATGTAGCAATATTACAGGTTCCTGCGTTTAATAGATGAAAAAACACTAATTTTGCGCGCCCGCAAAGAACTGCGGGAATATATTATGAAAAATGGAATCACTCACGTGGTGCTCGACTTCGGAGGAGTCATAGCTCCGATAAATATGAGCGGATGCCTGCAGCGTTATCACGCCCTGGGCTTTGACAATGTTGACAAATACCTCAATCTGGTGTGCCAGGAGGGCTTTTTCGGAGACTTCGAATCCGGTAGAATCGACGGGAAACAGCTCGCCGGATTCATCAGCCGCGAAGCCGGCAGAAGCCTCAGCGAAGAAGAATGCTGCCAGGCCTTCCTCGGCTTCTTCAGCGGAATGGACCAGGCTGTGCTCGACCGCAATCTCGCGGCCGTCAGGCGCCTGCGCAGCGAAGGCTACGCTCTCGCCCTGCTCTCGAACACCAACCCTTTCGTGGCATCGTGGTTCCGCAGCGGCCGCTTCGACGGCCACGGACACCCGCTCACCGACTATCTCGAGCGCTTCTACCTCAGCTTCGAAATGAAAGTGATGAAGCCCGACGAGAAAATCTTCCGAATGATGCTCGAAGGCGAGAGCGTGCGTCCCGAGCAGGTTCTTTACGTGGACGACGGAGCGTCCAATATCGCCACGGCCCGCCGTCTGGGCCTGCACACTCTTCTCGCCTCCACCGACACCGAATGGACCGAAGAGATATGGAAGTCGCTGAACCAGCCGGAATAATCGACAGCCATAAAGACAAACACTTACATCAGCTATATGAAACGAACGCTTTTCACCCTTTCACTGCTTCTGTGCGGGGGGATTCTCGCCGCGCAGAACGGCACGCAGGACACCCTGACCGTAAAGGAGCGCCTGACCTCCCACGTCTATTATCTGGCAAGCGATTCTCTGCGCGGACGCGAAGCCGGCTCTCCCGACGCCCTCAAGGCCGCGGATTACATTCAGTCAGAATATGTAAAGATCGGCCTGAAACCGTTCTTTGCCGACGGTTACAGGCATCATTTCGGAGAATACACGAATATCGTAGCCCTCATCGAAGGCAACGATCCCGAGCTCAAGAATGAATATATAGTGCTCGGAGCCCATTATGACCATCTGGGCGTAAAGGGCGGCAAGATTTACAACGGCGCCGATGACAATGCCTCAGGCTCAGCCGCCCTCATCGAGATAGCCCGCCAGCTGTACGCCAACCGGGAAAACCTCAAGCGAAGCGTGATCATCGCAGCCTTCGATGCCGAGGAACTGGGTCTGTTCGGGTCCGAAGCCCTCGTGAATACCCTCAAGTCCGATATCGGGATGGACCATATAAAACTTATGATGAGCATCGATATGGTCGGCTGGTACAAGGCTTCAGGGAAGCTGAAAATGGAGGGCGTCGCCACCATCAGAAACGGAAAGCAGATCGTCACCGACGAAGCCGCGAAGGTTTCCATTGCCGTGGATCCCAAGAACTTCGAGACCTCATCCCTTACGGCCACCGACACTGAGGGCTTCGCGAAGGAAGGCGTTCCGACACTTTCTGTCACCACAGGTCTGAAGTCCCCTTACCACAAGCCTGAGGATGACGCCGAATTGATTGATTATGACGGGCTTGAAAAAGTTTCCGAATACATTTCCGCCGTCACGGCCGATGCCGCGTCCGACCCTGGCTTCGCCGCCTCCGGCAAGGTCGCCCGCAAGCACAGATCCACTCTTCCTGTATTCGAGGCCGGCCTGACAGCGTCACTCGTATCCTCCAATCTGAATTTCAACAAGAGCGCCCTTGTGACCAACTCCGCCACCGGAGCCTGCGTCGGTCCGCAGTTCCAGATTAACGTCAAGGATTTCGGTCTGAATGCCAAGGTTCTGTTCGAGAATGCCGTTTCGGAATTCCCGGATGATGCAAACCTCTGGAAATCCGCCCTCAAATACCGCCAGCAGTCGGTGACAGTGCCGGTAATGCTCGTTGCAAACGCATTCTCTTCATACTCAATGAGATTCTTCGTGGGCTTCGGAGGATATTACAGCCACGTTTTCCGGAACAATGCCGACAGCTACACCCTTTCTTCCGCCCCGGTTCAGATCGAGCCGAACCAGTGGGGTCTCTCCTACTGTTTCGGAATGCAGGTGGGACGGATTGTCATAAGCCTGGACGGCCGCGTCCAGAAGAACAATTTCTTCACCGGCATCGCCGCTCCTTCCGCCCGTCTGAACTCCTTCAATCTCACCCTCGGGTATGACTTCTGATATCGACAGGCTGAGCCTGTCGAAAGCGCTTCGCTCTATCACCGGGGGCCGTTTCCCCCGGACCGTGCTGTGCACGGTCACAGCTGTCTATGGGTCGCTGCGCTCCGTAAGTGCTCCGAAAGAACAAACTGCTATTATATGATATGCTTGAACCTGCGACACTTCTGATTCTTCTGGCGGTTGGTTTCATCGCCGGCCTCCTCTCCGGAGCGGTAGGCTTCGGAGGGGGAATGATACTGCTGCCTGTCCTGACCACCTTCTATGGAGTCGAGGTGGCAGTCCCCGTATCCACTATCGCGCAGATTCTCAGCAACTTGTCCAAGATGGGGATGGGGTTCCGGAACATCGAATGGAAGCAGGCCGGACGCTTTCTGCTTCTGGCCGCACCTCTGACTGCTCTAGGCGCCTACGGCTTCGCGGTGGTGCCGAAAGTCCCGATGACAAGGCTTCTGTGCATTTTTCTCATCATCTTTGCCATAATGAAGATTATGGGCAAGATGAATCTTCCCAAGAAACCGGCCACAATGCTGGTCGGCGGCGGTGTAACCGGCCTCATCAACGGCCTTCTCGGCATCTCCGGGCCTCTGAGCAGCGCGGTATTCCTCACCCTCGGCCTCTCCCCTGTCGCCTATATAGCCAGCGAGGCCACGGCCGCCACCGCAATGCACCTCATAAAGATCTTTATGTACGGGAAGCTGGACCTGATGAACTGGGACATCTTCATCTGCGGCCTTCTCATCGGTCTCTCGATGATGCTCGCCAACTTCATAGCCATCAGGCTGATACATAACATCAACAAGAAGCTTTACCAGAAAATTGTCGCCGCCGTGATGATCGCCGCTTCTGTCTGGTTGTTTCTTACGGTATAGGCGCGTAGCGCCTATACCGTAAGAAACATCAGGCACAGCTTTGCTGCGCCCGATGTCTATCCACCGGGGGCCGTATCCCCCGGACCGTGCTGTGCACGGTCACAGCTGT
>CAVCRS010000088.1:0-7029 GCA_963604635.1 Faecalibacillus sp.
CTTATGAGAAGAAGGAGGTCTTTCTGAAGAATGCCAAATGGGTCGCGGATATGATCTCCGACGGTAAGATGGACAACGCCATAGCCCGTGCAAAAGCTTACGAGAACGCCGGAGGTTCCTATTCGAGAGTATACAAGGCAGTGGAGATGGTGAAGGAAAAATAATGAAAATAAAGTTGAATCACAGCATTTAAACGCTTGGATATGAGACAATTTATATTTTATACAACAGATGGATTCACGGTCGCTCCGGATATGACAGAATTGGAAAACTGTCAAATTTTGGCGTTTGAATCAGCGCCTGATCTTCATGCCGCATGGAATTCATTTGCTATATCCCATTCCGACTTTCTTCAGATGGGATTTCGCAATATAGTATGCCGCGAGTTGGTATTAACTTTGCCTATTTCATCCTTAGGTGGGTAGTTCACATTCTTGGTGGTGGTATAGAAGACATTGGCTTCGGAGGTGAATTCAGGATGCAGTTCTTCTTTATATCCGTCAAGACTGGCCGAAAGATCGCAAATCTTCCTCGGGCCCGGGAAGGAAAAACGATGCGGATTTACTTTGCAAATAAAAACTGCCATTACGGTGGGTCTTTCTTACGATGCTTGCCGTGGGCGATGTCGGTGAGCTGGCCGGAGGCGCATCGGCGGCTGCGGTGCGGGCGTATTGGCAGTTGACCTGCCCGAGGCGGCGTTGTGCACAATCCATCCGACTGCCTGCAAAAATATTTATATCCAAGCCTTTGCAGGTGATACATTTTTATCATATATTTGTGACAACGCAATCCGTTGCCGCCATTCGGCAAAGGGTTATCGGTTCTGACAGATGGAGAAAAACAGTGGGGTATGGAAAATTTTCGTTCAATAGATGAGCTTATCAGGATGCTTTCCAGAGAGAAGGTGCTCCTGAAAGACATGTTCCAGAACAGGAAGAAACTGTCGTACAGATATGACACGGCGAGGGAACTCGTCGAGTATAAGGAGAGCCGCATCGCTTTTCTCATTGAGTACGGTGTGATACATGACGGAGGGGACTTTCTCGAGCTTGCAGATGTTTATCAGCGTTTCTTCGAAGAGGTTCTGGATGTCAACGAGGATATCAGTGTCGCAAGTGTTAAAGAGAGCCTGGATGCCCTGGACGCCGCCATCGAATACTATCAGGCGGAAACTTCACCTCAACGCAAATACGGCTATCTCAAGGATGTGAAACGCATTTTGAGGAACATCGCCCTGACGACATTCCGCAATGTGATAGAACTCAAGCGGAACATTGACAGCACCTACAAGAATGAACCCAACTATAGGGTAAAAAAGCTTAAGCTTCAAAAACTTGACAGCAAACGCATGGCCGTGGCCGAACTGATAAGACAGACGGAGAATTTCCTTGCGGACAAGCGGCAGGGCTTCTTTGCTACGGCTGCGGATTTTGCTCTGAAACAGACCGTTTCCGATGTCAAACTTCAACTTGTCGAAGCGTATCACAATATACTTGAACTCGACAGGCAGATTATAGAGTATCTCAACCTCATCGATTATCAGAACCGTCTTGTGGAAAAGCTCAGAAGGGTAAAGTATCTGCGTGACCAGCTTGTGCTTGAGTCCCAGTCGGATGTAAGAGCGATGCTCTCGTCTTCCAATCCAGTCTGGATGGAAAACCGCCCCAAATATACATTGAAGATATCTCTTGCCGCCCTGCGCAACAGCGATGAGGGGCTTGCCGCGCTCAAGGCTCTTTACGGCAGACTGAAAAAGGACGCTGCGACAGGAAGCCGGCACAAGGCGGAACCTTTGAGCGAAGAATATCTCAACATCAGATCCCGGATTGCGGAAGGCTTCAATACCACAGAGATAAAGAATGCGTTCGCCGCTTCAGGCGTAGACCTGTATGCCTTCATAATGAACTACAACTTTCAGAAGTCCGCAGACTTGGAGCAAAGGCTCGTACTTTTCTGTCAGATCGCCTCTCAGTTTCTTGACGAATTGGTCGTTACCGACAAATATCAGCTGGATAACGATATAGAATACCCGCTGATATATCCTGCATAATCCTAAAACATCCAATATAATGAAGTATACCAAAGAAATATTCGACATGCTGAGCCGCGGCGGCTTCATCTGTTCCGACAGCGTCCGGCATCAGACAAGGAACATATACGACGCCATCGAGGACAACTACGAACAGTACCGTGATTATTATTCAGGTATAGGCTTCAATCTGGAAAGCGGGAACGGCTACTACTATTTCACCCGCCAGGAAAGCCGTGTTGACCTCGACGCCAAACTGGACAGGTTCGTCCGTTGGATAGACAGGCTTGATTTCCTCAAGACATTCAACACGGTGTTCGGACCGGGTTTTACCTTCCGCTCATCGAATATTCTGGAACAGATTGCCGCCGACATCGAATTGAAGGAGAAGGCGCTGCATCTGTATGCGGAGAAAATGAAACTGGAGGAGATTGTTGACAAACTCGTGGATGAACTGGAAAAAATAGGGTTCATAGAAATGGAGAATGAACTGGACGGAACCTGGAAAGTGACAGGTGCGTTCCATTATATTGAAGAACTGGTAGATTGTCTGACAGTGTCAGAGGAGGTACGCGATGAGGTGCTTGAGTAAAGTTGTTTTCATAAATAGCGCGAATGTCCCTTATGCTGAAATACGTCTCGACGGGAATGTACATTTCATCGGTACTCAGGGAGTGGGAAAGAGCACCTTGCTCCGTGCGATTCTGTTTTTCTACAACGGCGACAAACTGAAACTCGGAATCCCGAAGGAGAAGAAAGGGTTTGACGATTTCTACCTGCCGCATTCTAATTCTTACATTGTCTATGAGGTCTCACACGAGCGCGGCGATTTTTGCGTTCTGGTCTTCCGTAGCCAGGGTCGGGCATGTTTCCGTTTCATTGCGGGCAAATATGACCGGCGGCTTCTCGTTGATGACACGGGTGACGTGACAGGAGACTACACAGTCATCCGGCAGCGTCTCTCGGGACGCTATATGTCCAGAATCATCGACAAATACGATGAATACCGCAACATTATCTACGGTAATCACCGCGCGACGGACAAGGAATTTTATAATTTCGCATTGATGGAAAGTCCGTCATATCAGAATATTCCACGCTCGCTGCAGAATGTCTTCCTCAATTCGCGGGTCGATGCTGAATTCATCAAAGAAATCATTATCCGCTCGATGAATGACGAAGTGCCGGCTATCGATTTATCCTATTACCGTCGGCAGGTAGCTGATTTCGCGATGGAATATTCAAACATCTCCGAGTGGTTCCGGGAAGATTCGAAAGGTGTGGTCGTCGTGAGGGTGAATGCTCAGAAAGTTATCGACAATTACCGCCGGCTGCTCTATCTCCGGAATCAGGCGGAAACTCTATATTCTGAACTTCTTTTCGCTGACAGGGTTGCGAGGGAAGGACTGCCTCTGCAGAAGGAAAAGATGCAGACTCATCTTTCGGAACTGCAGCGCATTGAGCGTCTGCTCTCTCAGCAGCAACAGAAGTTCGACAAGGAAAAGGAGGAGGTAAACAAGGCGATAGGAGAGGTGGAAAGCAAACTCAAGAGCATCAAGGTCAAACGGAAATACTATGAGGAGATAGGCATAGATGCTTTACTGGCCCGTGTCGCGGCTTATCCCGCCGTCAAGATGCAGATGGAAAGTCTGGCGAAGAGAAAAGAGATGCTGACTGTGAAAAGCCGTAGTCTTTCCGCCAAATATGAGGTGCTTCAGGAAGGCATCCGCACCGAATTCCGGCAGTTTGAGAATATTGTCAATTCAAGAATTGTGGAGGCAAAAGATAAATTTCTCGCTGACCGCGAGAAACTTTCGTCGGATTTCGGGACAAGAACTGAAGAGATTGACCGGGAATACGCGTCCGCTCTCGGCTTTTGGGAGGAGAAAAAGGAATCCCTTTCCCTCAAGGAGAGGGAGCTGGACAGAGAAACCATACAGCTGAGCTATCTGCGTCCTCTGGGTGAGGAAATAGATGCCAAAAGCACCCGTCTGGCCCAGCTTGAGCAATCGGCGGAGCTCATGAAATCTCAGGTGAAGGCATATGGACTTGAGATTGAGAAGCTTCAGCAGACATACGAGATGGAACGGGAAAAACTCTCGCGCAATCTTGAGAACGAGCAGAAGGATCTTGAAAGGGAGATCGCCGGCATTGAAGAAACAATCAAGCGGATTGAAGAGCGTCTTTCGTCTACTTCCGGATCTCTCTATGAATGGCTCGATTCAAATGTCCCCGGGTGGGAGCACAATGTCGGGAAAGTCATCGACCAGCAAAGGATTCTCTATCGCAAGGGATTGAAGCCTGAATTGGCGGGAGACGGGAAAGCTGGGACTTTCTATGGAATAGAACTTGATCTGGGCGAAGTGGAATCTACAGTCAAGACTCCAGCTATGCTGCGTCAGGAAAAAGGAATGTACGAAAACGCTGTTCTTGACATTCGGACCTCAATCACCGAGAAAGCAACAGCCTGTGACAAGGCGCTTCAGGAGCTTTCAGACCGTTACTCTCCAAAAATGAAGGAACTGCTGGCGAAAAGGAACACGGATACGATGAGTCTCCAGATTCTGCCCGGACAAATCAAGGCGCTCGGGACTGAGATCAGAGGCCTTGAAGACAAGCAGGCGGAGATGCTTGCAGCACGCAAGGAGGAACTGGAAAAACGCAGACAGGCCCTTGCCGGCGAACGCATAGAACTTGAAAGGGAAAAGAAGAGCATCGACGAAAGTAAGGCGGGAAAGCTGAAGGATGCCAGAAAACTCAGGGAGCAGAAACTCAAAGCGCTTGAGAAGGCAAGAGACTCATTTCTCGCTGATCGGCATGCTGAAATAGCGGACAAACGGAATTGGCAGGAGCGGTCAATGCAGGAACTGATTTCCCGCCGGGATGCTGAACTCAAAGGTGCGGGAGTGGATATGGCCGCTCTTAAGGACTGTGAAAATCAGATTAAGAACTTGAACGATGAAATGGCTTTCATCGAAGCGAACCGCGACAAGACCGTCGAATATGGGATTGACAAGAGGGATCTGTTTGACAGGGAGGATGAATTCAGACAGACCAGACGCACTCTGGAGGACAAGCGCGATGCTCTTTCGGAAAAACATCAGATTCGCGTCAGACAGCTCAGCGACAAGCACAGTGCGGAGAAATCCTCGCTGGAGGCTGTACAAAAGATTATCACAGAAACCGAAGATGGCTTCGTAAAATTGGAGGCGTTCCGGGCCTCCGAACTTTTCCCGACTTATCTTCATGGTTTGAAGGAACGCTCTTCATCTTCAATGGCTCTTTCTCTGATTGAAGAACTGAGGAATACCATTATGGAGCGTATGCAGGTGAAGGATCAGTTCAAACGTTCTGTGAACATATTCAAGGCTCCTTTCGGGCAGGGAAATGTGTTCCGGTTCAAGACCAATCTTGTCCTTGACGAAGATTATATGGAATATGCCGCCAATCTGGAGGAGTTTGTAGAGCAGAACAAGATTGAGGAGTACAGGGGAAGAACCAGCGACCGTTATCTGGAAATACTGCAGAGGGTTTCCAGAGAGATGGGTGACATAGGCGGTTTCGCATCCCAGGTGGAGAAAATTATCCGCGAAATAAACGCTGATTTCAGAGAAAAGAATTTCGTCGGAGCCATTCGCAGCATAGAAATCCGCAGGACCGATTCTGCGGACAGTATGGTGCAGCTGCTGCTTAAAATCAAGGAGTTCACTGATGAGAACGCTTTCAGGCTGGGCGGGCTTAATCTTTTCAGCGAGGAGAAAGGCCGTGACGCCGCTAACCGCGAGGCCGTCAGATATCTCGAAGATTTCATGTCCTCGCTCAATGATTTTTCCTCCCGTTCCTATCTTACGCTTTCCGACACATTTATGCTGCAGTTTCGTGTCGTGGAGAATGACAATGACACAGGATGGGTGGAAAAGATTGCCAATGTAGGTTCCGACGGTACTGACATTCTGGTAAAGGCGATGGTGAACATAATGCTGATCAATGTGTTCAAGGAGAAAGTTTCGCGCAGGTTCGGCGAGTTCCGGCTCCACTGTATGATGGATGAAATCGGGAAACTTCACCCGAACAATGTCAAGGGAATCCTGGATTTTGCAAATAGCCGCAATATCCTGCTTATCAATTCATCTCCTACTACATACAATGTTTCCGACTATAGGTACACCTATCTTCTGAGCAAGGACCAGAACGCCAAGACGATAATCAATCCTTTGATTTCCAGAAGAGAAGCAAGCGTCACGGGAGTTGAGGCCATAGTGTGATGAAAAAGACTGAGTACGAAATATTGCTTGCGCTTTCCCAGGGGAAAGATGTGGGAGGAAGCCGGCTGACGGGAGAACTGCTTGACAGGCTTCGCTCGGAACAGCTTGTTACCGTCATCAGGCACGGAAGCCGCGTTTCCTACAGGGCTGTCAATCCTTCAGAAATCAGCCGCAGGTTCACCCTTGTGGATCCTTCTTCCCTGCAGTCCCGCGCGGCGCAGGTTGAGGCGTTCGGCGATTCGAAAGTTGTCCAGATGCGTTCCTGCCCGGGTTTTCCCGTGAATGTGCAAAGTCCTCTGACCGTGATGCTGGACGGCAGGGAACTGGTTTTGAATCCGGTCAGCGGTGCGTTCACTTTCATTTCTGATTGGAAAACCTTCCGTATTGCACCGGATGTCATCGTGGCCGGGGTCGAAAATATGGAGAACTTCCGTCTTGTCGACAAACAACGGCATCTGTTCGAATATCTCAAGTCCCCGCTTCTCTTCGTAAGCCGCTATCCACAGTCCGGTGACCTGACGAGGTGGCTGCGTACCGTTCCGAACCGCTACATCCATTTCGGTGACCTCGACCTTGCCGGAATCAGCATTTTTCTGACGGAATTCCGTAAGCCGTTGGATGACCCCCAAGGGAAAAGGACGGAGTTTTTCATCCCTTTTGATGCCCCTGAGCGCATCGCACGCGGCTCCAGGGAACGCTATGACGCCCAGATTGCGCGATTCGGCAATCTCGACA
>CAVCRS010000089.1:0-6599 GCA_963604635.1 Faecalibacillus sp.
AGGAGACCTGGGCTCTGATTACCCTTCTAATCTACGCCGTACCCGCCCACAGAAGCATTTTCAGCTTTCTGCGCAAGCCCACGGCCTATAACACCTACCTCCTCCTCGCCTTCATCTCCGTCCTCTTCACCTACTTCGGCGTAAACTTCCTCCTAGGCGGTTTACATAGCTATGCAGGGTAGCCACACTCAAAAGATATCCGTTTGAAATCACCTCCGCTTAACCCGGAGGTGTTTTTTTCAGGCCTATAGAATAAAATGCAAAAATGAATATTTTCTATGCAGTCTTTTGCAAGGTCTTTCATTTAAGAGCGTGAGAGTACTCAAAAACTACAATCGTGCTCAGGGCTGCAGGTGGACGCATTTTTGGCCGCGACACAAAAGTAAAAAGACAAAAAGATCATAGACTGAAAAATGAAAACTGTTAATTGTTTAAAGATTGCGACATCTATCGTTTGTGCTGCTTTTACATTTGCATTAGCTTCTTGTACAAAGGATGACGCGACGCCCATCAAGTTCAACCCGTCAGCCGTTTCGGTAGTTGTAAACGGCACCCAGAATGTAACGGTGTCAGGTGGAGACGGCACTTACACCGCTAAATCAAGCGACGAAAAGATAGCCACTGTAACTGTCAGCAAGGCTACAATCACAGTGAAAGGAATCAAGGCCGGCAATGCAACGATTACTGTTACAGATTCCAAGAAGGTAACCGGCACTTTGAATGTCACTGTGGTTGACGGTGTTGTCGCAGACAAAGCGACGGTCAGCGTAGCTGTTGGTAAGGAAGATGTTGTAAACGTCAGCGGAGGCACGGCTCCTTATACTGTGGCAAGTAAAAACGAAAAGATCGCTACGGCCAGCATCAAGGATTCCAAACTTACCATAAAGGGCGTAGCGGAAGGAAGTACTACCATCACCATTACAGACAAAAACAAAACTGCCGCTACCGTGACTGTTACGGTAACAAAATAATACATACGGTGTTACGCGACAGTGCAAATATCAATGTCTATAAGGACAAAGGCATTTGCACTTCGCTTTTTTCAAATCCTGGACAAATTAAAAGAAATGAATACCATCAGAACATTGGCATTGGCCGTCATCATTATTGGAACGGCATCCTGCGCATGCAACCATAGGTCACAAATGGTCGGTGCATTTGACAAAAGTACAAAACTCACAACTGAAGAAGATTCACTCTTCAATGTTGTCGTTCTGTCGCAGAGCGACTTGCAGTTGAAACCTCTGAAAGTGTCCCGTCAAGTTGTAGCCGGCACAAATTATCGCTATGAATGCGTGGACAATAATAGGGAAAAGGTCGAGGTGATTGTTTACGAGCCACTCCCCGGACAGGGTGATGCCCGCATATTGAGCATCGACGGCAAGGAATTTTAAGGCATTTATTTCGGAACCTGCACCAGAGGAATGACAGTTCTTACTACTTTTCCTTCCGGGTGTTTGATTTAAGCGCCTTTCTATCCTCCGATTTCAACCGGGTCTCAACCTGCTTGATATCTTCAGCAGGTTTTTGCAATTCCGGTGTAATACCTCTGCTGATAAGCATATCTCTGACGGCCTGGTTATTTTTAACGTGTTCTGATTCTATTCTACTCTGGCCACGGATATCCTGATTGACAACATTGGTGTTTGTCATTTCAGCGGCTAGGTCCTTGGCCTTGATGTCAACTGTAGGGAGAAAATCTGCAAGAGGACGCCCCTTCTTGACTTTAAACCGTACTTTGGCTTGTTCCGTTGTCAGATGGAACAAAGCGACATCGCCTCTGGAACGAAGAACCCCAAATCCTTTTTCATTTACGCCTCGTTCATACGAAATCTCGGAGAGTTTTGCCTCTGTGGCTTTAAGACGGTTTCTGGCTTCAACCCTTTCGATATCAAGAATGCGTTGCGTGATGATTTCCGCCCGCCTGGTCTGGACAGCGAAATAAGTTTGGGCGAATGCAATCTCGGGCTTCTGAGGATCGCCATTCTGAGCTACCAGGTAACAGGCAAATCGTGTCAGAAGAATGTCATCGATTTCCTTTTCCGCGACACCCGTTTTTACTATTTTGCTGACATCAGCAAAATTGGACAGAACATCACCAGAGGCATTTTTGCAGGATTCTTTTGCCTTATCGACGGCATTAAGAAAATTTCGCCATTGTGAATAACCGAACAATGGGCACAAGTCTCTCGCGCTCCAACATTCAACCCCATTCACCTGCGATGCAGCGTTCTCAAAACGCTCAAACAAATCGTTGATTACTTGTGTTTCCATAGTGTTATAAACAGTTTTCACAAATGTACGAAATATTACAAATTGAGGGCGCATTCTCTGGAAAAGAATACGCCCTCTATTTTGTACGAAATTCCAGTTACTTGACGACCTTCACTTTAGTGCCCTGAGGGGCGGAGAGGATGCGGCCGGAGCGGTCCACCTTGACTGTCTGGAGCTTGCCGTCGGAAGGGAGGCAGATGAGGCCGGTCGCGGTCTTCGCTGAGGCGGTGTAGAGCTTGAGGTCCATCCTGCTCCAGTCGATTTCTTCGGTGGACTGGGCGAGGGCGACGTGCGGAAGAACGGAGCCGTCGCGGACAAGCATAATTATCGGAAGCTGCCCGGCCTCGATTTCCTTCCAGCCGCCTTCATAGACCTTGCCGGTCTGATAGTCAATCCATTTGCCTTCAGGAAGATAAACCGTTCGGCCCGTCATTCCTTCCTCGAGAAGAGGAGCCACGAGAATTTGGGAGCCGAACATATATTCATCATCAATCTTCCAGGCTCCCGGATCCTGAGGGAATTCCACAAAGAGGGCGCGGAGCATAGGAAGGCCCGTCAGAGTGCATTCCATAGCCTGTGCATAGACGTAAGGCATAAGGCGGTATTTCATCTCGGCGCTCTGGCGGAATACTGTCTGAACCTTTTCGCTGTCATAGAGCCACGGCTCTGTAGGAGGGGCTCCGTGGGCACGGGTGTGGGAGGTCAGGAAGCCGAACGGAATCCATCTGCAGTAGAGTTCCGCCGGACTGGACTGCACGAAACCGCCCATATCGTGACTCCAGAAGGAGAAGCCGGAAAGGCCGAAGGAAAGGCCTGCGTGGATGGTTCCGAGCATTCCGGTGTCGGATGTGGCGGCGTCTCCGCCCCACTGGAGAGGATATCTCTGGGAGCCTGCCCAGGCTGAGCGGGCCCACATAATGCGCTCACCGTGACGTTCTTTGGTGACATCTGAAACAGCCTTTCCGTATCTGAGAGGATAGAGATTGTGCTCATACCAGCCGCTCTTGCCGGAATGATAGATGCCGTCGAGAGGGGCGGCCTCGCCGAAATCCACCTTGATGGCGCCGACACCCATATCAAGCAGATGTCCAAGCTTGTCCTGATACCATTTCACTGTCTCAGGATTGGAGAAGTCGAGAACCACGTCCTCGTAGGAGAGGGAACCGTTGCCGTTCTTTACATACAGGTCATTGTCAATGAGTTCCTGGAAGTAGCGATTCTTCGGTGTGAAATAAGGGAGCTGCCAGAGGCAGGTGTGGAAATGCTCTGCCTTGAGGTCGTCAAGCATCTTCTGAGGGTCCTCGAAGCGCGTTTTCGAGAATTCATAGTCACACTGCCAGTCCACATCGAACCAGCCTGTGTCGAAATGAATCACATCGCAAGGGTATTTGCCCTCGCGGATATTCTTCGCCACGTCATAGCCGTCCTTCTGGGTGAAGTAGGAAATGCGGCTCATCCAGGTTCCGAAAGACCAGAGCGGCGGCATTTCGGCCTTGCCGGTAAGGTTCGTATATTCGTTCAGGATGTCCTTCGGTTCGCCGAGAAAGATGAATAGGTCGAGATTCTCATCACCCATATATATCTTCTGGAGGCCGATGTAACTGGCCCCGAAATCGCAGGTGAGAGGAGCTGAAGTGTGATAGAAGAAGCCGTAGCCGCGGCTGCTCATATAGAAAGGCACCGGCTTGTACATCTGGTCGGTCTCAGGGCCCTGAGGGTCGGTGACGAAGAGATTCAGTTTCTGCCCGACTTTGTCTAGGCCTGTTGCGCTTTCACCGCAGCCGAAGATCATTTCACCGGCCGAGAGCTTGAATACCGGATTGATTCTGCGGGCGTTGTCGCTGCCTCTCTTTATGAATGAGAAGGGAAGGAACTTGACCTGGGTGAGGTCGGTATCCTGACGGGCGGAGGTCTGGGTGAGGACGCGGCCGTTCTTGTCCTTTATGATGAGGCGCCACGGGTTGCGGTCTATCTGGATGGAACCGGACTCATTGGTATAGAGGATGTAATCGGCAGTTTCGGTGACCTGCCAGGAGGTATCATTGGACGGCTTGCCGGCCAGCATAATGGACTCCTCCTCTTTCGGGACGACCGGGGTGGTGAGCATACGCACGCGGACGGTGCGCGGGCTGACGAAGTCGATCTTCAGGCGCAGGTCCGGATCGTTTACGTACGCAGGTGTCGGAAAATCAAGCATTTGCAGCTCCTGCGTCTGCTGGATGTTGGTATTGAACGCCTGACGCGGAGTCATACGGTAGCGCTTCCAGTTCACGAGACCTTCGCCTGTGGCGGCGTCGAAACTGGTCAGGTGGTCGGCGATGAAATAAGTGTTTGCGAGGTCCTTGAAGTCGTCGCTGACGTCAAGCGCCTGATTCAGCAGATAGGATGTGCCGCCGGTGTTGCGCGGCTGTGCGCCAAGCGCGGCGCCAGCCAATGCCAGTACGGCCGCTGTCGCGAAGAATAATGTGGTTTTTCTCATATTGGTTTTGGTGTTTGTCATGCCATTTGACAAAGATAGCTATTTTCCTGAAAGAACTACTTATACTCCGAAGGCGGGCAGCCGAACTGCTTCTTGAAGGCGTTCGAGAAGTGGGATAGTGTCGTGAAGCCGGTCATATAGGCAATCTCCGAGACATTGTACTGATGGTCTTTCAGAAGTCCCGCCGCACGGTTCAGTTTGTAGTGGCGGAACAGTTCGCCCGGATTTTCACCGGTAAGGCCTTTAATCTTATAATAGAGTTTCGAACGTGAGATGTGCAGCCGGTCGGTCATCGTGTTGATGTCGATTTCGGAATTCGACAGTCCCTCATCCATAATCTTGTAGAGTTCGTCAAGGAATCCCTTGTCACGCTCCGAAAGGCCTTCCTCCTGAGCCATCCCGCTCGTGTCCGTGGCACTCGCGATAATCGACTGAAGATGCTGATAATTAAGCAGTCGCGACTGGATGAGAGCCATCAGGTAGTTCGGATCGAAAGGCTTCGTGATATAGGCGTCAGCCCCGGACTTCAGACCTTCCACCTGGTCTGAAACCGCGCTCTTCGAAGTCACTAGAATAACCGGAATATGGCTGAGTTGCAGGTCTGACTTTATCTCGCGGCAGAGGTCGAAACCGCTCCGTCCGGGCATCATTACATCCATAATTATCAGATCCACAGGCTTGTCGCGCAGGCTATCCATCGCCGAATCGGCATCGAAACGGCACTCCACATTATAGGAAACCGACAGAATCTCCTTCAGGTAATGCACCACGTCGATATCGTCATCCACCACCATAATGGAAGGAGAAGCGCTGTCGACATTGGACGCGTCAGCGGCCGCAGGAACCAGATCAACCTTCGTGAACGGCTTTGCGGCGGAAGATGAGCTCTCGGACACGCGAACATCCTGAGGATAAGCGCTTTCAGAAGCTGGCAGCGCGAGCGTGAACACGGACCCCACTCCGTTCTCGCCGTCCGCGACCGTGAGTGTGCCGAGGTGGATTTCCGCGAGGCTGCGGGCGTAGTAGAGGCCGATTCCGGTGCCGTAGACGCGGTGCCCGGTGTTGCCGTCCACGCGAAAATAGCGCTCGAAGATGCGCTCCTTGTACTTGTCAGGAATGCCCGTGCCCGTGTCTTCGACGCTGATCGTCAGTTCCTCATCAGGCGTGCAGTCGAAGATGAAACGCACCCTGCCGCCGGCAGGAGTGTACTTGAATGCGTTCGACAGCAGATTGTAACAGATTTTCTCGACCTTGTCCTCGTCGAACCAGAGCTCGAGACTGCCTTCGAGTCCGCGGCTGCTGTAGTCGATGTTCTTATCGGCCGCAGCAGGGGAGAAGGTCTCCGCAATCCCGCGCAGGAATGCGATAATATCTTTGTGAACCACAGCGAGTTTCAGGGAATCCTTTTCCATCTTGCCGTAGTCCGTCATCTGGTTCACGAGCCGCAGCATACGCTCCACGTTGCGGCGGATTATCAGCAGCAGGCGGTTCTTCTCGGAGTCAGGCGTGCTGGAGTCAAGCATCTGATTCACAGGCCCTGCGATCATTGTGAGCGGGGTGCGGAACTCGTGCGAAACGTTCGCGAAGAAATCCTTCTCCTTCTCCGCCTCCTCGAGTATCTCGTTCTCGCGCGCGATCTTGCGGTGCTGGATGAGGAAGAGCGTCGCAGCGGCAGCCAGAATCACGAGGTAAATCATTATCATCCACCACGAGAGCCAAGGCGAAGGCTTGATTCGCAGATTTATGCTGTTCGAGCTGATTATTCGGGACAAGTCCAATGAAAGGGCTCTTATCTTAAATGTATAATGCCCTGCGGGCACGTTGCCGTAGGTTATGGTGGAGCCGG
>CAVCRS010000090.1:0-6344 GCA_963604635.1 Faecalibacillus sp.
CCACCCAGCAGTCCCATTTCTTCTGCGCGCTCAGGAACTGGGCGACCAGAATGAGGATGGTCACGCAGGAGTCCAGATACGGTGCGGGGTCCGAAGGGAAGAGGCGGCGAAGCAGCCAGCCCCAAGCGAGCGCGACGAGCAGCACGGCGGCAATGCAGATGAGCCGTTCCGGCCAATTCAGTTTTGACACTTTCAGCGATTTGGCGTCCTGGGAACTCTGCTCGTTCTGGTGCGGATGCGTCCAGCGGTAGTGTCCGAGAATATTGATACCCAGCGAGATAGGCTGAAGCATCAGCATCGCGATGAGGCTCTTCTGCCAGAAGAGCGCAAAGAGTGCAACCGAGTAGAGGTAGCCTACCCAGAAGTTGTACTTGCTGTTGCGGCCTGCGAGGAACACGCAGGTGAGTCCGAGTACGGATGATATTAGGTCTAACCAGTTCATTTTTCTATCCTACTGAGCCTTCAAGTGAAACGGAAAGGAGTTTCTGGGCCTCCACGGCGAACTCCATAGGGAGCCGCGAGAGGACCTCGCGGGCGTAACCGCCCACAATGAGCCCCACTGCATCTTCCTGCGAAATGCCCCTCTGGCCGCAGTAGAAGAGCTGGTCGGCGCTGATTTTCGAGGTCGTGGCCTCGTGCTCGACTACGGCAGTAGGGTTGGCGCTGCGGATGAGCGGGAAGGTATGCGCCCCGCAGCGGTTCCCGATGAGAAGGGAGTCGCACTGGGAGTAATTCCTGGCGTTCCGGGCACCCTTCGCTATGCGGACCATTCCGCGGTAGCTGTTCTGGCTGCGTCCCGCGCTGATGCCTTTGGAGACAATACGGCTGCGGGTATTGCGGCCTATGTGAATCATCTTGGTGCCGGTGTCGGCCTGCTGGAAATTGTTCGTGACGGCCACGGAATAGAATTCCGAAGAGGAATTGTCCCCATGGAGTATCGTGGAAGGGTATTTCCAGGTGATGGCGGAGCCGGTCTCGACCTGGGTCCAGCTCAGGTGCGATCCGCTTCCGCGGCAGATGCCGCGTTTGGTGACGAGATTCAGGATGCCGCCCCGGCCCCGGGCATCGCCCGGGTACCAGTTCTGGACGGTACTGTATTTGACGTCGGCGTCTTTTTCGACTATAATCTCCACTACGGCCGCGTGCAGCTGGTTTTCATCGCGCATAGGGGCGGTGCAGCCCTCCATATAGCTCAGTTGCGAGCCTTCGTCCGCCACGATGAGCGTGCGCTCGAACTGGCCGGTACCGGAAGCGTTGATTCTGAAGTAGCTGGAGAGGTCCATAGGGCATTTCACGCCCTTAGGGATATAGCAGAATGAGCCGTCGGAAAAGACTGCGGAGTTCAGGGCGGCGAAGTAGTTGTCACCGGCCGGGACCACGGTCGCAAGGTATTTGCGGACCAGGTCGGGGTGCTCTCTTACGGCCTCGGAGAAGGAGCAGAAGATGATGCCTTTCTCTGCGAGAGCAGCGCGGAAAGTGGTCTTCACGGAAACGGAATCAAATACGGCATCCACTGCCACTGAGGACTTTACGCCCGCGAGGGCTTCCCTTTCGTGAAGCGGAATTCCCAGTTTGTCGAAGGTTTCCATAAGGGCCGGGTCTATTTCGGTCGGCCTCTCGGAGTCCTTTTTCGGGGCGGCGTAGTAGATGATGTCCTGATATTTGATTTCCGGCAGGTCAAGGTGAGCCCAATGCGGCTCCTCCATTTTCTGCCATTTTCTGAAGGCATCCAGACGGAAGTCCAGAAGCCAGTCAGGCTCCTGCTTTATGCGTGATATGGTGCGGATTATGTCTTCACTGAGGCCTTTCGGGATGAATTCCTGAGCCACGTCGGTCACGAATCCTTCCTTGTATTCCTGTGAAGTGAAATCCTTTATGATGTCCTGTTCTTTCATATTCTATCTGGTGAGAAAGAGGTCCAGAAGGGCCACGGCGGCCACGGCCTCCACTATGACAGGGGTTCTGAGGGCGAAGCACACGTCGTGCCGGCCCTTTACCTCCAGGGTGTCCATTCTGGATTCGGTGAAGTTCCAGCTGCTCTGGGCGCGGGCGATGCTGCTGGTGGGCTTGAAAGCTACGCGGAATACTATCGGTGAACCGTTGATGATGCCTCCGTTGATGCCGCCGGAGCCGTTTTTCGACGGTTTTCCGTCCTGTCCGTAAGGGTCATTGTGTTCGCTTCCGCGCATCGCGGCGGCGCGGAATCCGTCACCGAATTCTATGCCTCGCACTCCCGGGATGGAGAAGATTCCGTGGGAGATTGCTGACTCGACGGAGTCAAAGAATGGCTCTCCGAGGCCCACAGGAAGCCCGGTTACCGTACATTCGACCACTCCGCCGAGTGAGTCGCCCTGCTTTCTGACATCTTCGAGAAGGGTCGGCCAGATGGAGCGGTCGGAAACGCCGCCGATCTGAATGAGTTCGGCGGAGACGGTTGGGGCGGAGAATGGGGTGTTATTGGCCGGGAGGCCGGATGCTGCGTCTGGTGCCGGGGTGGTGGTGCCATTGGCCGGGAGGCCGCGGGAGACCGTTTCGGGATTGGCCGCAAGGCCGCGTGAATCGGCCTTTGAGATGGCTGCAAGGGCCTTTTTGGCGACTACGCCGGCTGCAACGAGCGGGAGGGTTATGCGCCCCGAGAAATGTCCGCCGCCGCGGGGGTCGTTGTTTCCGTTCCACTTGACGCCCGCCACGTAGTCGGCGTGACCCGGGCGCGGGGTGTCGCGAAACTGGGAATAGTCGGAGCTGCGGGTATTCGAGTTTCGGAAGATGATCGCGAGGGGGGATCCTGTCGTGCGGCCCTCATAGACGCCGCTCAGAATCTCGGGAGTATCGGCCTCGCAGCGCGGTGTGGTGGCGTTCGGAAGCTCTTTTTCGCCTCTCGCTTCAGCGCCTCTGGAGCCGGGAGAGCGGCGCGCGATGTCGCCTGCGAAGTCGCTTTCGCTCAGTTCAATGCCTGCAGGTACGCCGTCCAGAACGCAACCGATGGCCGCGCCGTGGGACTCCCCGAAAATCTCCACTCTGAATATTCGCCCGAATGTATTCATAACTTGCAAATATACTAATTCTGTCTGTTCCTGCCCCCGGCTTGAGGAGGTGTTTTATAAAAATACCATTATATCTCCCTCGCAAATACCTTCTCGAAGTCCGGGAAGGACTTGGCCACACACTCCGTGTCGTCGATTTCTATCGGGCCGTCGGCTCCAAGCTCGGCGACGCGCAGCGCCATCACCATCCGGTGGTCGTGATGCGAGGTGAATTTTCCGCCGTGCAGCAGGGTGCCTCTCAGAAGGCGGGTACTGTAGGCCTGTCCGTCGATGAGCATATCATCACCCTCGACGCTTACCGCAACTCCCAGCTGTTCAAGCACTTCCTTGATGGCCGCCGCGCGGTCGCTCTCCTTTCCGGCGAGCCTTCCCACGCCGCTCAGGCGGCTGCGGCCGGGGCAGAACGCGGCAAGCACCGCCGTGACCGGGAAGAGATCCGGAGCGTGATTAAGATCCACATCGAAGGCATTGAGCGGAGCCTTGACGGCACTGACCACTCCGCGGCTCGGAGCGATTCCGGCTACTGCCGCGGCCGTGCCCACGCCGTCAGTAAAGTCCGTATCCACTTGGGAGACAGAGGCTCCGGCTTCGACCAGAATGTCCATTATGGTGAGGTCGGCCTGAAGCGAACGTGTGTCGAGGCCGGATATTTCAGCGCGGCCGAAGATGGCTCCGGCGACAAGAAGTGCAGCGGCGCTGCTCCAGTCCCCTTCGAGGTCGAAGTCAGCGGCTTTGTATTTCTGTCCGCCTCGGATCTTGAAGTGCAGTCCCGTGCAATAGGCCCAGTCCCGCGTTTCCATAAATTCTTCATCGCCCTCCATCTCGCTTGAGATTCTGATTCCGAATTTCTGCAGGACATCCTGGGTTATAAACATATATGGAATGCTGCGCGGCTCTGTGACATAGAGGTCAGTGTTCCCCTCGCAGAGCGGGAGGGCCATCAGAAGGCCTGAGATAAGCTGCGATCCGCCCTTGCCGGAGACCTCGGCGCGGCCCGGGATGAGGCTGCCGTTGATGCGCAGCGGCACATAGATTTCGCGGCCGTTGTGCTCGCCGAGGTTCGAGAGCGTCACTCCGAAAGCGGCCATTATGTCGTTCGCCCCGGACAGCGGGCGGCGCGTAAGTGTCTTTTCGCCAGCGATTTCCGTCGCGCTACTGCCGTGGGCGTTCGCGGTCATTGAGCCTGTCGAAATGCCCGCGGGCGTTTTCTGCCCGGTCTTTCCGACAGCCGCGAGAATCGGAATCATCAGGCGCGTGAGCAGCCCGCTCTCGCCGACGAAAAGTCTGTCGGGCGCCGCGGTCGATGCCGTACCCTTGATAGTCAGCACCTTGCCACTCCCCGCCGGCAAGCTCTCCTCCACCTCTGCGCCCAATTCCCTGGCGACCCGGATTGCCGCTTCGTTGTCCGCGCACGGACTGTACGCACTCAGGTGCGACACTCCGTCGCTGAGCGCCGCGGCGATGATGGCTCTCTGGGCGAAGCTCTTCGAGCACGGAACTCTCACGCCCGTGCAGCGGTAAGGCTTGCGGGAGTCGTAGAGAGCCTCGCGCATTGAGGCGGCAGGCCATTGGCCGGAGGCCACAGTATCTTCCTCAGAGAGAGCGGCATAGGTATAAGGCGCGCCCTTTGCGAGGGCTTCGAGACGGGACTCGCGACCAGCCTCGCCCATACAGAATGCGATGAGTTTTCCTTCCTCGGCCTCGTCATAGAGCGTCTGGACACGCGCCACGTCTCCGGCATCGTGGGCAGTGGTCACAATCTTCGCAATATCAGCGCCGTAAGTACGGCAGAGTTCGAGCTGTTCGTGAAGCAGAAACACCGACGGAGTCTGCTCGAAGTCGTGCCAGGAGCGGATGACCGTGGTCCCGCTCTCTTTCGCGAGGCGGCGCAGACGCTTGCCCATCGCCGACGGCATCTCCACTTCCAGGTCCACGAAGGCCGCGCCTGCGCTGATTGCCGCCCCAAGCCTCTTCTCGGCGTCGGGGCACTGCGCGAACCGGCACGTCGCGACCAGCGGGATGTCCGTCTCGGAGAACAGCGTCTCGATGTCCTCTTTGCCCAGCTCCGGGCAGAGGTCCAGCCGTATTTCCGCCATCTCCGTGTCGCCTGCGGCGACCAATCCAAGTATCTCTTCCAGGTTTTTATGCTGTATGCTTGTACAAATCATATCTGTGTTCTGATTTCGTTCTAACTACTTCTTTTTCTGTGGTTTCTGTATTCTCTGTTTCGTCTGCGTCTTCTGTTTCTTCTATGTCTTCTGTTTCCTCTCTGGCCTCTCTGCACCCTCTGTCTGCTCCCTCAGCTCTCTCTGTGCCCTCATCTCATCTATTCTCTTAACTTTCTCTTCTATTTCTATATTCTCTGTTTCTGCTAGTGTTTCTGCTCCTGTTTCTGCTCCTGTTTCTGCTTTGCTCTCTCCTCTGCTCTCTCCTCTCTCCTCTCTCCTCTGCTCTCTCGCTCTCCCCCGCCTCTTCCCTCAACTCTGTTCTCTCAAACAGCCTCCCTCCTCAGCCAGATACTAACATTTTCCGCCGATTCCGTTCGCACCTCGCCGGCCTACCTCCTCCATACTGCCCTCCATAGCCACATCCCCTGCCAGGTTATAACTCCTCCCGCCCGTTCCGTTCGCACCTCGCCGGTCTGCCTCCTTCATACTGCCCTCCCATAGCCACCTCGCCTGCCAGGTTATAACTCCTCCCGCCCGTTCCGTTCGCACCCCGCCGGCCTACCTCCTTCATACTGCCCTCCCATCTACACCATCATCAGTACCTTTTCCGTTTCCGACAAAAAAGCGAAGATAATGGAAAAATTTGATTATTGCGGATTTTTGGATACCTTTGCATCCGATAGTGGGATGAGTTCCTGCCGCAAAAGGCCCGAATGGCGGAATTGGCAGACGCGTTGGACTCAAAATCCAATGTCCCTTAAAGACGTGCCGGTTCGAGCCCGGCTTTGGGCACCAAAACCCTCTCTAAATCCATTGATTTTGAGAGGATTTTTTGTAGGCAGCCGGCTATATTCGGTAGCCATATTCCCCGCAGGACACCTTTCCTTAACCCCGGCCTCCCCGGAAGGGAACTTCCTGCCTTTGCCCGGCCGGCAGAAGCCGGTGTCGCTTCTTAGCCCCTCCGCAGATACCAGGCCAAACTTCTGCTCTTCAGCCAGAATTCTCCTCCCTGGCCAAATCTCTCCATCTCGACCCAAAGGGAGTGCTTTCAGCGATTCCCTCTCCCTGCTGGAAACTTTAACCATCCCTCAGCATTCTCTGCGGCACCATCCCGTTCCAGAAGGGAGTGCTT
>CAVCRS010000091.1:0-5909 GCA_963604635.1 Faecalibacillus sp.
GCCGTCGAGTGCGGTTACTGGCATCTCTACCGTTACAATCCTACTCTCGAGGGCAGCGAGAAGAATCCGTTCTCTCTCGACAGCAAGGAGCCTGACTGGACCAAGTTCCAGGACTTCCTGAAGGGTGAGGTCCGCTTCGCATCCCTGTACAAGCTCTTCCCTGAGCGCGCGCAGGAGCTTCTCGCCAAGACCGAGGAGTTCGCGAAGATCCGCTATGAAACCTACAGAAAGCTCGCTACCAAGTAATTGCTTCGGGCACACAATAAAAGAGAGCGACCGTCAGGCCGCTCTTTTTTTATTTTCGCGGTCGCGGGGACGCGACCAATAAAAAGCTGACTCGGGAAAAGCCAGCTTCTGATATCGTCATTGGACGGCTGAAAGCCGTCCAATATGGAATTTTACTTGTTCAGAGCGGTAGCAACGCTGACTGCGACTGCAACGGTGGCGCCGACCATAGGGTTGTTGCCCATTCCGAGGAAGCCCATCATCTCGACGTGTGCAGGAACGGATGAAGAACCTGCGAACTGAGCGTCAGAGTGCATACGGCCCATAGTGTCGGTCATACCGTAGGAAGCAGGGCCTGCTGCCATGTTGTCCGGGTGAAGAGTACGTCCGGTACCGCCGCCAGAAGCGACTGAGAAGTACTTCTTGCCCTGAAGGAGGCGCTCCTTCTTATAGGTGCCCGCTACCGGATGCTGGAAGCGGGTAGGGTTCGTGGAGTTGCCGGTGATGGAGATGTCGACGTTCTCGTGATGGAGAATTGCGACACCCTCGCGTACATCGTCAGCGCCGTAGCAGCGTACACCGCCGCGTACACCCTCGGAATACTTGGTCTCGGAAACGATGTTCAGAGCGCCTGTAGCATAGTCGAACTGGGTCTGTACGTATGTGAAGCCGTTGATGCGGGAGATGATCTTGGCAGCGTCCTTGCCGAGGCCGTTCAGGATGACGCGAAGCGGCTTCTGGCGAACCTTGTTGGCCATTTCAGCGATCTTGATGGCGCCTTCAGCGGCAGCGTAGGACTCGTGGCCTGCGAGGAATGCGAAGCACTCTGTCTCCTCGGAGAGGAGGCGGGCGGCGAGGTTGCCGTGGCCGAGACCTACCTTGCGGTCATCAGCGACTGATCCGGGGATACAGAAAGCCTGAAGGCCTTCGCCGATAGCCTCGGCAGCCTCAGCGGCGTTCTTCACACCCTTCTTGATAGCGATGGCAGCACCTACAACGTATGCCCACTTGGCATTCTCGAAGCAGATTTTCTGTGTATCCTCCACCATCTTGTATGGGTCGATGCCCTTCTCATCGCAGATGGCCTTGGCCTCTTCGATGGACTTGATACCGTATTTGTTCAGAGCAGCATTGATCTGATCAATGCGACGCTCGTAGCTTTCAAAAAGTGCCATATCTTCTCTTACTCTTTACGTGGGTCAATATATTTAACGGCCTCAGCGAAGCGTCCGTATGTGCCCTTCGCCTTCTCGATGGCCTCAGGACCTGTGGCGCCGCCCTTGAGAGCGTCCATAAGTTTGCCGAGGTTTACGAATTCGTATCCGATGACTTCGTTGTTCGAGTCGAGGGCCATACGTGTGCAGTAGCCTTCTGTCATCTCGAGGTAACGGGTACCCTTGAGGCGTGTGCCGAACATTGTGCCGACCTGGCTGCGGAGGTTCTTTCCGAGGTCCTCGAGGGATCCGCCGACTGCGAGACCGCCCTCAGAGAAAGCGGACTGTGTGCGGCCGTAAACGATCTGGAGGAAAAGCTCGCGCATGGCGGTGTTGATGGCATCACAAACGAGGTCAGTGTTCAGCGCCTCGAGAAGGGTTTTGCCAGGGAGGATTTCAGAAGCCATAGCGGCGGAGTGAGTCATACCGGAGCAGCCGATGGTCTCTACCAGCGCTTCCTCGATGATGCCGTCCTTGACGTTGAGAGTCAGTTTGCAGCATCCCTGCTGAGGAGCGCACCAACCGATACCGTGAGTAAGTCCGGAAATGTCTTTAATCTCTTTTGCATGCACCCATTTGCCCTCTTCAGGGATAGGAGCATTGGCGTGGTTAGCGCCCTTTGCAACGCAGCACATCTGCTGCACCTCTTTTGTGTAGATCATAATTAACTATATTGAACTCAAATTAAGTTGTTCGTTTCCAACCGACAAATTTACGAAGAATTCGCGAAAAATCAGCAGAAGCGGAAAAGTAATTCTTACAGAACAGGATTGGCCGGATGGGCTTCGCCCATCCGGCCAATCCGAATTTCATATTGGACGCGTCAGCGGCCGCGGAAAACTACTGGCGGAAACCTTTGCTGGCGCGCAGCAGGTGGCGCAGGGAGCTCGTGAGCTCGCGCATTTCCTGCAGGATGTTCACGTAGAGGTAGCCGACGGCGATGTTGTCCTTGCTGGTCTGCATCCTCAGAATCTGGGCGTCGCGCGCCTGCTCAAGGCCCTTCTTAAGTTCGCTGCCCTCGTGGCGGAGCTCGTCGACTCTCTCGTCCGAGCCGCTTTCGATGGTCTCCCTGGTCTCGAGGATCAGATTGTGGACACTGTCGCAGAGCGGTTTGAACTCGGCTTTCTGCTCGTCGCTCAGCGGCATGAAATTGTTGTCCACGTGCTCAAGGCAAGGGTCGGCGATGCGTCGGATGCAGTAGAGGATCTCTTCGCAGGAGTTGCGGCCGAGGTGAAACCAGGTGTTCTTTTCCATTGCGGCTGCAGGGTCAATCCTGCGCAGGCCTACCATTTCCTTGCGGCGGCCGCTCTTAAGCTCCTCACGGGTGCGGCGCATACCGTCTTCGGCCTTACGGAGAGTTCCGAGGTTCTCCTGGGTGAATCCGTCGATCACCTGGGTGAAAGTATTGTCGATGTATCCGAGGAAGTCGCTCTGAGTCTTGATGATATGCTGGCTGAGAAGGTTCAGGATCTCGTTCTTGTCGGTCTCGATCATCATCTTGTTGTAGAGGATGTCGCCTTTCTCGTCCTGCTTCTTTTTGGCGAAACGCTGGTTGCTTCGGATGAGGATATAGACTGCAGCGACCATAAGCAGGCAGGCTGCGACAAATCCGCCGAGGTGCAGCAGAAGTGCGATGAGGAAGCTGAGGATGAATGCGGCACCTGCCGTCACGAACCAGCCGCCGATGACGGATACGACTCCGGTGACTCTGTAAACTGCGCTCTCGCGGCCCCAGGCACGGTCAGCGAGGGATGAACCCATAGCCACCATAAAGGTGACGTAAGTCGTTGAGAGAGGGAGTTTCAAGGATGTGCCGAGAGCAATCAGAAGGCCGGCGACCACGAGGTTGATGGTGGCTCGGATCTCGTCGAACGCGGCGCCTTCGCGCAAGTCGGCGTCCTCGTTGTTGAAGCGCGTCTCCTCCCACTGCTGGAATTTGCGCGGAATCAGGCGTTCGAGGGTGCGGCCGCAGTTGTTCGTGTATCGTACGAGCACGCGGGCAATGCGTGAGCTTCCGAACATTTCATCTCCTTCGGTCTGACGACCAAGGTCAACGGAGGTTTTGATTACGTTCTGGGCCTTTTTGGAGGTCGCGAGGGCATAGACCATAACGCAGCCTGCGGCGATGAGGAAGATGATCGGGGTATGGGCCGGGCCGTTCAGGGAGCTCATCAGGAAACTGTCCGGATCACCTGTGCCGTTGGAGGCGTAGTCCAGGAAGGAGGAATATCCTGCGAGCGGGACTCCGATGAAGTTTACGAGGTCATTGCCGGCGAAAGCCATCGCGAGGGAGAATGTGCCCATCAGGACAAGTATTTTGAATACGTTGACTTTCAAGAAGTAAAGGATCTGCATCAAGAGCGTGGAGCCGAGGAATACCAGACCGAGGATGGCTCCCGTGTTGGCATTGATGTAGTCCTTTACGTCATCTGTGATAAAGGTCATTCCGCTCATTCCCTTGAAGAGCATGAAGTAAACGATGGCTGTGGTGCAGATGCCGCCGAAGATGCCGATCTTGTATTTCAGGTTCTTTTTATAGGTGAAAGTGAATACGAGTCTGGAGATGTACTGCAGGAGTGTTCCGAAGAAGAATGCGATGGCGACTGAAATGAAGATGGCCAGAATCATCCCGAGGGCTTTCTCGGTGTTCATCAGGTCTCCGAGGGAGAGGGCGCCGCCGCTGCCGACAATTTTCAGGAAAGCGAAGGCGGTTGTGGCTCCGAGGAGTTCGAAAACCATTGATACTGTGGTGGATGTCGGGAGTCCGAGGTTATTGAAGATATCCAGGAGGATAACGTCGGAAATCATCGCGGCGAGGAAGATGAACATCACTTCCTTTATGGTGAACATTGCCGGATGGAAGACTCCGTTTCTTGCGATTTCCATCATTCCGTTGCTTGCAGTGGCACCGATGAACACTCCGACTGCTGCCACGATGATGATGGTTCTGAATTTGGCGACCTTTGCGCCGACTGCTGAACTTAGGAAGTTTACTGCGTCGTTGCTGACTCCGACCATAAGGTCAAATATAGCCAGAACGAAGAGAAACACCACGATAATCAGGTAAATGGTACTCATGTAATTTTGTCTGTTATTCCGCTTGCAAAATTCGTTACGTATTGTTACCGTCGTGTTTCGGGATTGTTAAATTTTTGTTAAATCCTCCCCCTCCCGCCAGACACAGCTCGACGCGCCGTCCGAATTTGTCCACAAAAGACAGTCTGCTTGAGGAAAAACTGATGAAAAGACTAAGCTTGTCCTCAAAAAAAACGTTTTCGTGAGGACAAAGCTAAGAAATTTGAGGATTTGTCCTTGAAAAAACGTTTCCGTGAGGACAAGTTGTTCCGGCTGACAATTGCCTGCAGACGGCAGCAGTTGTTTCGCGTCCAAATCCAGCAGGGAGAGGATTCCTAATTTTTCACGCCCTTCTGGAAACTGGCAAAGCGTTACAGAGCCCTGAAATGCAGGTCCTATCTCCAGCAGGGAGAGATTTTCGCCAATTTCTCTCCCTATTAGCAAAGTCCGCCGCAGCATCGCAAAGGCATTATCAACGAATAGAAAACGGTGTGAAAAAGGGTACCATTTTTACACGAAACATCATTTTCTGAGCCTGCGGTGTGAAAAAGGGTACCATTTTCACACGGGACAGCATTTTCAGAGCATGCGGTGTGAAAAAGGGTACCATTTTCACACGGGACAGCATTTTCAGAGCCTGCGGTGTGAAAAAGGTATGGGTTTTCACACGGAATGTATATTTGACAATGGCCGCTGCTCTCCGTCAGACTCTGCAACGCTTCGCGTTGCGACACTTCTATTCACTGGGGAGCGGTCTCTACAGACTTGACACCATTAAAATCATTATTCTCCCGGTCGCTTCGCTTCGGCAAGCCCCGCGACAGCAATTTTTACCCTGGCCGGCTCCGCCGTCCAATGCTGTCGCGGGACTTCCGAAGTCTACGCTGCAAGTGCAAATATCAAGGTTTGGAGCGCAGATGATTATCATTAATAATAATGGTGCATTGAGATGACGGAATAACGTTTCAGATCGGCAAGTCGATGCACTCCGGAACATCGAGATGCCGGAATTCTCGGGATTTCCGTCAACTCGATACACTATGCGGCTCTTTTGCATAATTAATTGTCAACACCCGGATAAGAAACGGGAACTTGTCCGTAGAAAAACGTTTTTTCACGGACAAATCGGTCCCAAATGAAGTTTTGTCCGTAAAAAGTGCCCATTTTACGGACAAAGAATCTTTCTTAGACAAAATCCGGCTGATGATTGTGTGGGAGAGAAATCATCTGTGTCGGAGCTCCTAAGGAGCGCACACAGTGCGCGACCGAAAGGGCTTGGGGGATCCGTCCCCCGGTGGATAAAGACGCCTTCGGCGTCGGCTGCCGTTCTTCGACAAAAGAAAAAAGACCTCGGTTGACGTTAGTCAATCGAGGTCTTGTCGAAGAACGGCAGCT
>CAVCRS010000092.1:0-5690 GCA_963604635.1 Faecalibacillus sp.
TCATCCCCGTCATAATCAAAAGCCCTCTGGGCGATGATCTTTCCGCCGTCAAGTTCGGCGGTCACATAATGGATGGTGATCCCGTAGACCTTCACTCCGAAAGCTACGGCCTGCTCCACCGCGTGGGCACCGCGAAATGAAGGCAGCAGCGAAGGGTGAATGTTTATAATCCTGTCCTGATATGCCTCCAGCAGCACATCCGAGACGATGCGCATATAGCCGGCGAGGCAGACGAGTTCGACTCCCTTCGCATCCATCCTGCCGATGATTTCCTTTTCATAATCAGCCTTGCAGGCATAATCCTTAGGACTGAACACGAAACTATCTATCCCCCTTGCGGCAGCCTTGCCCACCACCGGGGCGGCAGGCTTGTCGCATACCATCAGCACCACTTCGGCATCGAGCCTTCCGTCAGCGCAGGCATCGGCGATGGCTTCGAAATTGGAGCCGGTGCCGCTTGCAAATACAGCTAACTTATGCTTAATCATATTATATTGACGCCCGGTTTGTCTGTGACTTTACCGATTACGGAAGCCTTCTCGCCGTGAGAGGCAAGGATCGAGATGGCCTTGTCTGCCTCGGAGGCATCCAGCACGATGACCATTCCGATACCCATATTGAAGATGTTGAACATCTCCCTGTGAGGCACTCCACCCCATTTCTCGAGCATACGGAATATAGGGAGTATCTCCCAGCTGCCTTCCTTAATCTCGAGGCCCTGGCCGCCCTGCAGCACGCGCGGGATATTCTCATCGAAGCCGCCGCCGGTTATATGGCTGATGCCGTGCACATCGCAGCTGCGGATGACATCGAGCACCTGCTTGACATAGATCCGGGTCGGGGTGAGGAGCACGTCGCCAAGACGCCTTCCGCCCAGTTCAGGAATTTCGTCAGTATAGGCCAATCCATTGTCTGCCACTATCTTGCGCACGAGGCTGAAGCCGTTCGAGTGGACTCCTGTGGAAGCGATTCCCACCAGGACGTCACCGACACTGACCTTGCTTCCGTCGATCAGTTTCGACTTCTCCACGACTCCTGTGGTGTATCCGGCGATATCGTATTCCCCGCCTTCGTACATTCCCGGCATCTCCGCGGTCTCGCCTCCGACGAGGGTGCAGCCTGCCTGACGGCAGCCTTCGGCAACTCCGGCCACGATGGCCTCGACCTTGGCCGGCTCATTGTGGCCGACGGCCACATAGTCCAGGAAAATCAGAGGCTCGGCACCCTGTGCGAGCACATCGTTGACACACATCGCCACAGCGTCGATTCCGACCGTGTCGTGCTTGTCCATCGCGAATGCGATCTTGAGTTTCGTCCCGACTCCGTCGGTACCGCTTACGAGCACCGGTTCCTTAACCCCGAGAGAAGAGAGGTCGAACATTCCTCCGAATGAGCCGATTCCTCCCATAGAGCCCTTGCGGGCCGTGGAGGCGACGTGCTGTCTGATACGGCGGACAACCTCGTATCCTGCTTCGAGGTTTACACCCGCACTTTCGTATGTTTTAGCCATAACTTATTTATTTATAGAAATTAAGCGATTAAGCACCTCCTCGTAGGAAGGCATTATGTTTCCGAGGTCGTGACGGAAACGGTCCTTGTCCAGACGCTCCCCTGTGGCCTCATCCCAGAACCGGCAGGTGTCGGGGCTGATCTCATCGGTCACCATCAGGCGTCCGGCGCTGTCGCGTCCGAACTCGAGCTTGAAATCGACAAGACGGATGCCGGCTTTTGAAAGCAGGGTGCTGAGGCACTCATTGGCCGTACAGGCCACGGAATAAATTTCTGAAAGCTCCTCCGAGCTGACTATACCGAGCGCAACCGCCTGGGAATCATTGATCATCGGATCGCCGAGAGACGGGTCGCTGTAGTAGATGTCATAGATGACCGTCGCGGGCTTGGTGCCCTCCTCGATGGCGAGGCGGTCCGCAAGCGAACCGGCAATGTAGTTGCGTACCACGAGTTCGATCGGGATGGCGCTGCACTTGCGGCAGAGCTGCTCGCGCTCTCCGACGGTGCCGATGAAGTGCGTGTATATCCCGCTGTCGGAGAGACATCTCATCAGAATGGCGGATATCTCATTGTTTACTATGCCCTTGCGGGGGAACAGCGCAGTCTTGACATCGTTGTACGCAGTGGCCACGTCCTTGAAACGGAATATCACCTGCTCCGGGTCATCGGTCGCGAAGACCTGCTTCTCGTAGCCGTCGGATATGAGTTCTCCCTTCGTCATTTCTGAAAATACTTGACGGCGTTACTGAAGAGAGGCTGCTCGAGTTCCTCGTCAATATTGCGGAAGACGTTGCGCTCGTAGCGCTCGCTGTGACCCATCTTGCCGAGTATCAGACCGTCGCGGCTGATGATGCCCTCGATGGCGTAGAACGAGCCGTTCGGGTTATACGGGGACTGCATCGTCACTTCCTCGGTAATAGGATTCACGTACTGGAATGCTACCTGGCCGTTCTCGAAGAGTTCGCGCGCGAGGTCCTCATTTACCACGAACTTGCCTTCGCCGTGGCTGACTGCGATGGTGTGGATGTCCCCGGCGCTCATACCTGAGAGCCACGGAGAGCGGGTCGTGCTGACACGGGTCGAAACCATACAGGAGACGTGGCGGTTTATGTCGTTGCGGAAGAGGGTCGGAGAGTCAGGGGTGACGCTGCCGGTCCTGCCGTATGGCAGAAGTCCGCTCTTCACGAGGGCCTGGAAGCCGTTGCAGATGCCGAGAATCAGGCCGCGACGCTTCAGAAGTCCGTCGATTGCCTCTGATATCTCCTTGTTTTCCAACACATTGGCAATGAATTTGCCGCTTCCGTCCGGCTCGTCTCCTGCGGAGAAACCTCCGGAGAGCATCAGTATCTGGCACTCGTCTATGTTGCGCTTCATCTCAGCGATGGAACTGAGCACGGCCTCAGGAGTGAGGTTGCGGAAGACTCCGAAGCGGACCTCGGCCCCCGCCTTGCGGAATGCCTTGGCGCTGTCGTAGTCGCAGTTCGTGCCGGGGAATACAGGAATATATACCAGCGGCTTCGCTATCGGACTGCCTTCGTATTTCGGCTGCCTGTAGGCAGGAGCGGTGCACTTGACATTCAGCAGACTCTTGTGGGTCGCCGGAACGCTCGCCGGATAGACCTTGGAGTATCTCTTCGCATTGGACTCCTGCAGGGAGTCCAGACTGATGCTGACTCCGTTGATTCTGAGCGTGAAGTCATCGGAATCGGTCACCTCGCCGAGTTTGACCGCGGTCGGGAAATCCAGCTCGGTCTCGGACTCGACCACAATCGAGCCGGGCAGGCAGCGGAAGAGTTCATCTTCTGCGACGGTGATGTCGGCGCCGAACATATTGCCGAAGGACATCTTGGCGAGGGCCTCGGCCACTCCGCCGAAGCCGACCGCCCAGGCGGAAACGATGTTTCCGGACGCGATCTTGCTGTGGATATAGCTCCACATCGCCTTAAGTCCCTGCACGTCAGGCATTTTGTCTGCGAGTGGCGTGTGGCGGAATAAATATATATGGTTGCCGCCCCATTTGAATTCCGGGGAGATGACGTCTGCGGCGTTCACCGTCGTGATGCCGAAGGAGATGAGGGTAGGAGGCACGTTGATGTGCTCGAAGGTGCCGCTCATCGAGTCCTTGCCGCCGATGGACGGAAGGCCGAAGGCGAGCTGCATCCTCAGCGACCCCAGCAGAGCTGCGAGCGGCTTGCCCCAGCTGTGCGGGTCGGAGGTCATCCTCTCGAAATACTCCTGGCAGGAGAAACGCATCTTCGACCAGTCTCCGCCGGCCGCCGTGACCTTGGCGCAGGCCTCGACCATCGAGTAAGCGGCGCCGTGGTACGGGCTCCAGGAGGAGATGAACGGATTGTAGCCGAAAGCCATCATCGAGGCGGTGTCGGTATAGCCGTCGGTCGGGAGTTTCTGCACAGAGACCTGAGTTTCAGTGGATTGCATCGCGCCGCCGTAAGGCATAAGCACAGTGGAGCGGCCGATGGTGGCGTCGAACATCTCCACGAGTCCCTTCTGCGAAGCCACGTTCGGCATATCCATCACGTTTAACATCTTCTCTTCGAGGGTGCTGCCCTCAGGCTGCAGCGCGAACGGGTCGCGGTCCTCCACGCGGCCGACTTCCGCCGAAGCGTAGTGCTTCGCGCCGGCGCTGTCGATGAACTCGCGGCTGAGGTCTGCGACCAGCTCGCCCGAGTTGTACATCCTCATCCTGCCGCTGGCGGTCACGTCGGCGACGTAAGTCACTTCGACGTTCTCGGCTGCGCAGAGCTTCTCGAACTCCTCCCGGTCGGAGGCTGCAATCACCACCGCCATCCGCTCCTGCGACTCGCTGATTGCGAGCTCGGTGGAGTTCAGGCCGCTGTATTTGACCGGTACCCGGTCAAGGTATATGTCGAGTCCGGGGGCGAGTTCGCCGATTGCGACGCTCACTCCGCCGGCTCCGAAGTCGTTTGATTTCTTGATGAGGCGGGTCACATCCGGGCGGCGGAAGAGGCGCTGGAGTTTGCGTTCCTCCGGGGCGTTGCCTTTCTGCACCTCGCTGCCGCAAGTCTCGATCGAGGCTTCTGTATGCTCTTTGGAGGAGCCTGTGGCTCCTCCAATCCCGTCACGGCCCGTGCGTCCTCCCAGCAGCAGGATCACATCGCCCGCGGCCGGGCTCTCGCGGCGCACGTTCTCAGCCTTTACGGCGCCGACCACGGCGCCGACTTCGAGTCTCTTGGCTGTATAGCCCTCGTGATAGATTTCACGGACGTGGGTGGTGGCGAGGCCGATCTGGTTGCCGTAGCTGGAGTAGCCGGCGGCGGCCTTGCGGCTGATCTGCTTCTGAGGAAGCTTGCCCGGAAGGGTTTCGCTGACCGGACGGCAGATGTCGCCCGCTCCGGTAACTCTCATAGCCTGATATACATAGGCCCTGCCGGAGAGAGGGTCGCGGATGGCGCCGCCGAGACAGGTCGCCGCGCCGCCGAACGGTTCGATTTCCGTAGGGTGGTTATGGGTTTCGTTCTTGAACTGAAGCAGCCACTTTTCGGTTTTTCCGTCTACGTCGACGTTTATGTAGATGCTGCAGGCGTTGTTCTCCTCGCTCTGCTCGAGGTCATCGAGCAGGCCTTTCTTCCTTAGGTACCGGCCTCCGATTGTAGCCAGTTCCATCAGACAGAAGCTCTTGCCCTCGCGGCCGAGTTCCTTGCGCACGGCCTTGAGCTCCTCTATGGAAGCCTCGATTTCCTCTCGGATGAAAGAGTCGTCAACTTTGATGTCCTGGAGTTCTGTGGTGAAAGTGGTATGGCGGCAGTGGTCGCTCCAATAGGTGTCGAGGATTCTGAGTTCCGTCTCGGTCGGGTCGCGGTGCTCGGCTTTGAAGTACCTCACGACCTCGGCGAGGTCATCGGTATTCATCGCGAGCCCCCAGCGGCGGCAGAAGCCCTCATACTCATCGGGGCTCATCGCAGTGAATCCTTCCAGGGAAGCGAGAGGCTTGACGTCGGCCTTTTCGTTGAACTCGAGGGTCTTCAGGTTCTTCGGACGGGACTCCACGGCATTGATGTAGTAATGTTTCACCGCTGCGAGGTCCTCATCGGAGAAGTCATCATCAAAAATAAGCAGGCGCGAGCTTCTGATTCTCACGTCTGCCGAAGGGTCGATCAGATGGACGCAGTCCACGGCCGAAGAGGCCCTCTGGTCGAACT
>CAVCRS010000093.1:0-5497 GCA_963604635.1 Faecalibacillus sp.
ACGATACATATCGTGAATGCCATTGAATGGCTTCTTAATAAATAACTCACTCAGGATGCCACTTTGTCCTCAGAATCCTGCCATTCTGCGGACAATATTGATATCTTTGCAGTCCCAACGAACTCAACAAAATATGGCACAACGAGAGAACTTTGGCGGCCGGGCGGCCGTCATTATGGCATTGGCCGGATCTGCGATCGGCCTCGGAAACATCTGGCGCTTCCCCTACATCACCGGCGAATACGGCGGCGCGGCGTTCGTGCTGGTCTATATCGCCTGCTCGTTTTTCCTCTCGCTTCCAATACTTTACGCCGAGAGCATCATCGGGCGGCACACGCATCGCAGCACCTTCGGCGCGATGGACTCTCTCGCTCCGGGCAGCCGTTGGAAGTGGCTCGGGCTGCTGACGGTCATCACGCCGCTGCTCATCGTCTCGTACTACAGCGTGGTCGGCGGCTGGGCAGTGGACTTCCTGCTGAAGTCTCTCGGCCGGAGTTTCACTCCGTCCAATCTTGACGGCGTCTCGTCTCTTTTCGGCGCCTTCGCATCCTCGACCTGGGGACCGCTCGCCTGTCATTTCGTCTTTCTCGCGATGACAGCCGTGATAGTCTTTTTCGGAGTCAAGAAGGGTATAGAGCGCTTCAGCAACATCTCGATGCCGATTCTGTTCGTTCTGATCGTGGCGATTGCGGTGTATTCCATCTGCCTTCCGGGCGCTATGGAAGGCGTGAAATATCTGGTGAAGCCGGACTTCTCGAAACTCAGCGCGGACGCATTCTCAGCGGCTCTCGGTCAGAGCTTCTTCTCGCTCTCGCTCGGCGTGGGAACAATGCTGACATATTCATCGTATATAAGTGATAAAGAAAATCTTATCGCCTCCGGCGCGGGCACGGCGGTGGCCGATCTGCTCTTCGCCATCCTGGCGGGATTCGCGGTGATGCCGGCCGTGTTCGCTGCGGGAATCGCCCCGGCGGCGGGTCCGGGCCTTATCTTCGAGTCACTTCCGTATGTGTTTGCGAAGATGGGCAGCGGAGCTCAGATCATCAGCAACATTGTCGCGGTGCTCTTTTTCCTCGCCATTATTGTGGCAGCCCTCACTTCCTCCATCTCGATGCTGGAGGTCGGCGTGGCCTATCTGGTGGAGCAGAAGGGCTTTACGCGTCACAAGGCCACCATTCTGCTTTTCTGCCTGACCTTCATCGTCGGAGTTTTCTGCTCCCTTTCCTTCGGGCCTCTGAGTGAAGTCAAAATCTTCGGGGACAGGATTTTCGACTTCCTGGATATGCTCTGCTCGGACTATCTGATGTCTCTCGGCGCCCTTCTCTTCGCCCTTTTCGTGGGCTGGAAGCTCGACCGGCAGACCGTTTATGACGAACTTACGAATCACGGAACCATCCGGACCAATGTCCGCATCTTCCCCGTGGTCTACTTCCTCATAAAGTATATGGCCCCGCTGGCGATCATCATCATCTTCATCACCGGACTGCTGGCGTAGTGAGGTGTTGCGGTGCCTCGGGATGGGAACTTGTCCGGGCTAAAACGTTTTTTCTGACGGACAAACCTTGAAAAGAATGAGGTTTGTCCGGCGGAAAACGTTTTTTTACGGACAAACTTCCGCTCAATGGCGTTTTGTCCGGAGAATGGCCCGTTTTTACGGACAAACTTCCGCTCAAGGGTGGTTTGTCCGGAGAATGGCCCGTTTTTACGGACAAACTTCCGCTCAAGGGTGGTTTGTCCGGAGAATGGCGTGTTTTTACGGACAAAGTGTATTTTCCTGATTTGGGTTGACTCGGGTTTATAGATTATTGCTGATAAAAGTTTACTTTCGGTTGTTATTCCTGAGATTGGTTTACCATCCGAGTCTTATCACTGTCAGGGGTTGACTGGAGGCCTTGGCCGGAAGGAGACCCCTGACTGTTCTGCGAAGAAATCCCAATAAATAATGATGGGCTGACTTTCACGAGTCAACTCCTTTTTGCATAAATTTGCGGATGTAATTTGATATGATATGAAAGTCAAGAAGACATATCCGATAATGGGGCTCGGCTGCGCGGCGTGCGTGGCCAGAGTCGAGAAGACGCTGTCCGCTCTGGATGGCGTGAGCGGCGTCAGCGTGAGCCTCGCTTCAGCCACCGCTCAGATAGAGTTTGACACTGATGTGCTGACAGACAAGGACTTGCAGAAGGTCGTGCACGACGCCGGCTATGAGCTTGTGCTCGCGCAGGAGACTCCTTCTGCCTCCGGCCAATCCGACCCTGCCCCCCGGGATAAAAAAGAAAACAACGGCTCCGGAAAGCCCGAAACCCGAGAACCCGAAAATACCGCCGAGGACATAGCCGACGAGATGAGCCGCAAGGCTTTCAAGGCGCTTGTCCGCGACGCCGTCTGCAGCATCGTGCTCTCCGCCGCCATAATGGCCCTCGCGATGGGAGGCGGAATGCAGGGCTGCGAAACCGGAGCGCCGGACATAAAGGGCATCATCGTGGCGGCACTCTCCGCCGTTGTGGTCTTTGTTTTCGGCCGCAGGTTTTTCCGCAACGCCTGGGCCCAGTTTCGCCACGGCTCAGCCAATATGGACACGCTCGTAGCCCTCAGCATCTCGATCTCATTCTTTTTCAGCCTATTCAATCTCTGCCACCCGAAAGTCTGGACTTCGCGCGGCCTCACAGCCGACCTTTATTTCGAATCCTCCGCGATGATAGTAGCCTTCGTACTTCTCGGCCGAATGCTCGAAGAACGCACCCGGCGCAGCACCACCGCGGCGGTTCGCGAACTGAAAGCGATGCAGCCTGAACGGGTGCTGCTGCGGGTCGGGAAGGTCGTGAGAGAGGTGGCCCTGGATACGGTCGCCCCAGGGGATGAAGTCGTGATCCGCCAGGGCGGCAAGATGGCCGTGGACGGGGAAGTGATCGAGGGAAGCGCGTCAATGGACGAGAGTATGATGACAGGAGAATCCTGCGCAGTGCCAAAGACCGTAGGATCAGGAGTTTACGCAGGCACCCTGTGTCTGGGCGGCGAAGCCGTCGTAAGGGCCGTCAAGGTCGGGGGCGACACGGTGCTCTCTTCGATAATCGCGATGGTGCGCGAGGCTCAGGGCAGCAAGGCCGCCATCCAGCGCAAGGTCGATAAGGTCGCGGCCGTCTTCGTACCCGTGATAATGTCCATCGCGCTTCTGAGCCTGATCCTCTGGTGCATCTGGGGCGGCGAAAACGCCTTCAGCCGCGGACTGCTCGCAATGGTGACCGTGCTCGTCATCGCCTGCCCGTGCTCTCTCGGCCTCGCGACCCCCGCCGCCATCATCGCAGGCATTGGCCGTGCGGCCCGATGCGGCATACTCGTTCGTGACGCCGATGCTCTGCAGACCGCCGCAGCGGTCAATGTAGTATTGGTGGACAAGACAGGTACATTGACCGAAGGTCTCGCAGGCGGCGACCGTCTCAAGGACACTTCGCTCGCTGCAGTTCAGACGCTCCGCTCAATGGGCCTTTCAGTCCGGATGCTCAGCGGGGACTCTTCGGAGCGCGCCGCGCAAATCGCCCGCGAAGCCGGAGTGGATGAGTATGTCTCTGAAATGCTTCCTGCGGGTAAAACCCAATATGTCAAGGATTTGCACGCGAAGGGGCTGAAAGTCGCGATGGTCGGGGACGGCGTGAACGACAGTGCGGCATTGGCGGAAGCCGACTTCTCTATGGCTATGGGCAGCGGGAGCGACGTGGCGATGGACTCCGCGATGGCGACCATCGTGTCCTCGGACCTTCGCAAGGTGCCGCAGATGATACGCCTCTCGCGCCGCACGAACACCATCATCCGCGAGAACCTCTTCTGGGCCTTCTTCTATAACGCATTGGCCGTTCCGGCCGCCGCATTCGGACTGGTCGGACCTATGACGGCCGCGCTGTGTATGGCGCTGAGCAGCGTCTGCGTGGTCTGCAACGCCCTCAGGCTGAGGTTCTGTAAGATATAGGTTTCTCCGGTAGAGAATGTAAAAGAGAGATTTCGGAGGCCCCCCGAAAGATTCTTTTACATAAGGAATTCGGACATATCCTCACCGCGGGCCTGCGCCTCGCGGATCTCGGTTGAGGAGATGTCCACGATCGGAGCGTCGATCACGCGGATGTTGTAGAGCCTCTCGAACATCTCCTCGATGCTCGCCGCTCCCTCCATTATCTGCGTCTCCCAGGCGTCCAGCACGTACGGGGTGGGGAAGTGCAGGCTCTCTTTCTGGAGCTGCTCGCGGATGCTCAGAGCATCGTAACCTTTTCTCGGATAGACCACTACGCCGTATTCGGAGAGCAGCCGGGCGCTGTCCCTCCAGAGGTGGATGTTCTCCAGATTGTCCGCGCCGATGACGAGCGTGAATTCGTTCTCAGGCTCGCGCTTTTTCAGAGCGTCGAGCGTGCGGATGGTGTAGTGTGGAGGATCCATCGTCATCTCGATGTCGTCCACCCAGACGTGAAGCTCCGGGTGGCGCCTGACCGCTTCCACCGCATCGTCATACCTTTTCTGCGCGGAAAGCGCCTTGGACGGGTCCTTGAGCGGGTTCTGCGGGGAAATGACCAGATACACCCAGTCGAATTCGCTTTCGTGGGTCAGGCACTCCATAATGGCGAGATGCCCAATGTGCAGGGGGTCGAAGGACCCTGAGTACACCGCTATTTTCATAATATATCGAGGATGGGGAAGTCTGGTCTGTCGGGTCAGTTCGGTCTTTCCGGCCTGATTAGGGCCTTTTGAGAAAATCGTCCACGAGACGTTCCGCCTCGCCGAATGCCCTCTGGAGCTCGTCGTTCATCAGAACAGTGTCGAACTTCGGCGCGTAGAGAGTCTCTTCGGCGGCCTTCTGCAGGCGTTTCTCGATTTCTTCCGGGGAGTCCGTGCCTCGGGAAGTGAGCCTTTCGCGCAGCACTGACGGGTCGGGCACTCCGATGAACACTGCGAGGGCCTTCTGCCCGAAGTACTTCTTCAGGTTCACTCCGCCCTTCACGTCCACGTCGAAGATGATGCTGTGCCCCTTAGCCCAGATGCGCTCCACCTCCTGCTTCAGGGTGCCGTAGAAGCGTCCCGGATAGACCTCCTCGTACTCCACGAAGCTGTCTTCGGAAATCAGGCGCCTGAACTCCTCTGGAGTGTAGAAATAATACTCCCGCCCGTTCTGCTCCGCTCCGCGCGGAAGCCTCGAAGTGGCTGAAATTGAAAACTCTATCTCAGGATGCAGAGACAGGATATGCTGGACTATGGTGCTCTTCCCGGAACCCGAAGGCGCGCAGAAGATGAGAACTTTATTGCTCATTAATTCTTCTTATTTCCGCAAAAATAACTAAATTTGCACGATTTGAGAAAAATTAATGGGTTTTGCGGAATCCGCATTGACGGAGAGAGTGGGGCGGAGCGGTGGCAGGACCTGAGTAAATTATTGTTGGACAAATATTTAACCTTACATCAGTTATGGTATCTTATAAAGAACTCGGCCTCGTGAACACACGTGAAATGTTCGCCA
>CAVCRS010000094.1:0-5287 GCA_963604635.1 Faecalibacillus sp.
AAGGACTCGAGGAGAGAAAGCTCGAGAAGGATAAGGAAGTCGCTGAGGAAGAGGCTGCCGTAAAGCCTACAGCCAAAAAGCTCCGCGCCCGCAAGGGTGCCCGTCCGGTGGACGTAGAGGGTGAGGCGGAGGCCGCTGAGGCCCCTGCAGCTGAGGAAGAGAAAGCAGAATAATTTTAAAAGACACGAATTATGCAGATTACCGCACAAGACGTAATGAAGCTGCGCAAGATGACCAGCGCCGGTATGATGGATTGCAAGAAGGCTCTCACAGAGGCTGAAGGCGATTTCAACAGGGCGATCGAGATCATCCGCGAGAAGGGCAAGCTCGTGGCTGCCAAGAGAGCTGACCGCGAGACTTCCGAAGGTGCTGTCAAGGCCCGCGTAGAGGGTGGCAAGGGTATTCTCGTATGCCTCGGCTGCGAGACTGACTTCGTTTCCAGAAACGAGGCTTTCCAGTCCCTCGCAGAGGCTATCGCAGACACCGCCATCGCCAACTTCCCTTCTGACGCAGAGGCTCTCAAGGAGTGCAAGATGGCTGACGGCCAGACCGTTGCAGAGGCTATCGAGGCTCAGACCGGAAAGACCGGCGAGAAGCACGTGCTCGCATACTACGCATCCGTTGAGGCTCCTTTCGTAAAGGAATACATCCACAAGGTGAACGGCAAGCTCGGCGCTCTCGTAGGCTTCAACAAAGAAGTTCCTGAGGCTATCGCAAAGGGTATCGTAATGCAGGTCGCTTCGATGAATCCTGTAGCCATCTCCGCAGCTGACTGCCCTCAGTCAGTTATCGACAACGAGCTTTCCATCGCTCTCGAGAAGACTAAGGAGGAGCTCGTGAAGAAGGCTGTGGACGCTGCTCTCACAAAGGCCGGCATCAACCCTGCACACGTGGACAGCGAGGCTCACATCGAGTCCAACACTTCGAAGGGCTGGCTCACTCCTGAGCAGGCTGACAAGGCTCGCGAGATCATCAGGACCGTAGGCGAGGAGAAGGCTGCAAACCTTCCTGAGCAGATGGTTCAGAACATCGCAAAGGGCCGTCTCCAGAAGTTCTTCAAGGAGAACACTCTCGAGGAGCAGGAGTACCAGATGAGCGACAACAAGGAGAGCGTAAAGGCTGCTCTCGCCGCTGCAGACAAGGAGGCCAAGGTTGTAGTATTCAAGAGATTCTCTCTGAACGACTAAATCGAAGCTCCCGCAAATATAAGATTGGCCGCACGCGTTTCCGCGTTGCGGCCAATTTTGTATTAATTATAGGTATTAGTCGTTTTTGTTTTGCTTTTGCAAAACAAAAACGACCATCGATTCACATCGGTGGCCGTTCGCAATTCTAACCTAAAATTTAACCTATGAAAAAACTATTCGACCGTTTCTATTGCAACACCTGTGCCAAATTGGAATTGCAAAAAAATAAATCGGCAGGAATTTCTGCCGATTTGTCATCGAATCTATATTTGAAACGTATTATTGCTCAAGGTCTTCCGACTTGACGGCGATGATGCGGACTTCCTGGAGGGGGAGGTCACGGCTGTTGGTCTCCACTGCGGCTATCTTGTCGATAACGTCAAAACCCTCGATGGTCTCGCCGAATACGGTGTATGCTCCGTCCAGATGAGAGCAGCCGGCAGCGTCCTGAACGATGTAGAACTGGGAACCGGAAGACTCCTTCATGGGATTGGCCGCATCGCCGCGGCGTGCGGCCGCGAGAGCACCCTTCTTGTGCTTGTACTCAGGGACAAACTCTGCCGGGATGGTGTAGTCCGGTCCGCCCTTGCCGTAGTCGGCCACCTTGCTGGTGTCACGGGTGTACGGATCGCCGGTCTGGAGCATGAAGCCCTTGATGACGCGGTGGAAGAGAAGTCCGTCATAGTAGCCTGAGAGAGCGAGCTTTGCGAAATTCTCGCGGTGCTTCGGAGTCTTGCTGTAGAGTTTGACCTTGATGGTGCCGTAGTTGGTGATGATGTCGAATACCGGCTCGTCGGGAAGGAGTTTTACTTTTTCCATTGCATCTGCTTGTTTCTGAATCATTTCCACTCTTGCTATGGAGTCCTGGCGGGCCTGCTCGGCCGCCTCCTCGGCTGCCTTGGCCGCAGCCTTTTTCTGTGAGCCTCCGCAAGAGACTGCCATTCCTGCTATTATAAGGCCGCAGGCTGCCAGAAGAATAGTACTTGTTCTCATATTGAGGTCTATTTTGGTTTATCAGTCTCGCAAATATAATTCTTTCCTGTCACTTAAAGCCTAAAAATATGTAAATTCGCGGAATATGAGACTGAAGTCACTACTGAAAGATACGGCCATCTATGGCCTGAGCAGCATAGTCGGAAGATTTCTGAACTATCTGCTCGTCCCTCTTTATACATATAAGATTGCCGCAGAAAGCGGCGGCTACGGCATAGTCACGAACCTCTACGCCTACACCGCCCTCTTCCTCGCGCTGCTCACGATGGGAATGGAGACCACGCTCTTCCGTTTCTCGAACAAGGAAGGCGAGGACGCGCGCAAGGTTTACGGGACCATTCTCAGGCTTGTCGGCGGGGTCGCATTGGCCTTTGTGGCCGCAGTGATGGTCTTTCTGCACCCGATTGCGGGCGCGATGGGCTACGCCGCGCATCCGGAGTACATCGCCTGTATGGCGGTGATCGTGGCGATGGACGCGTTCCAGGCGATGATGTTCAGCCGCCTGCGCCTGCAGGGCAAGGCCGTGAAGTTTATGCTGCTGAAGATGGGCTTCATCATCCCGAACGTGCTGCTGAACCTCTTCGTATTCCTTGTTATGCCGAGCCTCTTCGACAGCGTTCCGGCTCTCGAAACTCTCTATGTCACTGAAGATTACGGCGTAGGTCTGATATTTTTCGTGAATCTCGTCTGCACGTTCTGCGTCTTTCTGGGCTTCATTCCGGAGCTCAAGGGACTCGGCTACGGCTTCGATGCGCAGCTTGCAAAACGCCTGCTGAAGTACTCCTGGCCGCTGCTGCTTCTGAGCCTTGTGGGCATTCTGAACCAGGTCGCGGACAAGATTCTCTTCCCTTATCTCGTGCCGGGCGCCGAAGGCAAGGTGCAGCTCGGAATCTACGGCGCCTGCGTGAAGATAGCGATGATAATGGCGCTGCTCACCCAAGCCTTCCGTTATGCCTACGAGCCGATTGTGTTCAACGGCAGCCGTGACCGCAACAGCCCCGAGACTCTCGCCGACGGAATGAAATATTTCATCATTTTTACGCTCCTGGCGTATCTCGCGGTCATTTTCTACCTCCCGCTGCTGCGTCATTTCATCCAGCCGGAGTATTGGTCGGGCCTGCGGGTCATCCCGATAGTGATGGCCGCCGAGATCTTTATGGGCATCTACTTCAATCTCTCGTTCTGGTACAAGCTCCGTGATGAGACCTGGTGGGGCGCCGTGATGAGCGCTGTCGGAGCGGCTGTGATGATTGCCGTGAACGTCATTTTCGTGCCTCGCTACGGCTATATGGCGTGCGCGTGGGGCGGCTTCGCGGGCTACGGCAGCGCGATGCTGATGAGCTGGGCGATTGGCCGCGGCAAGATGCCGATCCCGTACGATGTCCGCAGCATCGGCGTCTGCGTGGCGCTCGCGCTGTGCCTTCTCGCCATCCACCATTTCCTGCTGGCCGGCTGCTCCACAGCCGTCCAATTGGCCATCGACACGGTCCTCCTTCTTCTCTACTTCGCGCTCATAGTCAAGATGCTGCGCCGCCGCAAAGCCGCGTAACTGTCCCTTTTTGCCTGCGGCAGGGAAGTGCAAGATATGTTTATTTTTTGCACTTTAAATTAATTGCCATATCTTTGCGCTGCAACAATTGTCGTAATTGCGACTAAATTTGCAGTGAAATATGGAAAGCAATGTAATAATCCAAAGAAATGAGTATGTCGATCTGCTGATGCAGAAACGATGGAACGGCAAGGTGAAAATCATTACCGGTATACGCCGTTGCGGAAAATCTTATTTGTTGAATACCCTCTACAAACAAAGACTTCTTGAGGAAGGAGTATCCGAGGATTGTCTGGTGGAGATAGCATTGGATAAAACTTCAGACTCCAAATTCCGAAATCCCAACACGTTGTATGACTATGTCATGTCTCGGGCATGTGATTGCAACAAGAAGTACTATGTGATGATTGATGAAATACAACTGTCGTATAAAGTAAAAAATACTGATATTGATGAATCGTTGGTGCCGGAGGAGGACAGGGAGATGCTGTATACGACGTTCTACGATGTCCTGAACGATTTGATGTCGCAGCCGAATCTGGATGTTTATGTTACGGGCTCAAATTCGAAAATGCTTTCCTCGGATATAGTGACTAATTTCCGGGACCGCGGTTCCGAAATCAAACTTGCGCCATTGTCATTCAGAGAATACCTTCCTTTCTCCGGATTGGAAAAGGCTGAAGCCCTGGAGCAGTATCTCACTTATGGCGGAATGCCTTTGGCGGTTCTGGAACAGAACGAGTCGGAAAAAGTGAAATATCTTGAAGGCCTTTTCAAAAACGTATATTTCAAAGACATTACCGAAAGATACAAACTGAAGGATGATTCCGTCCTCAGCGCATTGGTCGACGCCCTGTCCTCATCGGTCGGTTCGCTCACAAATTATCACAAACTCGCGAACACGGCAGCTACTCTGCTGGAAAAGACCGCCTCTGACCATACCATCAAGAATTATCTTGATTATCTGGAGGATGCCTATCTCTTCAGGAGTGCCAAGAGATACGATGTGAAGGGACGCAAATATTTTGGCACAATCCGGAAATACTACGCCGTTGACCTGGGACTGAGAAACGCCCGGCTGAATTTCCGGCAGCAGGAGCGCTCCCATCTGATGGAGAATTTATTGTATAACGATCTGGTCAGCAGAGGATATTCCGTGGATGTCGGCGTTGTCGAGGTAGAGCAGATGCAGGACGGGAAACGGGCTCAACGCCAGTACGAGATAGATTTTGTAGTGAACATCGGTAATGACAAAGTGTATATTCAGTCGGCCCTTAACGTGGATACGCCCGAAAAGAAAGCCCAGGAAACATTCTCTCTTCATCATACTGGAGATTTCTTCAAAAAGATTGTTGTTCTTGACGGCAGCCGGAGACGCTCTGTTGATGAAGACGGTGTCATATATGTCGGCATAATTCCATTTCTTCTTGAAGAAGAGCATATCATTGAGTGATACTCGCTCAAACCGTTCATTGGAATACCTGTACAGATTGAATCATGAGGGACTAAAAAGTCTTCGGACTGATAGTCGCCCTCATTTTTTATTTGTTAATCCCAA
>CAVCRS010000095.1:0-5210 GCA_963604635.1 Faecalibacillus sp.
TCTTCACGATGCCGCGCTCGATGAGCTTGCGGATGATGAACGGCTTGTAAAGCTCCGCTGCCAGGAACTTAGGGAGTCCGCACTCGTGCATATTGAGTTCAGGACCCACCACGATGACGGAACGTGCGGAATAGTCCACGCGCTTTCCGAGGAGGTTCTGGCGGAAGCGTCCCTGCTTTCCCTTGAGGGAGTCGGACAGGGACTTGAGGGCTCTGTTGGACTCGCTCTTGACGGCCGATGACTTCTTCGAGTTGTCGAAGAGGCTGTCCACGGCTTCCTGAAGCATACGCTTCTCGTTGCGCAGAATGACCTCAGGGGCCTTTATCTCGATGAGTTTCTTGAGTCGGTTGTTGCGGATGATTACGCGGCGGTACAGGTCATTGAGGTCTGTGGTCGCGAAGCGTCCGCCGTCGAGCGGAACGAGAGGACGGAGATCAGGCGGGATGACAGGGATGACCTTCATAATCATCCATTCAGGGCGGTTGATTCCGTTGGACTCCTGGAACCACTTGACTATCTGAAGTCTCTTCAGAAGATCGACTTTTCTCTGCTGTGAGTTCTCCTTCAGCATCTGCTGGCGGATTTCCTTGCCGAGAGCGTCCACGTCTATCTCGCAGAGGAGATCGTAGAGACCTTCGGCACCCATCTTGGCCACGAACTTGTTCGGGTCGTCCATCGGAAGGGAATCGTTCTCAGGCATTCTGGCGAGTACGTCGAGGTACTCGTCCTCGGAGAGGAGATCACACTTCTGCAGACCTGAATCGCCAGGCTTCACCACGATGTACTTCTCGTAGTAGATGACTGACTCGAGCCTCTTGGCGCTGATGCCGAGGAGGGCGGAAATCTTGTTCGGGGAGGACTTGAAGTACCAGATGTGGGCTACAGGAACAGTGAGGGTGATATGACCCATTCTCTCCCTGCGGACCTTCTTCTCTGTAACTTCGACCTTACACCTGTCGCAGACGATGCCGCGGTAGCGGATTCTCTTGTACTTTCCGCAGTAGCACTCGTAGTCCTTCGTAGGTCCGAAGATCTTCTCGCAGAAGAGACCGTCGCGCTCAGGCTTATAGGTTCTGTAATTGACTGTTTCCGGCTTCAGCACCTCACCGCAAGACCTTTTGGTGATATCCTCCGGGGAAGCGAGCGAAATGCTGATGCGCTGGAAATTGCTCTTTACTTTATTATCTTTATTATAGGCAGGCATATTTCTATCTGTCAATTGTCCGTTATTAATCCAGTGTCACCTTGAGTCCCAGACCCCTGAGTTCGTGAAGCAGAACGTTGAGAGATTCCGGTATGCCAGGGGTTGGCATAGGGTCGCCCTTCACGATAGCCTCATAAGTCTTGGAGCGTCCTGTGACATCATCAGACTTGACTGTAAGAATCTCTTGGAGAGCATTGGCTGCGCCGTATGCCTCAAGAGCCCAGACTTCCATTTCTCCGAATCTCTGGCCTCCGAACTGGGCTTTACCGCCGAGAGGCTGCTGAGTGATGAGAGAATAAGGACCGATGCTTCTCGCGTGCATCTTGTCATCGACCATATGACCCAGCTTGATCATATAGATGACGCCCACTGTCGCCGGCTGATCGAAGTAATCACCTGTGCCGCCGTCACGGAGCTGAGTCTTGCCGAATCTCGGCAGACCGGCCTTGTCGGTGAGGTCACAGATCTCCTCGATGCTCGCACCGTCGAAGATAGGGGTGCTGAACTTGAGTCCGAGTTCCTTTCCGGCCCATCCGAGAACAGTTTCATAAATCTGTCCCAGATTCATTCGGGAAGGTACACCCAGCGGGTTCAGAACGATATCGACAGGTGTTCCGTCGCTGAGGAACGGCATATCTTCCTGACGGACAATCTTGGCCACGATACCCTTGTTACCGTGGCGTCCCGCCATCTTGTCTCCTACGGTGATCTTTCTCTTCTTGGCCACATATACCTTGGCAAGCTGCATTACACCGTTACCGAGGTCATCACCGACCTTGAGTTTGTCGATTTCCCTCTTGTGCTTGGCTGCCGCAACTTTCTTGGCGATGCAGTAGTTGTTGATGAGGTCACGGATCAGGAGGTTGGTCTCCTTGTCGGTAGTCCACTTGTTCGAATTGACATTCTCGTAATCGATACCGTTCAGGACTTCGGCATTGATCGCCTTGTCTTTGGCGATCAGCTCCACTCCGTAGAGATCGCTGACGCCGGCGCTCTTCTTGCCCTTGGTGAGAGTCGCGAGCTTGCCGATGAACTCGGAGCGCAGCTTCTCGTTCCTGGACTCGAACTCTGCCTCGCGGATCGAAATCTTGGCCTCCCTGTCGGTCTTGGCCTGGCTTCTGCGGCCGCCTTCCTTGGAGATCTTCGCATAGAGAGCGGTGTTGATGATGGTTCCGCTGAGCGAAGGATTGGCCTTCAGGGACGCATCCTTGACATCGCCGGCCTTGTCGCCGAAGATGGCCTTGAGGAGCTTCTCTTCAGGTGAAGGATCGCTTTCTCCCTTAGGAGTGATCTTGCCGATCATGATGTCACCCGGCTCGATGTGGGCACCGATTCTGATGATGCCGTTGTCGTCGAGATTCTTGGTGGCGTCCTCGCTGACGTTAGGAATGTCGGATGTGAGTTCCTCCATACCGCGCTTGGTGTCGCGGACCTCCGTAGAGTATTCATCCACGTGTACGGATGTGAGGATGTCCCACTTGACCATCTCTTCGGAAAGCACGATGGCATCCTCGTAGTTGTAACCCTTCCACGGCATGAATGCGACCTTGAGGTTTCTTCCGAGAGCGAGCTCTCCGTTCTGTGTGGCATAGCCCTCGGTGAGGACCTGTCCCTTGACCACCTTGTCACCCTTGCGGACGATAGGCTTCAGGGTCACGGTAGTGCTCTGGTTGGTCTTGCGGTAGATAGGGAGCTTGTATATGGTCTCCTCAGGGGAGAAGCTTACGAATTTCTCATCCTCGGTGCGGTCATACCTGATGCGGATTTCGTTGGCGTCGACATAGGTGACTTCGCCCTTGCGCTCCGCAATGCACTGGGTTCTGGAGTCGATGCAGACTCTCTCCTCAAGGCCTGTTCCCACGATAGGAGACTCCGGCTTGAGAAGCGGAACTGCCTGGCGCATCATGTTCGCACCCATAAGTGCACGGTGGGCATCATCGTGCTCGAGGAAAGGAATCAGGGATGCAGCCACTGAAGCCATCTGGTTAGGAGCCACGTCCATATAGTTCACCTCTTCTTTGGTGACTACAGGGAAGTCGGCTTCCAGACGGCACTGGATGCGGTCCTCTGCGATGGTTCCGTCATCCTCCATACGGACATTGGCGAGGGAAACGAGCTTGTTCTCCTCTTCCTCGGCGCTCATATAGTGCCAGCCGCTGTCGCTCAGGTCGACCTTGCCGTCGTGAACCTCACGGTACGGAGTCTCGATGAATCCGAGCTCGTCGATTTTGGCGTAAACGCAGAGCGAGGAGATAAGACCGATGTTAGGACCTTCCGGAGACTCGATAGGACAGAGTCTTCCGTAATGGGTATAGTGTACGTCTCGTACCTCGAAGCCTGCTCTGTCCCGTGAAAGACCGCCCGGACCGAGGGCGGAGAGACGTCTCTTGTGCGTAACCTCGGCCAGAGGGTTGGTCTGGTCCATGAACTGCGAGAGCTGGCTGGTTCCGAAGAACGAGTTGATTACTGATGAAAGGGTCTTTGCGTTGATCAGGTCGATAGGGTTGAACTGCTCGCTGTCGCGGACGTTCATTCTCTCGCGGATGGTGCGTGCCATGCGGCTGAGACCTACGCTGAACTGATTTGCAAGCTGCTCACCTACAGTGCGCACGCGGCGGTTGCTGAGGTGGTCGATATCATCGACTGTCGCCTTGGAGTTGATGAGCTGGATGAGGTACTTGATGATCTCGATGATGTCATTGTTCGTAAGAACTCTGACCTCGGGAGCGGTAGTGAGATTCAGCTTCTTGTTCAGGCGGTAGCGGCCGACGCTGCCCAGATCGTATCTCTTCTCGGAGAAGAAGAGTTTGTCGATGACATCCCTTGCGGTGTTGTCATCAGGCGGTTCGGAGTTGCGGAGCTGTTTGTAGATGTAGTTGACAGCGTCGTGCTCCGTATTTGTCGGGTCTTTCTGCAGAGTGTTGAATATGATGTTATACTCCGCGGAATTGGCCTCGTCTTTCTGGAGAAGGATGGCCTTGACGTCGGTATCCATAATGGCGGCGATGGTATCGTCATTAAGGATCTCGCCTCTGTCGACGACAGGTGAGGTTCTCTCGATAGGAATGACTTCTCCGGTGTCCTCGTCTTCGAAATCTTCCGTCCAGGTTTTGAGTACTTTGGCTGCGAGTTTGCGTCCCTCGTTAGCCTTGAGTTCTTCCGCTGTCACAGCGACTTCGTCCGCGAGGCCGAATATGTCGATAATGTCCTTGTCACTGTTGTAACCGATGGCTCTGAGAAGTGTGGTTACAGGAAGTTTCTTCTTGCGGTCGATGTATGCGTACATGACATTGTTGATGTCAGTGGCAAACTCGATCCAGGATCCCTTGAACGGGATTATTCTGGCAGAATAAAGTTTGGTGCCGTTGGCGTGCATGCTCTGGTCGAAGAACACACCCGGGGATCTGTGAAGCTGAGAAACTATGATTCTTTCGGATCCGTTTATTACGAATGTTCCGGCAGGGGTCATATACGGGATATTCCCCAGGTAAACATCCTGGACTCTGGTATCGAAGTCCTCGTGCTCAGGATCAGTGCACGAAAGGCGGAGTTTCGCCTTCAGAGGAACGTTGTACGTATATCCTCTGTCAAGACACTCTTCGATCGAGTACTGCGGCGGGTCGATGAAATAATCTATAAACTCGAGTTTATAGTTATTTCTTGTATCCTCGATCGGGAAAATCTCCTGGAATACCTGATACAGGCCCTCGTTCTTTCTGTTCTCGGGTGTGGTTTCAAGCTGGAAGAAATCCTTGAAGGATTTCAGCTGAACCTCCAGGAGATCAGGATAGTCCAGAATTTTGGATTGTGCGAAATTAATTCGCTTATTCTTGGTCTTATTTGACATAATCTGCCTTGGGATAAAAGAGAAATTTAATTACGATAAAAAGGTTTAGAGCCTTTTGTCGGCTCTAAACCTGTTTTTGTCCCTTAAGCAGGGAAGGGGGCGAAGTTACTTAATCTCAACTTCTGCGCCTGCCTCTTCGAGAGTAGCCTTAAGCTGCTC
>CAVCRS010000096.1:0-4659 GCA_963604635.1 Faecalibacillus sp.
CCGGATCCCAGTTTGCGGTGAAGTGGCCGAAACTCAGGTTCGCATTGTCGTCAGGGCTGCCATAGGTCAGCTCACCGGCCGCGAAACCATATTCGCCCGTATCGTAAACCCAGGTCTTCTCCTGGTTTACGCCGCCTGCGAGAAGGGTCCACACTTCTGAGGTGATGAAGTCCGTACAGATGTTGCTGACTGTGAAGTTCACAGGCTTGCCGTAAACCACGCCGGCTCTGGTATCGATGCCGAATGTCACTTCGTAAGTGCCTGAGAAAGGTATCTTGAGAGTGACCTTGTCACCCTGGAAACGGCCCTGAGGAGTCTCCCACTGAGCAAGATAGTTGCTTCCCATCCTGTTCTCGAGATACACGATATTGGGATTTGAAGAGTCCGGAGTTATGGTGTAGGCGACACCCTCCTGAAGGTCTTCAGAAGTGATTTTGTTCTCGCCCAGCGCATATTTGTCCGGCGTACACGAGGCTGCCCCGAGAATGAGAGTCAAGGCCGCCGCAATCGTATATAATGTATTGTTGATTTTCATAATTACTGATCAATTAGAGAGTCTTGACATTTTACCAGCCCGGATTCTGCTTGAGAACGCCGTCGGAAAGTGTAATCTGAGTGAGAGGAATCTGAATCATTCCGCGCTTTGCCTTGATATTCTCGGCATTGATGGTGATGGTGGTCTTCACGCCGCCGTCCAGGACATCCCAGGTACCGGCGATCTCGCTTGCTGCGTGATCCAGACCCTGACGGAGTTCATCCCAGTAGCGGATGCCCTCGAAAGCGAATTCGTACTTTCTTTCGAGCATTATGTTCTCCTTGCTGACAGGCTTGCTGGTGAAGGAGTCACCGAAAGCGCGCTGGCGGACCTGATCGTAGTAGGCCTGTGCATTGGAGCTGCCGAGCTCGGCCGCCATAAGCAGAACGTCTGCGTAGCGGACGATCACCCAATCCTGGAACTGGCTGATCTGGAAGTCACCTGCACCGACAGTCTCGGTGTAATGCTGCAGGGTACCGTCACCTGCCACGGCGTGCTTGGAGAGGGTCGTGTATTTTCTGGTGAAATAACCGGTGTATTCCCTCTGGTCGGCGATGTAATTCTTCTCATAGTCGGCAAGTTTGGAAGCGTCGATGACGGAAGCGTCCTTTCTCCGGTCGCCGAAAGCATAGCTCGAAACGAACGCAGGGTCCACGGTGCAGGCACCCCAGCCCTGGCCGTAACCTTCGTAAACGAGGGAGCCGGTACGCATTCCTACCATTACCTGGAACTTGTTGCCGTCATTGTTTCCGTTATAGTCGCCGGTGTAGTTGAACTTCATCGAAAGCACGGTCTCCACGTTGCCCGGACCTGCCCAGGTGGAGTTCTCGTGAGCCCAGAGACCTACGTGGTCACCTGTAAGGTCTGTTGAAGAAGCAGGCCAGAGGTTGTTGAAATCTTCCACGAGGGCGAATTCACCGCTGGCGATAATGTCCTCGCAGGCTGCGAGAGCGTCAGACTTGGTACATCCTTCAGGGTCCTTGCCGTAGAAGCCGCTGTAGAAAAGGTACGCGCGGGCGAGCATCGCCTCGGCGCCGTACTTGGTCACGTGGCCGTCATTATTGGCCGCATCGGCCTTAGGATAAGCTTTGGCAGGAATGTTCTCGATGGCGTATTTCAGATCGGAGAAGATGAACGCGTAAACGGAGTCCGGAGCCGCCTGCTCGACGTTCTCGGAGGTCGCATGCCGCAGAAGAGGAATGTTCTCCCAGAGACGGACCATATCGAGGTAGCACAGCGCGCGGATGGCGCGGGCCTCTCCCATATAGGTTTCCTTCAGGCCGGCGGTTTTCCACTCGATGCCTTCTCCCTTGTCAATGAATTCATTGCAGCGGAAAATGGCCGCGTAGTAGGATTTCCACAGGGTATTGTGCATATCCGTGTAGGACGGGGACTCGTTCATATCGAAACGGTCGAGGATCTGGGTGTTGCGACCGTCGTTGTTGCCGGTTCCGCCGAAGCACTCGTCGCTCATCGTCTCTGTGAGCTGGTATACCGAGAAGGATGGGCCGTCTGAAACCGTGCGCTGCCAGCCGTCATAGCAGGCATAGAGAGCGCGCAGGCCGTCCTCTTCCGTCTTGTAGAAGTTGTCTGAGTTCGACTCGGTCTTGGAAGCCACGTCCAGCCAGCTGTCGCTGCAGGAAGCCAGGCCGCCGATGGCCAGGATACTCAGAAAGGCTATTTTAACAGTATTCTTTTTCATAATCGTAACTCTCCTCATAATTAGAACTTAAGATTAAGACCTACCAGGACGGTTCTCGGACGCGGATAGTATCCGAGATCCACGCCGGAAGCCCAGCTGTTCACGCCGTAACCGACTTCAGGGTCCATTCCGTCATACTTGGTGAAAGTGAAGGCGTTCTGAACCTGGAAATAGAGACGGGCCTGAGAGAAGCACTCGCGCTTAATCAGTCTGGAGAAGTCGTATCCCAGAGTGATGTTGCTGATGCGAAGGAAAGATCCGTCCTGGATGAACAGGTCGGAGAACTGCCAGTTCACGTTGGTCTCGGTTACGCGCGGGTACTTGTTCGAGGTGCCCTCGCCTGTCCAGCGCTGAAGAACTGCGGTGGTGTAGTTCGAGGTCTTGTTGCCGACATTGCGGTAGCTCTGAACGATGTCATTGCCTACAGACCCGCTGGCGGTTACGGAGAAGTCGAGTCCCTTCCAGTCGAAGCCGAGGGAGAATCCGTAGGTGAAGTCAGGCATACCGTCGCCGAGGTTGACCTTGTCGGAGTCATTGATGGTGCCGTCGTGGTTGATGTCGTAGTACTTCACGTCACCAGGCTGAACGGTGGATCCCTGAAGCACGCCGTTGCCGGCTGCGATCCAGTCTTCGATTTCCTGCTCGTTCTGGAAGATGCCCGCCGTCTTGTAGCCCCAGAAGTAGCCGATAGGCTCACCGTTGCTGCAGCGGTAGAATTCGGTGGAGTTGTCATAGAGGTTGCCTGCGCCGTCGGTTCCGTGGATGATTCCGTCTTCCGTAGGGATGTTGCCGACGCGGTTGCGGTTATAGGCGCCGTTGAGGCTGATGTTGTAGCTGAAGTCCTTGCCGATGGTGTCATTCCAGGTGATGCCGAGTTCGACACCGGAGTTCTTCACGTCACCGCCGTTGATGTAAGGAGCGCCTGTACCTGCGGTTCCCAGGATAGGAGCCTGTACGAGCCAGTCCTTCGTGTTCTTCTGGTAATAGTCGAAGTTTACGTTCATCCTGCCGGCGAAGAAGCGCATATCGAGACCGAGGTCGATCTGCTCGGAGGTCTCCCACTTGATCTCCTCGTTTGCGAGACGGCTTTCATAAGCTCCGTAATAGGCTGACTGTCCGTCACCGCCGAGGGCTGTACCGAAGTTGTAGTAAACGCCTGAAGTGGTGATAGGGGATACGAACATCAGGTCGCCGATGTTCTGGTTACCCACCTGTCCCCAGCTGGCGCGAATCTTGGCGTAGTTCATAATGTCGGTGATCGGCTTCGCCCACTCCTCGTTGGTGAGGATCCATCCCGCACTGATGGACGGGAAGTAACCCCAGCGGTGTCCGCTCGCGAACTTGGAGCTGGCGTCGGCACGCAGGGTGGCTGTAGCCATATATGTCTCCTTCCAGTTCCAGCTTACTCGGCCGAAGTAGCTGAGCATACGCTGCGAGAGTGAAGGGGAACCCCAGGCGCTGAGGCCGTCGGTGGAGGTGGCTGCGGTACCGTTGCTGATGTAAGCGTGGTTCCAGTCGTCGAAGCCGCTCTTGAGGGTGGCATTGGATCCGCCTACACCCACTCCGTCGAACTGATAGGATTCCATACCGAGCAGTGCGCTGAAGTTATGGTCCTTGATGTCGAAGTTATAGGACAGGGTGTTGGTCCAGGTGAGCTGCTGGTTGTGGCTGGCACTCTGGCTGGTGCTGGTACGGCTGGAAGTGTTGTAGCTGTAGATCGAGAACTTGTAGAGCGGAGTGAAGGAACGGTAGTCCGATGCATAATACTCGTAACCGGCATTTGTACGGAACTTGAGGTTCTTTATGAACTCGATCTCCGCATAAGCGTTGAGGGTGATGCGGGCGGCGTTCGTCTGGTTGTTGTTCGTGGTCATCATCAGACCGTAAGGGTTGCCGTCGGCATTGTACCAGTCGCTGCTGGAAGTGTCGTTGTAAGGAGAGTCGTAAGTGTTGTTGTCACTGTAGACCGGCGCGAAAGGAGAGGTGTTGAACGCGCTGCGGAGCGAATTGTTATAGGCATTGCCCACACCGATTCCGTTGCTCTGCGTATAGATGAAGCTGGCCTGCTCGCCGACCTTAAGCCATTTCTTGACTTTCCATTCGGAGTTTACGCGGAAGTTGTAGCGCGCATAGTTGCTGACATCCTTTCCGCCGACGATACCTTCCTGGTCCATATAGCCGAGGGAGATGGCGTAGGTGGTCATCTCGTTTCCGCCGGTGATACCTACATTATAGGAGGATGTCTTGGCGTTCTTCACGAACATCTGATCGACCCAGTCGGTGTCGATGAGATTGCCGTTCGCATCATAGATGCTCTTGTAGCTGCTCCAGTCGTAAACTTTCTTGCCGGAGTTGAGGGCAGCCTCGTCGAGGATGGCCATATATTCTTCAGCATTGAGCATATCCACGCTGCGGGCCTTGT
>CAVCRS010000097.1:0-4619 GCA_963604635.1 Faecalibacillus sp.
GCTCCTCAGACCGACGAGATCTTCTAGTCGAAATCGCAGCAGCACGCGTCCCCGCAGACGCAAGCTTAATATGATATTGGACGGCCCGCGCTCCGCGCGAGCCGTCCAATTCCGTATTTACCCAAGCACTCGCCGTGCACAACGGTTCGTCGGAGAAATGTTCTAGATTTTTACGCGCTAAGTGGTAAAATTTTCGAGTTAGCGCGCCTCTATCCGAAAAATTCTTGCGCGCTAACTCATTTTTTTATACCTTTACCGCGTAAAAATCCTTAGATATGAAAGCGGACATCATCGGAAGAGAAACGGAGATAAAGCTCCTGAATGACTGTTATGAATCCAAAAAATCTGAACTTGTCGTGGTCTACGGCAGAAGGCGAATCGGTAAGACTTTCCTTGTCAAGAGCCTGTTCGAGGACAAATTTGACTTTTTTGTGACCGGGAAATACGAGGGCAAGAAAAAAGACGAACTCGAATTGTGGAACAGGAAGCTTGTCGAATACTCCGGCTATCCATATACGGTTCCGCGTACCTGGAGCGAGGCTTTTTCGCAATTGAAACACTATATCTGTACCTTGAATAAGGACAGAATAGTAGTCTTTATCGATGAAATGCCCTGGCTCGATACGGCCAAATCAAACTTCGTCAGCGAATTTGAAAATTTCTGGAACGACTGGGCGTCCACTAGGAAGAATCTGCTTATAATCATCTGCGGTTCAGCGACTATCTGGATGAATGACAACGTCATATCCCAGAAAGGAGGCCTGCATAATCGGGTCACAAGAAAGATTAAACTTTCTCAGTTCAGCCTTTATGAAACCGGACTTTTCCTGAAGAACAAGAACATTATATGGAACAGACATCAGATCTCCGAGTGCTATATGATTATGGGAGGCACCCCATACTATCTCGACCTTCTCCAGAAAGGAATGAGTCTGCCACAGAATATTGATTTTCTTTTTTTCAGGAAGGATGCTGAACTCTCCGGCGAATACAACATACTCCTCAAATCCCTTTTCAAAAACACTCGGATGTATCGCCGCGTCATCGAACTGCTTGCGAAGCATTCGAAAGGCATGACCCGCAGGGAAATCTGTGAAAAACTGAATGTTACGGACGGGGGAGGCCTGACTGAAGTGATGGAGAATCTGGAGAATTGCGACTTCGTCCGGTCTTATGCGTCTTTCGGGAAGAAGGAACGGGATGCGATGTTCCAACTGACAGATATGTTCATTCTGTTTCATCTGAAATTCCTTAGAAATTCAGGAGGACGTGATGAGGCTTTCTGGACTCACTCGATAGATGAACCGTCCAGAAGGACCTGGACAGGATATGCTTTCGAGCAGCTGTGTCTGAATCATATCCCTCAAATCAAAGAGAGCTTGGGTATCCGCGGGGTTTTGAGCATTGTCTGCTCCTGGTATCAGAAAGCCGACAAAGAAAAGGGGATCAAAGGTGGGCAGATAGATATGCTGATAGAGCGCCGTGATCAGGTGGTCAATGTATGTGAGGTAAAATTCACGATGAGTCCTTTCATCATGACATCCAAGTATCTCAGGGAAATGACTGAGCGCATGGAAAGCTTCCGCCAGGCAAGCGGAACGAAATACGCGTTGCACCTCACTGTGATTTCAGCCGCCGGCCTCGCCGTAAATGAAAACAGCGGCTCCGTGCAGAGCCTCGTAACCCTGCAGGACCTCTTCAAACCATTGTGATTCCTAAATTATGCTCCGGAAACATTATGCTCCCAGAGCATAATTCCCAAAAGCCTATTGGCCGGCCGCTTCGCGTCCTACGGTGGTTGAGCCTGTCGAAACCACGGTGTGGAACGTCCCAAGTTATTATTTAGGACCCACGAAGTATGGACGGTGTGTTTTTAACGATAAAATTCCTATCCTTATGGCGTTATGAAAACCGGGATTCGAATTTTTCTGATTTGCTGTCTGGCTCTTTGGGCCGGGACAGAATGCTCGGGGCATAAGCGGGACTTTCTGCCGTTTTCGTCACTCCGGACGGCAGCCGCGCCGCCGAGGGGCTGACATACTCACCGGACAGAAAAAGATAATCACATATAATCAATATCACTATGCATAAATTCGAGAAAATCAAAGGACTTATAGACGCGCCGTTCACTCCGATGCTTGAAAACGGAGATGTGAATCTGGAACCGATACCTGCCTATGCCGCAATGCTCTCTAAGAACGGTCTGAAAGGAGTGTTCATAAACGGCTCTTCCGGAGAAGGGTATATGCTGACTCCCGATGAACGTATTATGCTGGCGGAGAAATGGATAGCCTCCGTTCCGGAAGGATTCAAGGTCATCGTGCACGTGGGAAGCTGCTGCCTGAGGGAAAGCGTGAAACTTGCAGCCCACGCCGCTGAAATCGGGGCCTGGGGCATAGGGTCGATGGCTCCTCCTTTCCCGAAAATCGGCCGTATCGAAGAGCTTGTCAAATACTGCGAGACCATAGCCGCAGCTGCTCCCGACCTCCCGTTCTACTATTATCACATTCCGGCTTTCAACGGAGCCTATCTCCCGATGCTGGATTTCCTGAAGGCCGTGGACGGGAGAATTCCTAATTTCGCCGGTATAAAGTACACATTCGAAAGCCTTTACGAGTATAACCAGTGCCGTCTTTACAAGGACGGGAAGTTCGATATGCTGCACGGCCAGGATGAAACCATCCTTCCTTCTCTGGCACAGGGCGGTGCCCAGGGCGGCATCGGCGGCACCACAAACTACAACGGACGCGAACTTGTCGGCATCATCGAGGCATGGAACCGCGGCGATATCGAGACCGCCCGGGAGAAACAGAATTTCTCCCAGGAGGTGATAAACGTCATCTGCCGTTACCGCGGCAACATCGTATGCGGAAAGCGCATAATGAAGCTTATCGGACTGGACCTCGGCCCGAACCGCGTTCCGTTCCGGAATATCACTGACGAGGAGGAGGCAAAAGTCAGATCCGAACTGGAGGCCATCGGCTTCTTCGAGCGTTGCAACAGATTCTAACAGACACTATTATGAAACCCGGAATTACCCTTATATTGGCAGCAATGCTTTTGCTGCCGCCGGCAGTGCAGGCGTCGCCTTCCGTTCAGGTCCGCTGTCCGCAAGTGCCGATTCTCATCGACAGGACGGACAATGTCCTGCTCGAGCTGCGCATCCCTGACGCCCGGCCGGGGGATGTGCTGGAGTCAGTGACGGTGGAATTTGACAGAAAGTCGGATGCTGATGACATTGCGCAGCTCCGCCTCTTCTATTCGGGAACCGAGGCCGTGCGCCGCAGCGGCGAGCATTTCAGCCCGGTGACCTATATCTCCACCCACGATGTGCGCAACACCCGCTCCGCCAATCCTTCCTACTCCGTGCTTCAGGAGCAGCTCCCCCTGAAAGGGCACAAAGCTGTCCTGCATTCCTCGCAGAAGATGGTCGGGGACATCAACTATTTCTGGGTCAGTGTGCAAATGAAGCCCGACGCGCCGCTGCTCGCAAAACTAAGCGTCGCGCGCGTTGAGGCGGTGGTGAACGGAAAAAAGACCGCAGTGGATTACCGCTCGCCGGGCGTTGTGCGCCGGATGGGGTACGGCGTGCGGCACGCAGGGGATGACCGGTCGATGGCATACCGCATACCCGGTCTTGCCACGACCAATGCGGGGACTCTGATCGGGGTTTATGATATCCGCTGGAACGGCAGTGCCGATTTGCAGGAACGCATCGACATTGGCGTGAGCCGCAGTACAGACAAGGGACAGACCTGGGAGCCGATGCGCATAGCTATGTCTTTCGGGGAGACGGACGGCCTTCCTGCCGGCCAGAACGGCGTCGGAGATCCGGCGGTTCTGGTCGATGAAAATACCGGAACTGTCTGGGCCATAGCCGCCTGGGCTCACGGTATGGGCAACGGCCGGGTCTGGACAAACTCAATGCCGGGAATGGAGCCGGCAGAAACCCCTCAGCTGATGCTGGTGCGCAGCGATGATGACGGCCGCAGCTGGAGCGAGCCGGTAAACATCACGCAGCAGGTCAAGGACCCGTCCTGGTGCTTCCTCCTGCAGGGACCCGGACGCGGCATAACGATGCGTGACGGTACACTGGTTTTCGCCATCCAGTTTATAGACAGGGACAGGATGCCGCACTCCGGCATAATGTACAGCAGGGACCACGGGCAGACCTGGCATATCCACAATCCAGCCCGCTCCAACACTACCGAAGCCCAGGTGGCCGAGGTGGAGCCGGGAGTCCTGATGCTTAATATGCGGGACAACCGGGGCGGGGCCCGCGCCGTGATGACCACAGCGGATCTCGGGCAGACCTGGACGGAACACGTTTCGCACAGAACCTCCCTGCGCGAACCGGTCTGTATGGCCAGCCTGATAGCGGTGCCTGCGGAAAAGAACGCTCTGGGAAAGGACCTGCTGCTGTTCTCGAATCCGGACACCACCGACGGCCGCTACAACATCACCATAAAGGCCAGCCTGGACGGGGGCGTGACCTGGCCATACCAGCTCCTGCTCGATGAGGGGAACGGCTGGGGCTACTCCTGTCTCACGATGGTAGACAGCGAAACCGTGGGCATCCTCTACGAATCGAGCGCCGCCCACATAACCTTCCAGAGAAT
>CAVCRS010000098.1:0-4467 GCA_963604635.1 Faecalibacillus sp.
AGCTGCCGTTCTTCGACAAGACCTCGATTGACTAACGTCAACCGAGGTCTTTTTTTGTCGAAGAACGGCAGCCGGTTAGAATTCGGATTTGATGTTGTAGCGGTTGCGGTCGGAGGAGCTGCGCGAGATCAGTTCGCAGATGAAGCCGGCAAGGAAGAGCATTACGCCGAGGACTACGGCGACCAGAGCCAGGTAGAAGAGAGGCTGGTCGGTGACGGCTCTGAATCTCAGGCCGTGGGACTGCTGGATAAGCTTCTCCACTATGACCCAGACGGTCATCACAAAGCCGATAAGGAACATAAGAAGCCCCGAGAAACCGAAGAAATGCATCGGCTTCTTTCCGAAAGTGCTTAAGAACCACAGGGACAGAAGATCCAGGAAACCGTTCACGAAACGGTTGATTCCGAACTTGCTCTTGCCGTACTTGCGCTTTTCGTGCTGAATCGGCTTCTCACCTATCTTAGCGAATCCCGCATTCTTCGCGAGGTAAGGAATATAGCGGTGCATCTCACCGTATACTTCTATATTTTTGACGACCTCATTCCGGTAAGCCTTCAGGCCGCAGTTCATATCGTGAAGATGAATCCCCGTTATCATACGCGCCGTGGCGTTGTAGAGCTTAGAAGGGAGGTTCTTCGTCAGAGGATTGTCCTGACGGTGCTGCTTCCAGCCTGAAACCACATCGTAACCGTCCTCCACAATCATCCTGTACATCTCAGGAAGTTCTTCCGGACGGTCCTGAAGGTCGGCGTCCATAGTGAAGACCACATTGCCTTCGGCCCTTGCGAAGCCGCAGTAAAGGGCGGCGGACTTGCCGTAATTGCGCCTGAAACTAAGGCCCCTGATATGGGAATCCTCTGCGGCAAGCTTCTCTATGACACTCCAGGACGAGTCGGTGCTGCCGTCATCCACCATAAGCACTTCGTAGGACAGGTTCATTTCTGTCATTACTTTCCCGATGCGCTGCAGAAGCTCAGGAAGGGATTCTTCCTCATTGAAGAGAGGGATTATGATGGAGGCGTCAAGCATATTGCGTTACAGATTCGGGTTTTCGAAAGGATTGCTGGAAGGAATGTTCCTGGAAAGGAAGATGGCGACTACGCATCCGAAAAGGTAGCAGTAGAAGAGGTTCGAGAAGAACATCCACTGAGGCAGGCTGCTCTTCATCTGCTCGAGCTGCTCCAGGGAGTTGGAGTCCAGCATCGAAGAATAGGACTGCATCACCGTGTCCAGATTGGACGCGAGAGCGTCCGGCATAATGAGAGTGTAGAACGCCAGCACGAAGGCTGAGTAGAGCAGCGCCGACAGGAATGCCGTCTTGCGCCCGAAGCTGAACGTCTCGCGGTTCGTCGCTTGCGGCTCGCTCGCGCTATAGCGCAGCATAAAGACTTTCATCAGGTAGATGCAGGCCGCGAACTTCGCGAACCAGAGCACAAGAGTCAGAAGGGCTCCGCCCAATGCGCCGCCTTTGCCGGCCATAAGTGTGGTGATTACCAGATAAGCGATGCTGATGGCCCCGAGTACGGCTCCCGCCTTGCCCGCGCTGTCCCAGAGTTTCTTGTTCGAAATGCCTTCTTCCATTGATAAGTTTGTTTAAACTCAGCAAAGATACAAATTATTTCGTACCTTTGCATCTTGACTAATAATATGGCTAGCCAAGTTTAAGTACTTGGTTTGTAAATACTGGTTAGTCCCATAATTTTATTAAGTTTTATTTATGATCAACATTACCTTTCCTGACGGCAGCGTCAGAGCATTTGAAAAGGGCGTAACTGGCTATCAGATAGCTCAGAGCATCAGCCCCAGACTTGCAGCGGAAGTGCTGGCGGTTTCTGTTAAACCAGCCCACGACACGACTGTAGGCAAAGGAGTCACCTATGACCTTCTCCGTCCTATCGAAGAGGATTCCTCCATCAATCTCCTGAAATGGGAGGACGAGGACGGAAAGAGAGTCTTCTGGCATTCATCATCACATCTTCTCGCCGAGGCGCTCGAGGCGCTCTATCCGGGAGTCAAGTTCGGCATCGGACCTGCCATCGAGAACGGCTTCTATTATGACGTCGATCTCTGCGGAAACCAGATCACCGAAGCGGACCTTCCGAAGATCGAGAAGAAGATGCTGGAACTGGCACGCACGAAGGAGACATTCCAGAGAATCGACGTGTCCAAGGATGAAGCGATGAAGTACTTCACTCAGAAGGGCGACCAGTACAAATGCGAGCTGATCAGCGAACTTCAGGACGGCGCCATCACATACTATAAGAACGGCGCGTTCACCGACCTCTGCCGCGGACCTCATCTTATGAGCACCGAGCCTATCAAGGCAGTGAAGCTCACAGCCATCGCCGGCGCATACTGGAGAGGCGACGAGAAACGCCAGCAGCTCACCCGCATCTACGGTATCTCCTTCCCTAAGAAATCCCTTCTGGACGAGTACATCGTAGTGATGGAGGAGGCCAAGAAGCGTGACCACCGCAAGCTCGGCAAGGAGATGGAACTCTTCACCTTCTCGTCCAGAGTAGGTCTCGGACTTCCTCTGTGGCTGCCTCGCGGCGCCGTTATGAGACAGACGATGGAGAATTTCCTCCGCAAGAAGCAGGCGACCTACGGCTATCTTCCTGTAGTGACCCCTCATATCGGATCCAAGGAACTCTATGTGACTTCAGGTCACTATGCAAAATACGGCAAGGATTCATTCCAGCCTATCCACACTCCGCAGGAGGGTGAGGAGTATATGCTCAAACCTATGAACTGCCCTCATCACTGCGAGATCTTCCGTTCATCCCCTCGCTCATACAAGGACCTTCCTCTGCGCTTCGCCGAGTTCGGTACCGTTTACCGTTACGAGCAGAGCGGTGAGCTTCACGGACTTACGAGAGTACGCGGATTCACACAGGATGACGCCCACCTCTTCTGCCGCCCTGAGCAGCTCCAGGAGGAGTTCGAGAAGGTAATCGACCTCATTCTCTATGTATTCAAGACTCTGCATTTCGACAGCTTCCTCGCACAGGTTTCACTTCGTGACCCTAACCACAAGGAGAAGTACATCGGAAGCGATGAGAACTGGGAGAAGGCTGAGAACGGCATCATCGAGGCCGCGAAGAAGAAGGGCCTGAACACCGTTGTCGAGTATGGCGAGGCTGCATTCTACGGCCCTAAGCTCGACTTTATGGTTAAGGACGCCATCGGAAGAAAGTGGCAGCTGGGTACCATCCAGGTGGACTACAACCTGCCTGAGCGCTTCCAGCTCGAATATACCGATGCCGACGGATCCAAGAAGCGTCCGGTGATGATCCACCGCGCTCCGTTCGGCTCCATCGAGAGATTCACAGCCGTGCTCCTCGAGCACACTGCCGGCCATCTCCCTCTCTGGCTCGCTCCGGATCAGGTTAAAGTATTGCCAATCAGTGAAAAATATTCAGAATATGCAGAAAAAGTTTGCAGTTTGCTGAATAATTCCGATATTCGCGTTTCCATTGATTGCCGCAACGAGACTCTCGGTAAGCGCATCCGTGAGACTGCGCTCCTCAGAGTTCCGGTGCTCGCCATCGTGGGAGAAAAGGAAATGGCTGATGGAACCGTATCCGTAAGGCACGAAGGTGTCGACAAGGGTGCGATGACACTGGCCGAATTCGTAGACTACTTGAAGGCTTGCGTAGCTGAAGAGTTGTCTTAGTTTATGTGCATTTAATAATAGGAGGAAAAGTTTATCGCAACACCTTTCAAACCGGCCCCGAAGCCTATGGGGCCACGTCCGAACGGACCCAAACCAGGCAATCGCTCAGCCCTCGCAAACAGGAAGAAGGATGAGAATGAGTTGAATATCAATGATGAGATAAAGGCACAGCAGGTGCGTCTCGTCGGAGATAATATCCCTGAACCGGGGATATACTCTACAACCAAGGCATTGGCTCTGGCCGATGAATTGGGCCTCGATCTGGTGGAGATAAGCGCCAAGGCGGATCCTCCAGTATGCAAGATCCTTGACTATCAGAAGTATCTGTACCAGCAGAGAAAGAAGGCGAAGGAGATGAAGCAGAACTCCACGAAGATAGTCATAAAGGAGATAAGATTCGGTCCGAACACCGATGAGCACGACTTCCAGTTCAAGCTCAAGCACGCGCAGGGTTTCCTGCAGGAGGGCTGCAAGGTGAAGGCTTCCATATTTTTCCGTGGTCGCTCCATCCAGTTCGCCTCTCAGGGAGAGAAACAGCTTCTGCGCTTCGCGGTGGAGCTGGAAGAGTACGGAAGAGCTGAGAATATGCCTGTCCTCGAGGGAAAGAGGATGACTATGATGCTCGCTCCGAACAAGAAGAAGTAATTCTCCAGGAGAATGAAATTATAGTATTAACAAATTAAAAAACAAATCAATGGCAAAGCTTAAGTCGATCGCCGGTGCCAAAAAGCGTTTTGCGCTTACCGGCTCGGGCAAAATCAAGAGAAAGCACGCTTACCATAGCCACATTC
>CAVCRS010000099.1:0-4420 GCA_963604635.1 Faecalibacillus sp.
TGTAAGACCTGTATTCATTCCGGGCGAATTCCTCGACTATGTAGCTCTTGCCGACTCGTCGGGCTCCTTCTATAAGGAGGGCAACGCTACCGTTTTCTTCTTTTTTCCACCTTAACAGGTCATCATATATCTTACGTCTCATAAAATCAATTATTTACTCGACGCAAATATAATAAAAAAACACGAAACAAGGATTTTTAAACGGAACAAATTGCACAAAACCGAGATTTTTCAACTGGGTAAAATGCACGAAACCGGGATTTTTAATCGCCAGCATTCACCGACAGGGATACAAGATCTTTAATCGCAAACAAATTTGCAAAATTATTTGCGTATATGTATCAAAATATTGTATATTTACGATGGCTTTGTTAAGTTATATGCAAATTTTATTACGTAATATATGAGAATTGACAGCATTATCATAGAAGGAATTGCCAACATCGAGCACACCAGACTGGATTTTGGACAGATGAATGCGCTTATTGCTCCTAACGGATATGGCAAGAGCAATGTACTGCGTGCAATTGTCTTCGGCCTGCAGTTCATCAATGCTGATGAAGCCAAAAGAGAACAGATGCTTGGCAGCACGTATCTACCCATCAATATCGCCATTCTCAGGAAGGACTTCCTGTTTGAAATATCCGGAATGGTAATGGTGGACGGGATGGAAAGCTATTTCCAGTATGGTTTCAAGGCTGGCTGGAAAAATGGGGATTCCGACGGAAAGGTACTGGAAGAGTGGCTGAAAATCAGGAACGTGCCGGATCACCGCTACCGGCAGCTCATAAGCCGGCTACAGACTGATGATTGTCTGATAGTGCCGTCTGCCAAAGGGCGTTGCACCAAGCGGTATGACGTGAATCCGCTGCAATTGGTCCTGCCTGTGCTTGCCGTTTCCAATCACATATTCTTCCACGATATTGCGAAACAGATTTGCGGCATCTCCATTCCCAATATCGAAACGCTGAACAATCCGGAAACGTTTATTTCAGCCGATGGAAGCAAGGGCATAGGCATATTGGGAGGGCGGACCGTAAGCGAGTACCTGTATCATCTCAGACAAACTGATGAGCAGAGCTATTCTGTACTGACAGACGGACTCATGCAGCTTATTCCCAGCCTTTGTGAATTCTCCGCAGAAGCCATTACGCTTGCAGACGGGCAGAGCAGGCTTTATGACATAAGGGTAAAGGAAAAGCATAACGCAATGGCGACAAGCATTCGTCAGCTTTCAAGCGGAAGCAAGAGAATCATTTTCCTCTTCACCCTGTGCATAGCCGCCCGGAAGCAGAACATACCGATGATCATGATGGAGGAGCCTGAAAATTCAGTGCATCCGGCCCTGATGGAAAATCTCATAGGCACTCTTAAGTCCTACGCCTCAGATACCAGGATTCTTATGACAAGCCATTCGCCATACCTTATGCGGAATCTCGGGCCGGAGCAGATGTATTTCGGCTTGCCAAAGGACGACTCTCTCGCGCATTTCTCCAGAATCAGTCCGTCCAAGCTGAAGTATCTGTACCGTTATGCCGCTGATATGGAGCTGACTCTTGGCGAGTTCATGTTTGACTTCATGCTCGACATCGAAAATGATGCCGATAAAATCAGCACCTTTTTTGAGCAGTAGATATGGCCAGGCATAACGGGAAATCCGCTGCACCCCACGTGGTGCTGTTTGTCGAGGGGGATACTGATGAAGTGTTCTTCAAGACGCTTGTCGACTACTATCATCTGCACAGTCAGACGCCATTGACTCCTTGCAGCATCTATAACCTGAAGGGAGTAACGAGGTACACAAGCAAGCTGATAGCAAAGCTGAAAAATGACGTTATGCCGGATGCGGACAGAAGAGGGTTCAAAATAAGTACGGTATGCTGTTCTTATGATACCGATGTATTCGAAAAGGCCAATCCCCTGATAGTGGACTGGAAGGCAATTGAAAAGAGCGTGAAACGTCTGGGTGTGGAGAAACTGATACGGATCGGTGTGAAAAGTTCTATCGAAGACTGGATTCTGGATGATATGGAGGGGATATGTTCTTTCTTGAAAATCAAGACTGTGCCGACATCATTGAAGGGCGATGACGGATTCGCCAGATTGTCTGACCTTTATTCCAAAGCCAGAAGGACCTATCAGAAGGGATATGTCACGAAAGAACTTATCTCGGCTCTTGACATGGGAAAGATAATCAAGACGCGCTCCGATGCTCTTATTCTCTTGGAAGAAGAACTTGGAGTGAAATTATGATGATATGACACTTCCCGGCAGATGACTTAAGAGTTATGCCCGGGAATTCTCCCGGCTTTAGCCGGGGGATGAAAGGGCTTTTTGAATTATAAGTTTCTATATATTTCGCTACGGATGCTCCCGGTCTTTAGACGGGAGAGTATCACACTGAAAATAGAATTTGTCAAAATTCCGCCGTATGTTTGTGCAAATAAAAGATTTTATGATCGGTGCTTTCATCGGCGATATTGCCGGGAACAAGTATGAGTTCAATATGTCCTACGGGAGGATTTTCCTCTGATGGATGCGGGATGTGATTTCACGGATGATACCGTGTGCACGGTGGCCGTTGCGGATGCCATTCTGCACGGCAAGGATTACGGTGTTGCCCTACAGGAGTGGTGCAGGAGGTATCCTCATCCGATGGGGTCTTACGGCGGTAATTTCAGCCGATGGATCTGGAGCGAAAAATCCGGAGCCTTACGGGAGCTTCGGTAACGGCTGCGCTATGCGCGTGTCGCCGGTCGGATGGCTGTTCTCTGACGAGAAGACCGTGGCTGACGAAGCCCGCAAGTCATCGGCCGTCACTCACAACCATCCCAAAGCAATGGACGGGGCCGAATTGATCGCGACAGCAATCTTCAGACTCCGTGGCGGCGCGGCGAAGGAGACTGCGGCGGAGAATGTCGCCAGGGTGTTCGGCTCTCTGCCGGAGTACCGGCCGTTCAGCAACAGGTTCGACGAGACGGCGATGAACGCCGTGCCGGTGGCGGTCGGCTGCTTTCTCGCGAGCAAATCCTTCGAGGACGCGGTGCGCAGGAGCATTGTTGTCGGCGGGGACTCCGACACAATCGGAGCGATCGTCGGAGGTCTCGCGGAGGCGTATTACGGAGTGCCTCCAGAACTGAGAGTCAAGGCACTGGAATTTCTGCCAGAGGAGATGAAGAGAGTTGTCGAGGAATTCGAAAATACAATAAGACACTATTAGAGGGATTTTCGGATAACAACCGTCTCGTACCATTACCAGTTATAAAAAAGCGGTCCGTGTGCCCGGCCGCTTTGCGGTGGAGAGCTCTGCCGGGCAGGAGGGCACGCTGTTGCCCGGCACTTCCACCGAATGTACATCCTAAACCTGACCGAGGAACTCCATCACATCCTGTCCGCGCATCCTTTTCACGCACAGGCTTCTGATGAGGCTGCCGCAAAGGGGCTTGTCCGGCAGCACGGCCAGACTGACCGAGATGATCTATTCCTCCGTCATGTCCGTCTCGCTCAGGCAGACGACCAGGTCAGAGAGCCTTCGGTCCGTAAAATCATTGCAGTCTTCGTTCATAGGCGCAAAGATAAGGCGGCGGAGCGGCTTCCGCCAATCTCTGCAATTCTTGCAGGCTATCTGTAGGAAACCAGATTCCGTTCCACCGGAATCCTGTATATGTCGCCGGTCCTGTTGATGAGAAGCGGAGCAGCGACCTTAGCCCCGAGCTTGTCCACGAGCTTCTTCTTGATTCTGGAGACATTGGTATAGAGGGTGGCCTTGTAGTCGTCGACCAGAGCGCCTACCGCCTCCTTCGCCGCCTCGGCATCGTCGTACACGGTCTGCGAGGAGTATATCTTCAGCAGCTCGTCATAGTACAGGTAAAGGTCATCGACGGGGATGCCTTCCGGATACCTGAGAAGGAAGATGTACAGCGTCCGCTCCATCGGCGTGAGCCGCACCTTCACGTTCTGACAGTCCGGCAGCTGAAGATATCCCCTGCCGTCCACGACAATCCTGTAATCGGCTCTCTGTCCCAACAGAGAGTCGATTGCATCTTCCGATATTCCTTTCGCCCTGAGCTCTGAAAGCAGGGACCTGATCTGTTCTACGATTGCTTCGGTTTCCATCCTGATAATCTTCCTCCCGGGAAGAGTCTATGCTGCGGCTGGCGCAGCTGTTGATTTTCGATTGTGTGATTGCCGGAGAGAGTCCGGACTGCGCTCAGAGACCCTGAGCTGGGAGTGCCGTCTTAAGCTTCGAATCGATGGAAACGATTGCTGATTGCGGATACGGCACAAAGTGCGTTGCAACTGCTGCAACGCATGCTTCGCATATGTGTGAATGTCCGTGCCATATCCAATTCTTTGGTTTTGCGGTGCAAATATAGTAATTATTCTTGAGCTGTCTGACAGAATCGAACTGACAACCTGC
>CAVCRS010000100.1:0-4402 GCA_963604635.1 Faecalibacillus sp.
AATTCATCGACCTGGGCCTGCCGAGCGGCCTGCTCTGGGCGGAGACCAATGTCGGGGCCGACAAAATCGGTGATTGCGGAGACTATTATGTCTGGGGCGAGACCAAGACCAAGGACAACTACGGGAAAATCACATCTTACAGCAAGTACAATAATGACGGTGACGTCCTCGCTCTGACAGATGACGCCGCTTATGTAAACTGGGGAAAGTACTGCAGAATGCCGTCGAAGGCGGAATGGCAGGAACTGAACAGCAAATGCGAGAAAGGAACCAACGCCAGCTATTACGGAAGAACCTACATCGGCACGAACGGCAATTCGATTTTCCTCCCGGCTGGAGGATTCAGAATTGATGACAGGGTCAATGCTTCACCCCAAGAGGGATATTACTGGTCAAGGGATCTCGCTTATGCTCCGGACTATCCGAATGTCTTTGTTTTCTACAGTGATTATAACAGCGATGCGGCCTATACGAGAATCGGATTCGATGATGAAGATGATGCTGAGGATCGCTGTGATTTCCGCTATAAGGGATACAGCATCCGCCCGGTAATAAGCATCAAGGAGATAGGATACTAGGGGGCGGAGCCGGTACGGAGTATGTCAGCAGATGCAGGCAGTTACATCTCCAAAGTGTAACTGCCTGCGCTGTATACCTTCGCAGACGTTTCACCAGGAAGAGTGACGGAAGCTGTGGAGCCCTCCGGGATGGTGAAATTCCATATCCATCTGTCGCCCTCGTATTTCCATTCACTTCTGATGACACCGGCAGCTGACTGATACTCAGCCTTTACGAAACCGAGCCGCCTGTCCGGAACAGGCTTCATAATGATATGCCTGAAGCCAGGCTGAGCCACATCCGAGGATATTCCCGCGACGGTTTCCCAGATCCACTCGCAGACCACGCCGTAGGCGTAATGGTTGAAACTGTTCATTCCGCGCGGTCCCATTCCCTTGTCCAGCATATAGGAATTCCAGCGCTCCCAGATCGTGGTAGCCCCGTTATCTACAGAATAGAGCCAGCTCGGATTCTTGCGCTGGAACAGAAGCTCGTAGGCGAGGTCCACCATACCGTTCTCGGTAAGCGTAGGCATAAGGATGGACGTGCCGAGGAAGCCGGTCTGAAGACAATTGCCGTGCTCCTCGAAATTACTGCGCAGACGCGCGATGAGGGCCTCTCTGGCAGCCCCTTCCACCAGACCGTTTCTGAGCGCGAAAAGGGCGGGAGTCTGCATTGTGTTCAGAATGTCCACCTTGAACGTGCCGTCGGAGTTCAGGAATCTTTCTTTCAGATATTTCACCGCCTCTTTCTGCATAGCTTCATAATTGGACGCATCGCGGTCGGTCGCCTCGGCCATATCCTTCATCATGCCGGCATTGGACGCCCAGTAGCACGCGCTCAGGTAATTCCAGTACTCATAAGTCTCCGGCATAATCACACGCTTTCCGTTCTCATCCCGCCTGTAGATGCCGCCGCCGCAGGACTCGAGGGCCTCGTAGCTCAGCCAATCCCCCCACTGGTAGTTGCCGTTTTCGAAGGCAAGGGTCTTGTGGTCATATTTCGTGTCGTTGATATGGTTCATCAGCTTGTCCATAGCTTCCCAGTTCTCTTCCACGATATCCTTGTCATTGAACTGTTTCCAGACCACCCACGGCACGATGATGCCTGCGTCAGACCACCCCAGGCGCATCATCGACGTCGGCTCGGCCCCGTATTGGGCGAGAGGCGCCACGCCGCCGAATCCGCCGTAAGGGTCCTGAGTATCCCGCATATCCCTCATCCATTTGTGGAAGAACGAGTCGGTGTTCGCGAAGAAGGTTCCGGTCTCGGAGAACACCTGCGTGTCGGCGGTCCAGCCCAGACGCTCGTTACGCTGCGGGCAGTCCGTAGGCACGGAGAGATAGTTGGAGCGCTGTCCCCAGAGAGTATTGGAAATCAGCTTGTTGACAAGTTCGTTTCCGGTAGTGATGCTTCCCGTCTCCATATCTTCAGCGATGGATGTCACAGGGACTGACCTGATGCTCCTTATCGTGACGTCGCCGGTGGCGGTGATGGAAACCAGACGGTAGCCGAAGAATGTGCAGGTCGGCATAAACGAGACGGGCTTTTTCGAAGCCGCGAAAGTGTATGTCAGTCTCATTCCGGTGTCAGGAGTACGGAGATTCTGGCGGTGCACACTCCCCTCCGGGCCATCCATTCCGCGGCTTCTGGCGCCGTTGCCGTCATTGAGCAGCTCGGAAGGAAGGCAGGTGAGGACCGTACCCTCAGCGGCGTTGAACACGAATGAAGGCACTGCGGCGGCATTCTGTCCGAAGTCCACGACAAGAGTCTCTCCCGGATGAAGCGCAATCTCATCCCCGTCTTTGTACTCGTTTTTCACCACCACTTTGCCGTACTCTTTCTCGGATGCCCCGGTCACGTCCTCCCAGGTGTACATTCTGACAGGAGCAAGGGTAAGGTCTTCACGAAGATAGACTTCGGCTCCGGCGGTAGGCAGGATTTCACCGCTGAACTCACTGTTCACTTCAGGCACGGACAGCTTTTCCGGAGTCGCATAGCCCGGAAGCTCGCGGGCGTCATACTCCTCTCCGTCGAAGATGGCGGCGTGCTTTACAGGTCCGGCAATTCCGGCCTTCCAGTCAGCTGTATTCGTACCGTAGAGTTTCCTGGTCCCGTCGGAATAGGTGAGCTCCACCACCCCGCGGAATGCGGTTTTCTTCCCTATCATTCCGTCGTGTCCCCCGGGAGTGACTATCTTGTCAGCCCACCAGCCGGGAGTCACCTGAACTGAAAACACGTTGCTGGCACCCTTTCTGGCAGAAAGGAGGTCCGTTATATCGTAAGTAAATGAGTATTTGGTCTTTGCATAATGGGTAAAACCGGGCTTGAGCACTTCCCTGCCCACCGGACGGCCGTTCACATACAGTTCATACACTCCCAATCCGCTTGTCATCCACCTGGCGGCCACGACTTTACGTTCGTTCTTCAGCGTGGAGACAAACCAGCTGGCGCCGTCGGCGGCCCTCTCGTTCGCTCCCTTCACGCTTCCCGTCACTACGGGCGCATCGGCGGCTGAAATCCATTCGGAGACTTTCCAGGCCTCATTGTCCAGCGCGGCAGTCAGTCTGACATTGTCCGCATTTGCCATTCCACAAGCCGCAAGCGCAAACGCAACTGCACCTGCAAAAAATTTTCTCAACAGCTGTCTGTCCATGATATTGTCGTTAATGTGGTTGATGATTAATTTCACAAATTTACAAAAAATCCGTTACGGAGGGGCATGCAAGCTCATACAGTCATCAAAAAAAATTTCATCATATTTAAGAGGTGCATCTTGACACGAAAGAATATTGTTCCTATATTTGTGGCCTAATTTAGAAACTATCCAAATATCAAGAAAATGAAAGAACTTAAGGGAACCAGAACTGAGGAAAACCTCAAGAGCGCATTTGCCGGTGAGTCACAGGCATTTACGAAATACAACTATTATGCTTCGAAGGCAAAGAAGGACGGCTACGTCCAGATAGGCCAGCTTTTCGAAGAGACCGCAGCGAACGAGAAGGAGCACGCCAAGATTTGGTTCAAGCTCCTCCACGACGGCGCAGTTCCGTCCACGGAGCAGAACCTCGCCGATGCAGCCGCAGGCGAGAACTACGAGTGGACAGATATGTACGAGAGCTTCGCAAAGGAGGCGCGCGAAGAGGGCTTCGACCGCATCGCGAACCTTTTCCTCGCAGTCGCGGCCATCGAGAAGGCACACGAGGAGCGCTACCGCAAGCTTCTCAAAAACATCGAGGACGGCGTCGTGTTCTCCAAAGACGGCGAAGCGATCTGGGAGTGCTCGAACTGCGGGCACATCGTCATCGGCAAGAAAGCCCCGGAGGTATGCCCGGTCTGCAACCATCCGCAGTCCTACTTCCGTCTCCGCGCCGAGAATTACTAGGCCGGACGCTTCAGCGTCCAATGGAAATGGATTACCAAATGAGGGTGACTAAAAAGAGATTTTTAGTCACTCTTTTTTTTGTGTTTATGTGAAGGGAGAAGCGTCTGGCAGCTCTGCGGCGGCGGGACTCCGTTCCGCAAGTCTTCGACTTGCTGCACTTCGGACCCTCCCATTTCATTTCCCCTCCCGTCCCCATTACGGGGAAGTGGTCCTCCGCTCGAGCTATCTCACAAGCCAACCCTGCTCTCGCTGCGGACGCCGCCTTATGGCGTCAGCGTCCCGCTTCGCGGAACTTGTCTCCGGCGGGCCCCTCCCGCTACACTTGTCCGCGGGTGGACAAGCCCGCCGCCGCAGACTGCCAGACGCTTTTCTTCTCTTTTTCCGCTTTAGCAGTCATATATTTCCTCAGATTGTGGGCGACAGCCACCAATCCGAACTCGACATTGACCTTCCTGTTTG
>CAVCRS010000101.1:0-4305 GCA_963604635.1 Faecalibacillus sp.
CCGTTCTGGCCCTGGTGGCCCTGATGATGTTCTTTGCGTATATGTTCGTGGACGTAATGTCCCCGCTTAAGTCTCTCGTGGAGAGCAATCTGGGATGGGACAGCGGCGTCTTCGGCAAATATGCCGCGTCCGAATACATTCTGAACGTCTGCGGTTTCCTTATCATCGCAGGCGTCATTCTGGATAAGCTGGGTGTCCGCTTCTCCGGCATCCTCTCCGCAGGCCTTATGGTATTCGGAGCCTGCATCAAGTTCATCGGCATCAGCGACTGGTTCCAGACCACGGCGTTCGCACAGTGGCTCGGAAGCTGGTGGGTCGAGATGCCGGCAAGCGCCAAGATGGCTTCGCTGGGCTTCATGATCTTCGGCTGCGGCTGCGAAATGGAAGGTACGAACGTGTCCAAGATTCTCGCCAAGTGGTTCAAAGGCAAGGAAATGGCTCTCGCTATGGGACTCGAGATGGCTATCGCCCGTCTCGGCGTGTTCGGAGTTATGTGGATTGCTCCGCTCATCTCCGCGAAGTTCGACGGTTCGGTTGTGGCACCTCTCGGATTCTGCGGTGCGCTGCTCGTAATCGGCCTTATCAACTTCATCATCTTCGGCATTATGGACCGCAAGTTCGACAGCCAGCTTGTGGAGGCGGGACTTGCCACTGAGGAGAAATCCCCTGAGGACGAGTTCCATATGAGCGACCTCGGCGCCATCTTCAAGAGCAAGATGTTCTGGATCGTGGCCCTGCTCTGCGTGCTCTACTACAGCGCCATCTTCCCGTTCCAGAGATATGCCCCCAACTTTCTGGAGGAGACCCTCGGCATCGATGCCGCCTCAGCCGCACAGCTCTTCAGCTGCTTCCCTGTTCTGGCTATGTTTCTCACGCCGTGTCTGGGCTTCTTCCTCGACCGCGTGGGCAAGGGCGCCACGATGCTTATGGCCGGTGCCGTCATTATGGTCGCCTGCCACCTGAGCTTCGCATTCCTGCTGCCTATGTTCCCGAGCAAGGGTTTCGCCCTGGTGCTGATCGTCACCCTGGGCGTAAGCTTCTCGCTGGTTCCCGCAGCCCTCTGGCCGTCTGTACCTAAAATCATCGACGAGAAGATTCTGGGCTCCGCCTACTGTCTCATCTTCTGGGTTCAGAACATCGGCCTCTGCCTCGTTCCTATGCTCATCGGGTCGCTTCGCCAGTCCACCGGCGGATACACCGTGCCTATGATTGTATTCTCCTGCTTCGGAGTCCTCGCGTTCATCTTCAGCTTCCTGCTCAAGAAGGAGGACCGCGCCAAGGGCTACGGTCTCGAGCTTCCGAACATCAAGAAATAGCGGTTATAACAAAACGAACGAGCCATGTCCCCTATAAAGACCCGCAAATACCTGTGCTGGATAGCATTGGCATGTCTGGTGGTACCGATGTTCGCATCGTACTTCTTCGACGATATGTTCTCCACCCTGTCCCAGCTGTTCAAGCATCCCGAGATGCTGGAGCTCGGATGGGATTCCGAATCCTACGGCTTCTACGCCGGAGGATACTCTTTCCTCTGCGTCTGCGGAGGCCTGATAGTATGCGGCATACTGCTCGACATCTTCGGCGTGCGCATCGTAGGGTCCATATTCGTGGGACTTATGATAGCCGGAGCGGCTACGGTCTATGGTGCCATCAGTTCCGGACTGCCGCCACAGACTTCCCTTATCATCGCCTATGTGGGATGTATGCTCTTCGGACTGGGCAGTGAAATCGCAGGTGTGGCTGTGACCCGAAGCATCGCCAAATGGTTCAAGGGACGCAATGTCGCCCTCGCGATGGGACTCCAGCTTGCCATTGCCCGGCTGGGTACAGCCGCGGCCTTCATAATTTCGCCTATGCTCGTGGCGGAGAAGGCGGCGGGGCAGGTTTATACGCTCGCCGAGACATCGCGCCCCGCGATGCTCGGTCTGGGCCTGCTGCTGCTCGGAGGCATTCTCTGGGCGGTGTTCGTGGCAATGGACGCAAATTTCGACCGCAACGCCGGCATCAGCCTGAAACGCGGCGAAGTGGCGGAGAACGACAAGTTCAAGTTCTCGGACATCCTCAGGCTTCTGACCAATGCGCGTTTCATCCTGGTGGCGCTTCTATGCGTATTCTTCTATTGCTGCATCATCTCCTTCAAGAAGTTCGGCACCGCCATAGTGATCCCCCGTTTCGGAATGGATTCGGAGAGCGCCAAATGGATGATTACCCTGATTCCTTTCTTCACTGTCGTGTTCACGCCGCTTTTCGGAGCTCTTGTCGACAAGGTCGGGAAAGCCACCAGATGGATGATAATCGGTGCCGTTCTGGTATTCTGCGCGCATCTTATCATCGCATTCGCCCCTCAGGGCGTTCCGCTCTGGGGCTATGCGGGAATAGCCATTCTGGGCGTAGGATACTCGCTCGTGCCTTCGGCAATGTGGCCGACGGTACCGAAGATCGTGCCGGAAAAGAATCTGGGGACCGCATATTCCCTGACCTACTGGATCCAGAATATGGGTATGCTGCTGGTACCTATTTTCGTGGGCAGGGTATTCAAGTCCGAGGCGTCCACCCTCGTGGCGGCCGTCCGTGCGGAATATATCTTCATCGGTCTGGGAGTTGTCGCCATCACCGTGGCCCTGCTCTTCCGCGCATCTGCGCGCAGGCATCCTGAACTCGGAATCGACGAGCCGAACCGCAAATAGGAAGTCGGTCTGAAAAATATATAGAAGGGATTGAGGCAAAGGCAAACACCTCAATCCCTTTTTCAGAAGCGCGTTCGGAAGACCTCCGAAACAGGCTTCGTATATAGATAGGTCATGCAACTTAATGCGGGTGCAAGGTAACAAAACGAAACCAAATCGAACTTTCAAAAAATAAAATCTTTCTCTCAAATCGTACAATGCCCTGAATGGCAGAAAATTGCAGAGACGGAAAATTTTGCCTGACACAGGGTTTAAGGATTCTTTCATTTGTTAAAGAAACATATTCGTGCGGAAAAGAACCCCGTGGTCAGAGAGAGGACAGGGGCTGGGAAGCACAGATTTTGCTGATAAAATGAGAGGATTCGAACTTTATTTCATATATTGCAGGAAGGTTTGAACCGGACAATATTTAAATTATCATATACTATGTCACTGAATAAAGTTATGCTGATCGGTAACGTGGGCAGAGACCCTGAAGTACGTTACTTTGATGGAAATTCTTCCCAGAACGGGAACAGTAAGGTCGCACGGTTCACGCTTGCGACTACGGAACGCTATCGTGACCGCAGCGGAGAGCTGCGCGAGAACACGGAATGGCACAATATCGTAGCCTGGAGAAATTCTGCGGAGCTGGCTGAAAAGTATATCCGCAAGGGAAGCCAGATCTATGTGGAGGGAAAACTTTCGACCCGCAGCTGGACTGACCAGAGCGGAGCCAAGAGGAGCACGACCGAAGTGGTAGTGGACAATATCCAGCTTCTCGGAAGGCGCGACTCGAATGCTTCAGACGGGGGCAACGGCGGTTACGGATCAGCCCCACAGGGCGGTTATCAGCAGCAGGGCGGATATTCGCGTCCGGCGCAGAGCGTCCCGCAGCAGAGCCAGCCTTATCAGCCTGCCTATCAGCAGCAGCCTTACCAGCAGCCATACCAGCCGCAGGCTGCTCAGCCGGCTCAGGCTCCGCAGACTCCACAGGCCCCTCAGGTTCAGCAGCCCGCGCCTGAAGCCCCGTCCCTGGAAGTCGGTCTCGACGTTGTCGACGACCTTCCGTTCTGATTCCGCAGCCCCGCTGGCCGGTAAATTTCCAGAGGGTGCATTACTTGGGAAACCTTGTAATGCACCCTCTTGGCTGATATAGCACAGGTTGAGGCATATCAAATAAGGCATTTTCAGAACAACAAAATATGTAAAATAGGGCATTGAAAACATAAGAAAGTTGTAAAATAGGGCATTCGTAAGATTATTTCTCTGTCGGCACCATAGGGGGAATGATCTTCTCCGTCATAGCCCTGCTTCTGGTTTTGCCGGTATTCCTTGAGACACGAAAAAGAAAAACGCCTCTCAGCGATGCTGAAAGGCGTTTTAAGTGGAGATAAGGAGATTCGAACTCCTGACCCCCTGCTTGCAAAGCAGGTGCTCTACCAACTGAGCTATACCCCCGGGAAGATAAGTAGTCCCTGGCAGAGTTGAACTGCCGACCTCCACATTATCAGTGTGGCGCTCTAACCAACTGAGCTAAGAGACTGTATAATATAAAAGATAAGTACAAGGACTCGTACTGAAGATTGTCCTTGATACAGACCGAAAGCGTCAGCGTCAGAATTCAGCTCCAAAAAGG
>CAVCRS010000102.1:0-3935 GCA_963604635.1 Faecalibacillus sp.
ATACGGGCGGCAGGGACTTTAATACCTGTTGAAAAACAGGGACTTAGCTAAGACTGTATTGATATACAATAAATTATATTAACAAAAAGTATTCAATTAATTTGGAATACAACATAGAAGGTCCCAGCGTAAATGGCGGAAAATCCTCAGACCTGGATTGACCGCAGGCCACAGAGCGCCTTTTGCGGCACCCACTCCATCCAGGTCTCATTAAAATAGCCCGAAAACCCTCGGACCTGGATTGGGTCTGAGAGTGGCAGGTTTATCTGAAAGAATAGAAAAAACTCTGGCAGCGACTGTGATTTCCGAGAGAATTACCTTACATTTGTGCAGGAACGGTTCCGTGCCGTTCTTCTGGTCGGGTGAGTGATTTTTAAGGAGTCACTAAACATCTTCGCGATGACATACTGATGTAAATCCGTCCCAATTTTAAACAACTTTTTAGCCAGCTGCCATCCGGTGCAGCACCATCTCATAATGATAGGAGACAAAAAAATCACCCGCCGTGAAGCGTTGAAATCAATTCTCGGTACAGCGGCAGTCGGTATGGCCGCGGCAACACTCGGAATGCCTTCACTCTCAGCGTCTTCCGAAAAGAAAGCCAAGCGTGTCATCCTGTATTTCACCGGCACCGGCAACAGCCTCCATATAGCCGGGGAACTTGCGGACGGGAATACAGAACTTCTGAGCATTCCCCAGTTGATGCGGAAGGGAGACCTGGAAATCACAGCCGATGAAATCGGGATTGTCTATCCTGTCTATGGCCATATGCCTCCGAATATGGTGAGGCGTTTCATCCAGCAGGCAAAACTCACTGCCGACTACAAATTCGCCGTGCTGACCTATGGGAATATCTGCGCCAACGCTGCGGAGCTCTGGGATGAGGCGTCCCGAAAGGCCGGTCAGAAATTCGATTACATCGCGACCATCCTTATGGTGGACAATTGGCTGCCCGACTTCGATATGAACGAGCAGATAAAGCTCGACAAGCACATCCCCGAGAATCTCGCCAGAATCAAGGGCGAAATCGCCGAAAGAAAGGCCTGGGTGCAGCCCTCCACCGGGCAGGACCGTATGATGCACGATTATTTTATGCAGTATGCAGGTCTTGACCCGGAGGTCGGTTTCCTCAAACGCAGCGAGAAGACCTTCGTCATCACCGATGCCTGCATCGAATGTGAAGTCTGCAAAGACCTCTGCCCGAGAGGGAATTTCACCATCGGCCTCGACGGCGTTCACCTGTCAGGCGACTGCGAGTTCTGTTTCTCCTGCATCCATAACTGCCCTCAGAAGGCCATTCAGTTCGCAAAGTCGGACGATCCGCTTCTGAATCACGGAGAGCTGAACCCGAACGCCCGCTACCGCAACGAGCACATTTCCCTGATGGACATCCGCCTCGCCAACAGCCAGCATCTGTAGAGCAGGCCGCGCAGCGGCTGCTGCGCGACCAATGCCCACAGTGAGTACAGCCTTCATTCCGGCTTCAGGCTTCTAAAACACTGTCAACAATTTCTCCTTTTCCGCGGCATAATTTTCGCGGTGAAACGACGAAAACTTGGATTATGGAAAAATACGATCTTTTACACATCTGCATCAAGTCCGGGAACGAACTGATGCATCGCGAGGAAGAGGACTACAGGTCCGGAATCTCCAAAATGGCTCTGGCTGCGCACCGGACTGGCACTCATATATTTGCCTTTGCATTTATGTCCACCCACATCCATATGGTAGTCCAGTCTCCTGACATCTCGAGATTTGTATCCAATTTCAGAAATTCATACACCAAATGGTTCAACTTCAAGTACGGCCGTACCGGGCGTCTGGGAGAGCGATATTTCCATACGGAGTGTCTGGATTCCCTTTACCGGATACTTCACGCGGTAAATTATGTTCTGAGAAATCCTGTTCACCACCTTGTGACTGATACGGCGATAGGGTATGAATTCTGCTCGGCGCGGTATATTTTCACTGAGGACTTGAATATGGATGAGGCCAGAAGCAACAGACGATGCTCCAGATTTTATCCCGGGAATGTGCCGCTTCCCAAATCCTTGTGGCTGAATGAAAAGGGCATGATTTCACCGAAGTCGTTTCTGGAAATTCCTGCGGTCGAAAGGCTGTATATGACGGCGAAAAACTACATTTTCTGCATAAACAGACCGTCCTATGCTGATCTGGATAAACCGAAAGCGGATGAGAAGCCCTTGACCATCAGTCATATAGAACCTGATTATGACATTGGGGAACTCCAGCAGAATGAACGCAGACGAAGTGTGAAGGAGGCTACGAAAGATATTGAGATTTGCCGAATCGTAGATAAGGAGATATTGTCGGGGCGGTCTTATGCCCAGCTGACGGACCAGGAGAAGATGAGAGTCGCATCGCTGGTTTCCCGTCGGCTTCCGTATTGTTCCCTGAAACAAATCTATCGCTGTCTGGCTATCCAGGTTCCAGCATAAATGGTGGAAAAACCTTGGACCTGGAATGGGTGGAGGCCACAGAGGAGGCTGTGCTGCACCTACCTCATCCAGGTTCCAGCATAAATGGTGGAAAAACCTTGGACCTGGAATAGGTGGAGGCCCCAGAGGACGCTGTGCTGCACCTACCTCATCCAGGTTCCAGCATAAATGGCCGAGAATCCTCGGACCTGGACGGGAGGAGGAAGATGGAAGATGAAAGATAGAGAGATGAGAGGCGGGAGACGGGAGATGAGTGATGAGAGAGGGGAGAGGCGAGTGGAGTTGAGACCGAAAGTAAAGTAAAAGGAGAGAAGAGTGAGGAAAAAGAAAGAGAGGGGAGGAGAGACGTGCAGAAGGTAAGAGGGAATCGGGGAAGAGGAAAGAGGAAAGAGGAAAGAGGAAAGAGGGAAGAGGGAAGAGGGAAGAGGGAAGAGGACGTGCAGTTTGTTTAGGAATACAGAATTGGCCGGCTTTATCGAGCCGGCCAATTATTTCCCACCTCAGTCCTCCCATTATGGGAGGAAGCAGCCTCCGCGCGAGCTATCTCACAAGCCAACCCTTCTCGCGCTGCGGCCCCGCCTCACGGCTTGCCTTCGGCATAGTTCTTCGAATCTGCCGGGTGCAATATGAATACAGAATTGGCCGGCTTTATCGAGCCGGCCAATTAAGTTATGCGTAGCGAGTGCTACAGTTTTATAGTTTGGGCAGTGCCGTCGTAGGCGATAGGCTCGCTGGTGCGGGTGCCGGTAGGGGAGACGAGCTCGACGGTGATGGTCTTAACCTCTGCCATTCCAGGGAAGGAACCGGTGCGCTCGCCGATGGTCAGAGTGCCCTCGGATTCATCCCAGCTGAACGGAATCCACGAGTAGGAACCCTTCTCGTAGTCGTACGAAATGCCATCGTCCTCATAGAGAGCATATTGGGCGTCTGCGCCCGAGTAAATGCGAAGTGTCAGAGTGCTGCCGTCATCCTCGGCGGTGTATTGGATGTCCGGACCCATCGGAACGATCTGGCCTGCACGCACATAGACAGGAATCCGCTCGAACGGAGCGTCCGCCGTGAAGCTGCGGCCACCTTCGAGAGCCTGGCCGCTAAAGAAATCATACCACCCACCGGATGGCAGATACACCTCGCGGCTGCGCTGCTTGTACTGGTAGACCGGGCAGACGAGGAACGCGTCGCCGAACATAAACTCGTCATCCACCGCGAGCGCCGTAGCATCATCCGTGAAGTCCATCACGAACGGACGCATAATCGTGTAGTCGTCGAAGTGCGCGCGTGCGGCCATCGTGTAGATGTACGGCATAATCCTGTACCTGAAGCGGTCGACGGAAACGATTGTCTGATAAGCAGGATCGGAGTCCGGCGCGATGTTCTGAGGCTCGCGAAGAGGCCATTGGCCGTGAGCACGGTACAGCGGACAGAATACACCCCACTCGTGCCAGCGCGTCTGCAGCTCGCGCCACTCCTTAAGAT
>CAVCRS010000103.1:0-3903 GCA_963604635.1 Faecalibacillus sp.
TAATCGATGTGGACAGAATCGACCGGATCGGGATGGATTCCGAGGACAATGATGCATTCAGGATTGTCTGCATCAAGGATGCGACGAGAGATTGTCATTATGAAGGTCGCCGGTGACGGGATTCCGCTTCAAGTACGGTTCCACAGGCCTCTGTGGCACCCGCATCTTCCAGGTACCAGGAAAAACGGTGAAAAATGCTGGGACTGGACAGGGATTTAAAAACTTTATCTAACTTCGCGGGGATTAAAGGAGCGGGGCTCTCGCGGAGTCGCTGCGGCCGCAGAAGGTCTCGGCGGACATGCCGTGGCTGTAGAAGGTCTCGGCGGGCGTGCGGACAAAGCTCCGGAAAAAATGAACAAATTATGGACAAGAAATTGCGTACGGCCTCCATCTGCGTTCAGGGTGGATACAGACCTAAGAACGGCGAACCTATCGAAGTGCCTATAGTTCAGAGCACTACATTCAAATATGACAACTCCGAGGAGATGGCGATGCTCTTCGACCTGAAGAAGGAGGGCTATTTCTACACCCGCCTGCAGAACCCGACAAACGACGCCGTCGCGAAGAAAATCGCTCAGCTCGAAGGCGGCGTGGGCGCAATGCTCACTTCAAGCGGCCAGGCGGCCAATTTCTACGCAGTCTTCAACATCTGCAACGCCGGCGACCATATTGTCACATCCAACGAAATCTACGGCGGCACCTATAACCTGTTCGGTGTCACCCTCAAGAAACTCGGCATCGACTGCACCTTCGTGAATCAGGAGGACAGCGAAGAGGAAATCCAGAAAGCTTTCAGGCCCAACACCAAACTCGTATTCGGCGAGACCATCAGCAACCCGGGCTGCCGTGTTCTCGACATCGAGAAATTCGCCCGGATTGCACATAAAAACGGTGTCCCGCTCATCGTGGACAACACCTTCGCGACTCCAGTGAACTGCCGTCCTTTCGAATGGGGCGCAGACATTGTGACCCACAGCACCACCAAATATATGGACGGAACCGCCACCCAGGTGGGCGGCGCGGTAGTCGACAGCGGCAACTTCGACTGGATGGCCCACGCCGACAAATTCCCGGGTCTCTGCACCCCTGACGAGAGCTACCACGGCCTTACCTACGTAAAGGCTTTCGGCAAAATGGGTTATATGACCAAACTCGTGGCCCAGCTTATGCGCGACCTCGGATCCATCCCTGCCCCTATGAACTCTTTCCTGCTGAACATCGGCCTTCAGACCCTGCATCTGAGAATGGCCCAGCACTGCAAAAACGCCCAGACTGTGGCCGAGTTCCTCAAGGCAGACCCACGCGTAGCCTGGGTACATTACAGCGGTCTGAAAGGCGACGACTGCTATGAACTTGCACAGAAATATCTTCCGAACGGCTCCTGCGGAGTGATTGCCTTCGGCCTGAAAGGCGACCGCGAAACCGCCATCAAGTTTATGGACTCGCTTGAGATGATAAACATCGTCACCCACGTGGCCGACGCCCGCACCTGCGTGCTCCATCCGGCCAGCCATACACACCGCCAGCTTTCCGATGAACAGCTCCGAGAAGCAGGCGTAGCCCCTGACCTCATCCGTCTCTCCGTCGGCATCGAAGATGTCGAGGACATCCTGGATGACATCAAACAGGCGCTCGACAAGACCAAATAGCCCGTCATCGGTCAGAAGAAACCGCCCTGCGTTCCGACAAAACAGCCGCCGGCAAAAAATACCTCCGTCCGGACAGGATTTTCTCTTGCCCGGACGGATTTATTTTCATACCTTTGCGCGATTGCGCGTGCAGTCGCACAAATTCGCAGTCGCACAAATTCAATGAACAACGGAATTTTGCTCAGAGGTAGCGGTCCCGACATTCTCATAAAGGACGGCATCATCTGCAGGAAGGGGTACAACCTGCAGGTAGGGCGGAATTTTTCAATAATCGACACAAGTGGATGTCTCGTAAGCTACGGCTTTGCGGACATCCACGTTCATTTTCGGGAGCCCGGGTTCTCGTACAAAGAGACCATAAAGACCGGTTCGCAGGCCGCGGCCGCCGGCGGCTACACCACTGTATGCGCTATGCCGAACCTCGACCCAGTGCCCGACACTCCGGAGCATCTCGCTGTGCAGCAGGCGATTATTGACCGCGACGCGGTCGTACAAGTCCTCCCCTACGCTTCTATCACGCTCGGGCGCAAAGGCACGCAGCTTACAGACTTCGCGGCGATGAAAGACCGCGTCGTGGCGTTTTCCGACGACGGCAGCGGCGTGCAGAGCGAAGATATGATGCGAAAGGCTATGTTGGCCGCGGCGGGTGAAGACGTCATTCTGGCGGCGCACTGCGAGGACAATTCGCTGCTGCGCGGCGGCTACATCCACGATGGCGAGTACTGTAAGTCGCACGGTCACAAGGGAATATGCTCAGAGAGCGAGTGGAGGCAGATCGCCCGCGACCTGAAACTCTGCGAAGAAACAGGCTGCCGCTACCACGTCTGCCACATCTCGACAGCCGAGAGCGTCGCGCTTATCCGCGATGCAAAAAGGCGCGGCATACGCGTGACCTGCGAGACCGCTCCGCACTACCTCTGCCTCTGCGAAGATGACATTCAGGAATGCGGCGGCTTCAAAATGAACCCGCCAATCCGCTCACGCGCTGACCGTGAAGCACTTATAGAGGGTCTGAAAGACGGCACCATCGATGCCGTCGCTACAGACCACGCCCCTCACAGCGCCGAGGAGAAATCCAAAGGATTGAAAGACAGTGCGATGGGTATCGTGGGACTCGAAACCGCATTTCCTGTGCTCTATACTTCCCTGGTGCTCAGCGGGAAAGTATCTCTGGACTGCATCGTGAATGCCCTCTGCGCATCCCCGAGAAGGATTTTCAGGCTCGGAGGGTGCCTCGAAGAAGGTCAGAAACCAGACATCACCGTAATCGACCTTAACAGGGAATACACCATAGACAGCAGCCGATTCTACTCGAAAGGGCATTCCACGCCGTTCGACGGGTGGAAAGTCCGCGGGAAAGTCAGATGCACCATAAAGGACGGAATAATAGTTTACCAAGATTAATATATGCAGAAACTGCTTTTCAGAATAGACGGCAACGACTCGGTGGCAAAGGATATTTTCTCCCTCCGGCTCAGTGCCGATATTCCCGTCGCGGTCCATAGCGGACAGTTCGTGGACATAGCCCTGGACGGCTTCTATCTCAGACGTCCGATTTCCGTATGTGACTGTGGGCCGGAAGGTTTGACTCTGGTCTACAAGACTGTGGGAGAAGGTACAAGGCAGCTCTCCAGAATGAAAGTCGGGGAGAAACTCGACCTTCTCGTTGGCCTCGGCCACGGATTCTCGACTGATGAGTGCAGGAGCGCCGCGCTGCTCGCCGGCGGAGGTCTCGGGGCCGCGCCGCTGCACCTGCTCTGCAAGGAGCTTCTCGCTCAGGGCAAGGCAGTTACGGTCGCGCTGGGCTTTAACTCCGAAAGCGATATCGTGCTCGCGAAGGAGTATCGCAAGATGGGCGTCACTCCCCTGCTCGCGACAATGGACGGCAGTGTGGGAACCCGAGGTTTCGTGACGGACGCCATCGCGGCGGCGAAGCCTCAATATGACTTTTTCTACACCTGCGGGCCTATGAAAATGATGCAGGCGGTATGCGCTATGCTGGAAGGCAGCGGCGAGGCAAGTCTCGAAGAGAGAATGGGTTGCGGGGCAGGATACTGCTATGGCTGCTCCTGTCACACGACGGTGGGGGCCAAGCGCATCTGCAAGGACGGACCGGTTTTCAGAAAGGAGGAGATAATATGGTAAAGGATTTATCTGTAAATATTTGCGGCGTTCATTTCCCGAATCCTGTAATTCCTGCAAGCGGCTGTTTCGGTTTCGGACTGGAACTCGCCGACTCGTTCGACCTGAATGT
>CAVCRS010000104.1:0-3824 GCA_963604635.1 Faecalibacillus sp.
ATCCAGAGATAGGTCCATTTGGTTAAAAAAGACCCGTTTTTTTCAACCAAATATTTAAATGCAAGATGCCGGTAAAATATGGTGAAAAAAATAGCTATTGTCTTTGACAATCATCGAAATAGCTATTGTTTTTGTGATATGTTTTTTGTAAATTTGAAGTGAAAAAAAATATAAACACGGCAAATCTCCATAAGACGGTTTTCGTTTTTTGATGTAACTATCGTAAACAGATAATTGTCGCATAATTATCGGTGGATGGTCTGACAGCGGTGTCGCGAAACGAAAAAGAGAGCCCCGAAGGCTCTCCTTTTCTTTCTTTGAAGCCCCCGGGCCTACAGCGCCGGAGAATGTCTACCTTTGTTCGGTCCCAGAGGATGGCGGAAACAGGGGCTGGCGGTCATTACCCTGATAGACTGAAACTGACGGTCGCAGTACTTACAGGTATACTCGCTTTTCTCGAAATATTTAAGTAGCTTTGCACTATTACAGAATAACCGCACAAAGATGCCGATATGAGAAAAATACTCTTCACCCTCCTTTTCCTGACACTGTCTATGACGATGCTGGCGCAGGACTATGCACACATCAAAGATATTCCCTACACTGCTGCGGACGAAACGGACGCATACCGTCTGGAGCGCTGCAAACTGGATATCTATTATCCTGAAAACACTTCCGGCTTTGCCACTCTCGTATGGTTCCATGGCGGCGGTCTGAAAGGCGGAGAGAAAAGCCTGAACGGAATGTTCCGAAATCAGGGCTTCGCGGTAGTGGACGTGAATTACCGTCTGTATCCGAAGGTTAAGTGCCCGGGGTACATCGACGATTCAGCTATGGCCCTCGCGTGGGTATTCAACCATATCGCCGAATACGGCGGCAATCCTGACAGAATCTATGTCGGAGGCATCTCCGCCGGAGGGTATCTGACGCTTATGCTCGTTCTGGACAAATCATATCTGGGCAAGTACGGCATTGACGCAGACAGGATTGCGAAGGCTTATCCTGTGAGCGGCCAGACCGCGACGCATTTCACCATCAAGGAGGAACGCGGAATGGACGTGGACATCCCGTTCATCGACGAGTATGCTCCGTCATTCCAGAGCCGCAGGGAGGGCGCTCCGCTTATGCTCATCACCGGCGACCGCAATCTCGAAATGCTCGCCCGCTGGGAGGAGAACGCGCACCTCTACGCCATCCTGAAGTACCTCGGACATCCGGTGGAACTCTTTGAGCTTCAAGGCTTCAGCCACTCCACCATCGGCACTCCGGCCAGCTGCCTGATCCGCGACGACATCCGCTCCGGGAAATAAACTTTAATCACCGCAGAGCATCCGATAGACCTGCACCGTGCGGCGTGCGGAGGCGACGTCGTGCACGCGCAGGATGTCCGCGCCGAGCCTGAGAGCTTCGAGGTGCAGGGCCTGCGTCTGATCGAGAACATCTTCCGGGGCTACGCCCAATGGTTTATAAATAAAGCTTTTGCGCGAAATCCCGATAAGCAGCGGCCGGCCGAGTTCTTCGAAGCGGTCGAGCAAGCGCAGCAGCGCATAATTCTGCTCCACCGTTTTCGCGAAGCCGAAACCAGGATCGAGAATCCAGTCCTTCACGCCGGCGGCGTCAGCCTTGAGAGCAAAATCCCGGAAATACTGCAGCACATCCTCCGCGACATCCCCGTAAGAGCAGAGCGACTGCATCGAGCGCGGATTCCCCCGCTTGTGCATAGCTATATACTGAAGGCCTTGACGGCCAATTAGTTCGAGCATCTCCGGATCGTCTTCGCCGGCGGAAATGTCATTCACGATTATTCCCCGCCCGAGAGCCTCGCAGCAGCGCGAGACAATCTCCGCACTCGTCGTATCGACGCTCAAGGCTGTTTCCGGGAACGCCTTCGCGAAGGCGTTCAATGCGTCTCCGAGTCTCCCCCACTCCTCTGAGACAGAAACGCTTTCAGCTCCGGGCCGCGTGGAAACGGCACCGACATCTATTATGTCAGCCCCCTCGTCCAGAAGCTTCTGAACTCTTTTAAGGAAGGCGTCCACAGACGCCACCCGGCTCTGTGCGAAATAGGAATCCGGAGTCAGATTCACGATTCCCATCAGCTTTATGTCCCTGTCAGCTTTTTTCATAATCATTCTTTTTCTCCACCTTCAAAAGTACATAAAAAATGGTATCTTTGTACGATTAGCTTCTTTCTGAATAAAAAAGAAGTGGTTTCGAATAAAGATTTTGGTTATGCTTGTTGTACTGGAAGGACTGGACGGAGCGGGCAAATCCACTCAGCTGAAAAGACTTAGAGAGTATCTCGAAAAAAAGTGCGGGGCACTGGAATACATTCATTTCCCGCGCTATGACGCCCCTGTCTACGGGGAGCTGATAAGCAGGTTCCTGCGTGGGGATTTCGGGAGTATGGAGTCCGTGCATCCCCAGCTCGTGGCGCTTCTCTATGCGGAAGACCGCCACGGGGCCGCCCCGATCATAAGGGAAAAGCTCTCTCAGGGAGTCTGCGTGCTTCTGGACAGGTATGTCTATTCGAATATAGCCTACCAGTGCGCCAAAATCAAGGAGCCAGACGAGGCGGAGAGGCTTCGCGACTGGATTCTGCAGACTGAATTCGGGGACTTCGCCCTTCCGAAGCCGGACCTCAACCTTTTCCTTGATGTCCCGATAGATTTCGTGGAGTCGAATCTGAACTCCCATCGTCAGGGAGATGACCGGGATTATCTGGAGGGCAAGAAGGACATACACGAAGCCAGCATCGAGTTCCAGAAAAGGGTCCGCGCGATATACCTGAATCAGGAAGGCCTGGACAGCAACTTCACAGTGGTGGACTGCAGCGGGGAGGACGGGCACATAGCCCACGAGGATGTGATTACCGAAAGGATCCTCAGCATAGTCGAAAAGAAGTTCAATTTTAAATAACAGTCTGAAGATGAAATCATTCCGTCAGATACTGCACCGATTCTGCGCGATAGTCATAGGACTTACCTTCCTTATGTCCGGAGTTCTGAAACTTCAGGACCCGGTGGGGACTTCACTTATAGTAAAGGAGTATTTCCAGTTTTTCGGTCTGTCGTTTCTGATTCCGACTTCTAAAGCAGTCGGGATACTGCTCAGCCTTACAGAGACATTGTGCGGGGCCGCATTGGCCGCAGGCCTGTGGAAAAAAGTGACGGCGGTAATCGCGAGTGCGCTGATCGGAGTGTTCACGCTCGTGACAGTCGCGCTGGTCATTTTCAATCCGTCGATGGACTGCGGCTGCTTCGGCGAGGCTTTTCACCTCACGCACCTGCAGTCGCTGCTTAAGAATCTGGTGCTCTGCGTTCTGGCGGCATTGGCCTTCCTGCCGGTAAAGGATTTGGATTCGGAGAACCGCCGCGGGAAGCTGATCGCCTTCGTTCTCGCCTCCGGAGCTCTGATTATCATCGGTTTATACTCTGTCACACGGCTTCCGTATGTGGATTTCACCCCGTTCGCGCCGGGCGCGGAACTGGTCGACGAGGATGATGACGAGGCTCTGAATGACCTTCGCGACACGCTTTTCATCTACGAGAAGAATTCACAGAGAGGGCTGTTCTCGCAGGACAGACTGCCGGACAAGAGCTGGAAACTTATCGGCAAGACTCTGAACAGGATCCACCACGACAAATTCACAAGCGAGCCTGTGCAGCTGCATATCTGGGACGCCGCCGGGGAGTATGACACTGACCTGCTGACGGACGGGGACGTGGTCGTGGTTTCGGCCTATTCGCCTGAGAAACTGAAGGTTGACGACTGGAGCGAGGTGTCGGACTTCTTCCTGACGGTACAGTTGTCGGGGATGACTC
>CAVCRS010000105.1:0-3702 GCA_963604635.1 Faecalibacillus sp.
GCACCTACTGTGCGGCCACCCTCACGGATAGCGAAGCTAAGACCCTCGTTCATAGCGACTGGGGTGATGAGCTTGACATTGATCTCAACGTTATCGCCAGGCATTACCATCTCGACACCTTCCGGGAGAGTGATCTCACCGGTAACATCAAGTGTACGGATGAAGAACTGAGGACGATACTTGTTGTGGAATGGAGTGTGGCGACCGCCTTCCTCTTTCTTGAGGACGTAAATCTGAGCCTGAAACTCTGTATGAGGAGTGATGGAACCCGGCTTTGCGACAACCTCACCTCTCTTGACTTCCTTCTTGTCGATACCGCGGAGGAGAAGACCTACGTTATCACCGGCCTCACCCTGATCAAGGAGCTTGCGGAACATCTCGACGCCTGTGCAGACAGATGTTCTAGGCTTCTCGCTGAAACCGACGAGCTCTACAGGGTCGTTAACGTGAACGGTACCCTGCTCGATACGTCCGGTAACTACGGTACCACGACCAGTGATGGAGAAGATGTCCTCGATAGGCATAAGGAAAGGCTTATCGGTAAGACGTACTGGAAGCGGAATGTAAGTATCAACAGCGTCCATAAGTTCCATTACCTTCTCCTCCCACTGAGGTTCACCGTTAAGTGCACCGAGGGCTGAGCCGCGGATAACAGGAGCGTTGTCACCGTCGAAATCATACTTGTTAAGAAGGTCGCGAACCTCCATCTCAACGAGGTCAAGCATTTCCTCATCGTCAACGAGGTCAACCTTGTTCAGGAAGACAACGATCTTAGGAACGTTAACCTGCTTTGCGAGAAGAACGTGCTCGTTTGTCTGAGGCATTGGACCATCAGTTGCTGCAACTACGAGGATGGCACCATCCATCTGGGCAGCACCTGTAACCATGTTCTTAACGTAATCTGCGTGGCCTGGGCAGTCTACGTGAGCGTAGTGACGGGTAGCGGTCTGATACTCTACGTGAGCGGTGTTAATGGTGATACCGCGCTCCTTCTCTTCAGGAGCGTTATCGATCTGGTCGAACGACTTGACCTCAGAAAGGCCCTTGCTTGCAAGTACCTTGGTGATAGCTGCGGTCAAAGTGGTCTTACCGTGGTCAACATGGCCGATAGTACCAATGTTAACATGAGGTTTATCCCTCTTAAAAACTTCTTTTGCCATAATATTATGTATAAATTGTGTTCTGCAAAAATAAACCGGAATTTTACTCCCGGCCTGGAGCCGATGATGGGATTTGAACTCATGACCTCATCCTTACCAAGGATGCGCTCTACCCCTGAGCTACATCGGCATATGGAGCGGAAAACGAGGTTCGAACTCGCGACCCTCAGCTTGGAAGGCTGATGCTCTACCAACTGAGCTACTTCCGCATAAAAAAAGTGGGAGGAGCAAGATTCGAACTTACGAAGCGATGACGCAGCAGATTTACAGTCTGCCCCAGTTGGCCACTTTGGTATCCTCCCATAAAACCGGATAAAACCGGAAGAACTGAGCCGATGGAGGGATTCGGACCCCCGACCCCGAGATTACAAATCACGTGCTCTGGCCAACTGAGCTACATCGGCAATGTTCAAAGAACTATCCCTTCAAAAGGGGAGTGCAAAGTTATGCATAATTTCTGATTCTCCAAAACTTTTTCAATCTTTTTGAAGAACTTCCTTGATTTTCTCCATTATCCCCGCCGTATCCAGACCGCATTCGGAAAGTTCCTCGCTCCGGCTCCCCTGCCGGATGAACCTGTCCGGAATTCCGGCAGGTATAATCAGGTTTCCAAGTGAGTGTGACGCAACGAATTCAGACACAGCTCCGAAAAGCCCGCCGGCGATGCAGCCGTCCTCAAGGGTGATCAGGACATCGTGATGCGAGGCGGCATCCGTCAGCAGATCCTCATCGAGAGGTTTGAGATACCTTATATTATAGACGGAAGGAGTGAACCCTAAGTCGTTACGGCATTGGCCGGAGGCCGCAAGAGCGGCGGCTGCGACAGGACCGAGCGCGAGCAGAGCGACCCGGCTTCCGCGCTGAAGACACTCTCCCCTGCCGGGCTGCAGCTGCGTGAACCCGCTCCCCTGCCAGAGGACTCCCTGCCCGCAGCCGCGCGGGTAGCGGATAATGAACGGTTTCTCCTGACAGAGCGCGGTGTACATCAGGTTGCGCAGCTCCAGCTCGTCTTTCGGAGCGGCGATGACCATCCCCGGCACGCTGCGGTACGCCGCCAGATCGAAGGCTCCGTGGTGCGTAGGACCGTCCTCGCCCACCACACCCGCGCGGTCGAAGCAGAGGATGACAGGCAGACCCTGGAGAGCCACATCGTGGATGATCTGGTCATACGCGCGCTGCGAAAACGAGGAGTAGATGTTGCAGAACGGCCGCAGTCCGCCGGCCGCGAGCCCAGCAGAGAACGTCACCGCGTGCTCCTCCTCGATGCCCACGTCGAAGAACCGCTGAGGCATCTGCTGCGCGAGCAGGGACATTCCGCTGCCGCTCGCCATCGCCGGAGTCACGCCCACGACGCGCGGATCGGCCTTCGCCAGATCCAGCAGAGTCTGTCCGAAGACGTCCTGGTATCTGCTGGCCGCGCTGCCGCTGCGTCCAATCCGCTCCCCTGTTCTGGGGTCGAACCTGCCAGGTGCGTGCCAGACGGTCGGATCGGCCTCAGCCGGAGCGTACCCCTTGCCTTTCGTGGTGATGCAGTGCAGGAGTCTGGGACCGCTGATGTCCTGGAGCTTTCGCAGAGTGCTGACCATCTCGGTGATGTCATTCCCGTCGACAGGGCCGAAGTATCTGAAACCCAAGGACTCGAAGAGGTCTCCGCCCGAGTCTTTCACCAGCCAGGACTTGAAACTTCTCGCCCATCTCTGGATGGCTTTCCTGAATCCGCTCTCGCCCATTCCGTGCCAGATTCTGTCCTTGACGCGGTTATAGGTCGGATGGGTTGTGATCTTCAGCAGATGCTTGTGCACGGCGCCGAGATTCTCGTCTATGGAGCGGTTGTTGTCGTTCAGAATCACGAGCAGGTCCGCATCGCTGTCGCCGGCATTGTTCAGGCCTTCGAAGGCAAGACCTCCGGTGAGCGCGCCGTCGCCGATTACAGCCACGACCTTGCGGTGCTCACCTTTCATCTTCGCGGCTTCCGCCAATCCCAACGCTGCCGATATGGAAGTGGACGAGTGTCCAACCCCGAACGCGTCATACGGGCTTTCGCTGATTTTCGGGAAACCGCTGATGCCGCCCCGGGTGCGCATCGTGGCGAACTCGTTGCGGCGGCCGGTGAGAATCTTGTGGGCGTAGGCCTGATGTCCCACGTCGAACACTATCTTGTCGAAAGGCGTGTCATATACATAATGGAGAGCCGTGATGATCTCCACGGCTCCGAGGCTCGAGGCCAGATGGCCCGGATTCTTCGAGCAGCAGTCCACCATATACTCCCTTATTTCAGCGCACAGTTCCGCCAGACTGGACTCGTCCAGTTTCCGGAGGTCCGCAGGAGATTCTATATGGCTCAGCAATTCTATCATATCAGTATCACGAAATCCCAGCAAAGGTACTTTTTTATTCCGAAAAAAGAGTACATTTGTGACCATTCGGAAATTTAGTACATAAGATATGGGTGAAAAAGTAAGCAAATTGATGAACGACTCCGCTGTCGCAAGGTGGACCGTTCTGGCCCTGGTGGCCCTGATGATGTTCTTTGCGTATATGT
>CAVCRS010000106.1:0-3551 GCA_963604635.1 Faecalibacillus sp.
AGGCGAGCGAAACAGCCTCCCGCTCCGTCTCCTTCATGGCCAGCAAGGGGATGATTGACGCGGGGAACTAGACGGCCGCTTCGCGTCCAATGATGACGCGTGCATCGAAAAGTGCAGATAAGGTTTTAATCGCACTTCTCGTTGCCCTTGAGTACATCGAGAAGTGCGAATAACGTTTTAGGCGCAATTCTTATTTACACACTGCGGAGGCGGGAGAATTCAGCTGTTTCCAGATTTCGTTCTTCAGCTTGTCGAGGCCCTCTCCGGTTGCGGCGGAGATGAACACTATTGGAAGGCCGGCGGGAAGACGGCGCCTCCCGCGCCCGAGGCGCAGAAGACCTTGACGTAGTCTATGAAATTCGTATTGTCGCTCATTGTGAAATTGCTCTTTGGAAGTTTACTTTTTCATTGGCTGCTCCGCAGCCGCCTTGATGTTGATTTTCGGAAGCATCCTGTATTGGACCGTGCAGGTCTGGCCGATGGCGTCGAGAATGCTCGCGGTGTCCTTGTACGCGCCTGGCGCCTCGTCGACGGTGCCGCTGCAGACGGAGGTGGTGTAGATGCCTTTCATCTGGGTTCTGTAGTCCGTCATGCTGATCCGGCGTCTGGCATCGGAGCGGGACATGCAGCGGCCGGAGCCGTGCGGAGCCGAGCAGTTCCACTCGGGGTTGGACCGGCCCTCGCAGACCACGATGCCGTCGCGCATGTTGAACGGGATGACCATCAGTTCGCCCTCGTAGGAGCGGATGGCGCCCTTGCGGAGCATCATGTCGCGGAAGTCCACGTAGTTGTGCGTGGTCTCGATGCGGCCGTCCACGCGCGCGCCGCTCAGCTTGTGCATTATGGCGGCGGCCTTGCCGAGCACGGTCATCCGGTTGTAGCGGGCGTAGGCCTGGGCTATCACCATATCGGTGAGGTAGCCTTTCAGGTCGTCTCCCGTGAGGAATCCCGGAGCGTTCGGGTTGCAGCGGGCCACGATGTCCCATTTGTTGAAGACTTTCAGACCGAGGTGGCGCGAGCCGGTGTGGACGGTGAAGGCGTACCTGCCGCCGCCCTCGTCGTACTCCATGAAGTGGTTGCCGCCTCCGACGGTGCCGACGGACTTGTAGAAGGTCGAGCGGTCAATGCGGACGGAGTCGATCCAGCGGCCGAGATCGTCCTCGTCCGAGAGGCCGACGTGGTTCACGAGGCCGTGCGAGGAGTTGCGCGCCGCGGAGGAACTTGAGAAAGTGCTTCACCTCGAACTGCCTGGTGGAGTGGATGTTGAATCCGACGGGAATCTCCTTGCGCAGGCGGTGCTCGAAGAGCGCGTAGCGGTCCGCAGGCAGCGGGCGGTCGAAGAGGATGAGGTCAATCCCGCAGCCGATGTCGAGGCCGACGTGCGCGGGGCTGATGAATGACGTGACCGGGCAGGTGAAGCCGATGACCGTGCCGATGCCCGCGTGGACATCCGGCATCACGCGGATCTTCGTGTCCCGGAAGAGGGGATTGGCGAGGAGGGCGCCGACGGTTTCGACGGCTTTCTCATCCACGTCCTCGGTGTATATGATGCAGTCCTTGCAGTATTTCCCCCTGAGCGCAAGGACGTTGCGTTTTTCTGTTTCCATAAAGATGATGATGAACTTTAGACATATACCTCCGCAGCGGCGCATTCTTTCCCGGGCGCGGGAAAATTCGTGCGCTGCGCAAGCGTTGAAGCTTATTTGTGTGCTGTGCCCTGCGGACTATCGTCCAATGCGGGGGCTGAGAATGTGTGTGATGAAGGTCAAGAAAGTATTCTGATTGATGAAAAGATACAATTCCGTCTAAGATGTTAACGGATAATGATTTTGAATACTTGCGGTGTCTTGAGCTGTAATGATGTCTTGTTCAACATTGGATTCATCCTTCGGGGTGTGCCTGGCTGGGGCGACAGACCTGGGGGATTCTCCGGAAGTCGGGATTTTTCGCGAAGCTTCTGCGCTTCTCGGCTGCAAAGGTATGGTTATTTTCTGAAAAACAATGGATGGGGCGAGAAGTTTTTTCATACGAGTCCGGATATCCGCCATTTTGCCTTTATTTTTTGAAATATTCCACATCGTCTTCGGTATATGATTATGACTCGGGAGGTCACAAGAAGCCCGGGGGCTATAAGCTATGCGTTTGTATATTGATGTTAAGGAATTTACACAGGAACTCGAAAAGGCGACTCATATGCGTGAGATAATTTCGGCAGGGGTGGAGCAGGCCGCCTGGCTTCCACTGCCGGAGAAATTCTGCAGCGGGGACGAAATCGGATTTGACTTCGCCGGCGTGAACGTGAGGGCGCGGGTTCTTTATGACAGCGGAAAACTCACGGTCGAGATGACCTCGCCGGTCAATTGTACATCCAGCAAGGTTATTTCTTGGCATCGTTCCTTTTTCAACAGGACCAGAACCTCCACAGCCCCCAGCGAGGACGCTTCGGCCACGGGTTTCCATAGTGGAACGGCGGAATCGCTTCTCGTGAATCTTTTCTCCGACTGGTTCATCCTCAATCTCCGCAGCGAGGAGATCCGGCGGGAATTGGCCACATTCGACGAATTCTCACGGAGTTACATAGCAAAGGAGAAGGCGCGTGTGTTCCCAATCGGGCAGACCGTCCACGAACTGTCGCGCCGGAGCGGCGATGCCAAGCGGCAGCTCAAAGCGGGCCAAATCTCCGAGAACGAGTATATTCAGATAAGAAAACCGCTCCACGAGAAACTCTCCGAACTCACCCGCCAGATGCGCATAAGGGACCCCTTCGAGATCCGCTTCGAGCCGGAGCTCCGCGACTGCTGGTACGTCGACGATTCCAGGGCATTGATTAAATCTATTGGCTGTCTGTGACAGCCAATAGATACTTAAATACAGTTGGGTTTTGTGGTCGGGCTGCCGGCAAGTGTGGAGAAGGCGGCGACGATAAACAATAACACCCAATTTGGGATTGACGCTTCGGACGATAGCTACACGGTCCTCTTCGATTCCAGTTACGATTCCCACTCGCACGTGGATGCGCTTTGTGTTTTCAAACCGCAGCATAAGATACATCCAGGGATCGAGAGGAGGCTCTGGAAAGCGTACAATGATTTCCGCACCTTCCCGGCAAGGCAGGAGATTGCCAATGCCACTGCGGAGGCCCGGCTGAAGGACATTCTGGATGAACTCGACATCGAGGGCAAGATAGTCGTTCCACAATATGAAGGAGACGATTTTATCCTTATTCTCACACTGAACGGTTGCTCCAGAGCGCTATTGATAAAAGACAGGAAAGTCTATGACCATATGGACCGCGTCCGCATAATTCTCTTCCGCTTGGCGGGGAAACCGATTAGAGGCCGCGGCTACGGCATCCGCAAGAATGATAATAACGGTCTGGAATTCAGATGATTCCGATGTTTATCGGGCGTTTCAATGTTCTTGAGCACATCGAAATGTCCATTTCCAGAACGGAATGACCTCTATGGTGCCGTAATCGTCTGCGATAGCATTTTCCTCATCGTAAGTGACAATCACCCTGCGGTCGCACGGGTGGACTTTCGGGAGCCGTT
>CAVCRS010000107.1:0-3476 GCA_963604635.1 Faecalibacillus sp.
CGAAGATGGATATGGGAATCGCAAAGCTGCACTTCGAGATAGGAGCAGGGAAAGAGAACTTCGAGTGGGCGGAGTGATGAAGATCGAGGAAGCCATACTCTATGTCCTCGCCGAGAGGAACGCCGGGATGCGGACCGAGCAGATAGCGGAGGCCATCAACGCACGTAAGCTGCACGTCCGCAAGGACGGCCAGAGAGTCACCTCGGCGCAGGTGTACGCCGTCGTTATGCGTCACCCCGACACCTTCGTCAAGGCCGAGGGACGGATAATGCTGCTGATCTGACGGCTGGCGAGGTAAATAACCTGTGTGAACTTCCCCTTTTAGGGAAGGCTACACCTGGGGAACAGGATTCAGCAGAAAAGCAAAGTAAATCAGAATGATGAGCAAACAGGAAATATACGACTTCCTGAAAGAGAAAAACATCCGCCACGAAGTGACGGAACACGGGGCCGTCTTCAGTATGGATGAGCTGGATGCGGTGGATATGCCCCACAGGGACCGCCTGGCGAAGAACATCTTCGTGAGGGACGACAGGAAAGAGAACCACTACCTCATCACCGTCAGGGGAGAGAGGCGCGTGGACCTCAGAGAGTTCAGAACGACCTTCGGGCTGAGGCGTCTCAGTTTCGCCCCGGAGGAGGACCTGACGGCGCTTCTCGGAGTGCATCCGGGATCCGTGTCGCCCTTCGGGCTGCTGAACGACAGTGGGCACAAAGTCAGATTTTTCGTAGATAGAAGATTTCTTGAAGGCGACGGTCTCATAGGCATCCATCCCAATGACAACACCGCCACGGTGTGGATGGACGTGAATGACCTGCTCACCGTCATAAGGGAGCACGGCAACGAGGTGACGCTTATCGGCTGACCTGCTCGACGCCGGCGAGCTTAATCACCTCGCTGCCGCCCATATCGCCGGCGCACAGCGCCGCGACAAGACGGCCGCAAAGCGCCCTGTCAGGGAGCGCGCGGAGGCAGACCGAGACAATCTGCTCGTCGGTCATATCCGTCTCGCTCAGGCAGAGGACCAGTTCCTCGATCCTTCGGTCTGTGAAATCATTGCTGTCATCGTTCATAGGGAGCAAAGATACCGCGTCTGGGCGGCTTCAGCCAATCTCTGCAATTCTTGCAGGCTATCTGTACGAGACCTTCCTTCTGTCCACGGGTATCCTGTAGATTCCGTCGGTTCTGGTGATGAGCAGCGGCGCAGCGGCTCTGGCTCCAAGCTTATCGGTAAGTTTCTTCTTGATCCTGGAGACATTGGTGTACAGGGTAGTCCTGGTGTCGTCGACCAGCGCCCCCACGGCATCCTTGACAGTCTCTTCATCGTCATATACGGTCTGCGACGAGTATATCTTCAGCAACTCATCATAATACATATACAGGTCATCGACGGGAATGCCTTCCGGATATCTGAGCAGGAGGATGTACAGGGTCCGTTCCATCGGCGTCAGCCGGACTTTCATGTTCCGGCAGTCGGGCAGCAGCAGGTATCCCCTGCCGTCCACGACAATCCTCAGGTCGGCCCCCTGCCCCAGCAGCGAGTCGATAGCCTCTTCCGATATTCCTTTCGCCCTGAGCTCTGACAGCAGGGACTTAATCTGTTCTACGATTGCTTCGGTTTCCATCTTGTTCTTCCTCCCCATCCGGGAGGATATGTGCCGCTGGAGACGCGGCGGTTGTTTTTCGGTGTTGTCTGCCGGAGGATTTCCGGACTGCGCCCACGGACTGTGGGCATGATGTGCCGCTCTGGGCCTAGAACCGACGGAAACGATTACTGCTGGCGGATACGGCACGGCGCACGCTGCTTCGGCTACAGCGTGTGTCTCGACAGAATGTGAATGTCCGTGTCATATCCTAACTTTCGTTTTGCGGTGCAAATATACAATAATTTCTTGAGCTGTCTGTTAGAATCGGACTGACAACCTGCTCGTTACAAAAGAGCCGCTCTTCCTGTTGAGCTAAGACAGCAACTGGAGCTCAGAGCCGGATTCGGACCGGCGGATACCGGTTTTGCAGACCGGCGCGTTCACCGCTTCGCCATCTGAGCGCTGTGCGGAAGCATGAGGATTCGAACCTCAGGGACGGTTTCCCGCCCGCATCGTTAGCAGTGATGTGCCTTAAGCCACTCGGCCATGCTTCCGTGTTCTTCGCGGGGATGGAAGGACTCGGACCTCCGGCCAGCGGATTAACGGTCCGCTGCTCTGCCGCTGAGCTACATCCCCCCGCGTTGGTGGAGTCTCGAGGACTTGAACCTCGTTCTCGGGATTTTCAGTCCCGCGCATAGACCGTCTCTGTCAAAACTCCCCGGTACCCTCTGAAAGACTCGAACTTCCATCGGCGGCTTCGTAGACCGCTGTCCTGTCCATTGGACGAAGAGGGCTTGTTCTGTTTTTCCGATGCAAAGGTATTGCGCTATGTCCTGTTGACGAAATCTCTGCAATTATTGCAGGCAGATGATAGCCCCCCCCCTTGCCAGTTTTAGCACGGATTCGCTTTCCATAGCGCGCGGGGCATGATTTTTTATTATCTTCGCACTCGGAAAGACAATTTCACAACTTAAATAAACAACGGATATGAAAGAGACAATCGCAAAGATCAACGAAGTACTCGCCGTTCTCCAGACGGAGCTCGCAAAGGCAAACGAAGGAAACAAGGCGGCAGCCGCAAGGGCGCGCAAGGCCACCCTCGAGCTCGAGAAGCTCGGCAAGGAGTTCCGCAAGGTGTCCATCGCCGAGATGAAGTAACAAGGACCTTCACAGAAACGAAAAAGAGAGCCGATGAGGTTCTCTTTTTCATTTCCGCCACTTTGTGCTATAAATCCGTGTCTTACCACAGATTTGTAGCACCAAAAACAGAAAAACATCCGGGTTTGGCAAATTCTTAAGCGCATTTCTGACCTGAATCAGAACGTCAGGGCGAGGGCCCTTGCGAGGGTCTCGGTGTCGCCGAGCTTCTTCTCCAGCTCGTCCCCCTGAAGGTAGTCCAGGTTCCACGCCGCCACGGTGATGACCTCGCCGAGGCCCCAGAGGCTGGAAAACGCGCCTATGTAGGAGCTGCTCTGGTCGCGGGCCGAGCCGGTCTCGATGTCCATCCCCCTCGTCGTGATGTACATCACCCTACGGCACCTGCAAAGCCCCTCGCAGGTCCTGCCGTTGTCCGTGAAGGTCACGCCGAAGAGCGACATGTTCTCGAAGAACGCCTTCAGCGCCGCCGGGAAGCTCATATCCCAGAACGGGGCCGCTATGACGAGCCTGTCGGCGGAGGCTATCCTCCGCGCCACGGCGACGGTCTCCTCAGGCACGACGCCGGACGACCTCTGAGCCAGCGTCTCCGGAGTGACCGGCGGCAGGGCGAGCGCGTTCACGTCGACCGTTTCTACCTCGTACCTTCCCGAGAGGACCTCCATCGCGGCGTTCAGGTTCCTTCTCGTCCTCGACCCCTCCCTCATGCAGGAGTCTATTACTATGAGTCTTTC
>CAVCRS010000108.1:0-3430 GCA_963604635.1 Faecalibacillus sp.
GCCCCGGCCTTGAGCCAGGAATTGATCTTGTATTCAAGTCCTACGGTGGCCTGATGCCTTTCGACTCCCGCCAGGTCGTCCTGGGTGCGCAGCTCGTATTCCGCATTCAGATGCAGGCCTTTCCGGATCTTCCAGTCTAAGGCGGCGGAGGTGCGGGTATTGAAATCAGTGTCCTGGGCCCTGAGCAGGCAGGCGGGAAGCAGCAGCAGGAGTGCCGCCAAAACATATCTCTTATTCATAATTTTGATTATCAACGAATTGGCCGTATTTTACAATTGAATCCACAGTCGAATGCACCTTGCTCTCCGACTTGTAATACACTCTGATATAGGCGGAATCCTTCAGGAAATCGATGTTCCCGATTTCCACGTCAGTGGGGACTATGCCGCAACGCTGCTCCAGATCCTTGAAAAGCTCTCCGCGTTTTTCGGGTACTATCAGGTCTATCCGGTCATAAAGGATGAGCTTTGAGGAGGTCCTGCGAAGCGAGCGGCTGCTCTCCAGAATCCATATCAGTATGATGGCCAATGCGTTGGCGCATACCGCAATGACCACATCTCCCAAGCCCAGGGTATAATGCGCGGCACCGTCCGGACCCGCCCCGGCGAATTTGTACAGAGGCGTGAGTCCGTTCACCGCGGCTATGGCGATGATGATGAAAAGATAGGTCATCTCCCGGATCGGGACGGTCTCTGTTCTGTAGCGGATGACTCCGAAAATCGCGAACAGACCCAGGGTCAGTCCGACTTCCACATTGACCCTCTCCATCGCGTAGAGCAGCAGAAGCATTGCTGAAGAAAAGGCCAGAAAAGTAAAGACATAGTCCCGCCTCCGGCTCTTGGGATAATACAGAAAACGTACTATGATCCAGCAGGACAGCAGGTTGAGAAAGAATCTCAATGCGAGTTCAGAGAGACTCTGAGCCGTGCTCAGGGCTGATTCCGCGCAAGCGTGGACACCGAGAAGACAGTCGCTGCTGTCCACGGCTCCGGATATGTAAGATGTCAAAATCATATCAGTTTATTGTTCAATTTTTCTATCTGTCTCAGTCTTTCCTTGAATTTCCCCGGCATAACTTCAGGGTCAGTAGCCACTATCCCGATGCAATACTTGCTGACTTTCAGGGGCTTGACTCTGTGCCGGAGAAGTATTTCACGCATAGCGCTCGACTTCCGCCCGTCCTGCTTCAGCTCGATGACCACCGCCGCGCCCATCCGCGCGTCCCGCTCCGAGCGCAGGTTGTGAAAATTCAGTTCAATGTCTATCGTCAATCTCTCGCTGAGGGCCTCATCGGCCAATGTGACCCTTCTGAAGCGGGTTTCGAGGGAAGGAGACAGCACCTGTGCGCTGTAGTCCGAATGGTCAGAGAGCCAGATGCAGGCGGAGGAATCGCTTCTGAAATCTGTAAACTCATCCGGAGGCAGTTTCATTCTCTTCTTTCCGGTTCTGCCGTGATTGTTCTTTCTCTTCACTTCCAGAAAGCATAGCCCGGAATCTTCATAGAGTCTCGTACGGATTTTCTGCCGTGTGGCTTTCCCCCTGCGGTGATCCGTAAAGGTCTTGAGGTCAGCAGTGTCGAAATAAATGCTGTCATAGGCGTGAAGGCGTTCGCCGTCAATCTCGAAAACCCTGTACCCCCGCTCCAGAGCATCGCCGAGAATGCCGTAAAGTTCCCTTGTATCAGTAAGAAACTTGGTGTCGATCCTGTTCATCAGCCTTATCCCGTCCATCTCTTCCAGCGTGACGGGACGGAAACTGCGGAGAAGCTCCGTAAAGGCGCCGTCTGTGTCTTTGCTGTTCATACGGCCTCAGTTTTTATCTTCTTCCGCCTCCGTGACCGCCACCGCCACCCGGGCCGCCGTCCTGTCCGCCGCCGCTCTGAGATGAGAGCGAGGCCGTCAGAGTGCTGCTGGATGTGCCGTATTTGAGGGTGTAGGAACTTCCGCTCTTGAGGCCCGGATGTGAAATGACTATTCCGCTTCCGCCTTTGGAGGGAGAGGTGAATTCCACAAGAAGGGTATCCCCGTCATAAAGCGAATAGGAAGTGTTTGATTTCCAGTTTGAAATATTCACCACAGCCTGGCTCAGGCTGGAGCCGGACTCTATGCCGCCTACGGCAATGACCGTTCCACCGTTGATATACAGTCTGCAGTTCTTTTCGGTATTGGCATCGAGTGCCACCTCGGGGCTTCCGCAGCCGACGGCGAACACATATCCGCCCTCGATATACATATTGCCATTGGCATCTATGCCGTCATTGCCGCTCGAGTACGCATACACGCTGCCGCCGCTTATGGTGAGGTCGGAGCCGGAATTGACCGCGTCGTCGCTGGACGTCGCGCTGATGTTTCCTGCGGTGATGCTTATCTTTCCTTTGGCTTCTATGGCTTCGTGGGATGATGCGGACGCGGTGATGTCGGCTCCGCTGAAATAGAGATTTCCGTCGAACTTCAGGGCCTTGGCGGAACTGGAGTCATCATCTTCGGAGCTTCCCCAGCCCCATCCGGGGCCACCGCCGCTGCTACTGCTGCCTGTGTTTGAGCCCGTTACGGTAACTTTGACGGTGCCGGCATTGAAATATCCGTCTCCGTCGCTCTTTATGCCCTTAGCTCCGTCGCCGCTCACTGAAATGTCCAGCGTGCCGCCGTCCACGGTGACGCTGTCCTTGCCCCTGAGCCCGTGACCTGCGGTGGAAGTGATTGTGATGCACGGTGTCCCGGTGATGCTGATGTAGTCGTCACTCGATATGCCGGCCTTGCCGCTGGCCTTGACAGTGAGGGTGCCGTCTCCGCTGAAAACCAGCTGTCCCTCGCTGAAGAATGCTCCTTTCATATCCTCGTCGGAAGTCTCGCTTCTGTACGCGCCGCTGGAGTCCACGCTGCCGTCAGCAAGGTAATTGTCGCTTTTTATGACTACTGAAGTGTATTTGTGGCTCTGGTTGTTTATGGCGGCTCCCTCAGGATTGCTGAGGCTGAGGCCTCCGAGTTCGATGACCTGCTTACAGTCGCTGTAAAGTTTGAAACTGCCGTCGGCACAGCTCCCGCTCAGGGAGTAGGTATAGCAGTTTTCGGAGGTGTTGTTGACGGTGACATCTGTTCCTGAGACAGTTACGATTCCGTCTTTGTCTCCGGAAACCTTGACTGCGCTTTCGGAGAAAACTATCGCAATCGTACCGTCCACTGTCGTGATCCCGCCGTCATCGGTGGAGGAGTCATCTGCAATGGGCTCACCCGTGTACTCGATGAGATTCCCCTGGCAGGCGCAGCACAGAAGCACTGCTGTGAGATAAGCTGTTTTTTTCATATTCAGTCTGATAACACTCTCCCACCACTTTTGACAAGCGGAAATTCTCAGAAGCAATGGGAAAAATACGGTTTACGGGAGGATGCCTGAAACCAATATCGTGCCAAATATGCAGTCCCGTCCAGGT
>CAVCRS010000109.1:0-3417 GCA_963604635.1 Faecalibacillus sp.
ATTTTTCAACCAAATGGACCTATTTCTGGATTTGGTTGAAAATACCGGCGATTTTTGAACCAAATCTTCAAGTTCAACGAGATGCCGGTGAAGTCAGTCTTGGAATGGGCACTCTACACCCTGCGGCCAATCCAGGTACGAGTGTTTTCGGCCGTTTTTGCTGGAACCTGGATGAGCAGGGTGCCACAGACGCCATTCGGCGGCCTGCGGCCAATCCAGGTACGAGGGTTTTCCGTCAAAAATGCTGGTACCTGGACGCAATCGCGAAGACGTTTACGGGGACAACGCTAACCATGACCCGTTGCAGGGCTATGAGAGGCACATCCCATTGATGTCGGTTTGAAAAGATGGATTATTCACCGCGGACAGCCCCCCCGGCCGTTGCGCGTCCAATACGGTTGTGGAGCTTGCCGCTGTCTCCGCGGCAGGGAGGGAACATTATCGGCGGAGGGTGAGGAGGGTGATTTCGGGGAGGACGCCTATGCGGGCGGGGAGGGCGGTTTCGCCCAGGCCCGGATTCACGTAGAGGTATTGGGTGCCGGAATCTGTGGTTTCCGAATAGAGCCCGCGGTATTCACGGAATATGTATCTGCTTGGGCACCAGCCGAATAGGGAGAACTGCATCGCGTGGGTATGGCCTGAAAGCATCAGGACAACGTCTTCCTTGCCGAGTACTCCGAGTCTCCAGTGAGTCGGATCGTGCGAAAGAAGAATCCTGTATTGGCCGGCGGCGTCGGCCAATGCCTTCTGAAGGTCTCCGAAAGACTGGAACTGCCTGGACGCGGAGATGTTCTGGACTCCTATTATGCTGATGGTATCGCCGTTACGGGTGATGTTAACGCATTCATCATCAAGTAGATGCCAGCCCATAGCGGCCTCGGCCGCACGGACTTTGTCAGTCTCTTCCGCGGGATTGACGCTGCGGTCGGGATTGTAGAGGCAGTAGTCGTGGTTTCCGAGTATGGAGAGGACGCCGTCGCGGGCCTTGAGGGAGGCGAGAATATCTTTAAACGGCTCGATTTCAGAGGATTCCATCGTGACTATGTCGCCTGTGAAGCAGATAAGGTCGGGATTCAGGGCGTTGATTTTATCCACGCAGCGTTGCAGGGCTTTCTCCCTGTTGGAGAAGGAGCGCAGGTGCAGGTCGGAAATCTGCACAATCCTGTAGCCGTCGAATTCCTGCGGAAGTTTTTCGGATTTGATTTCCACTTCTTTGGTTCTGAATATGTTGCGCTCAATCAGCGAACCGTATAGCAATGCCGCCGGAATCAGCGGCAGCGACCAGAGGCCCCTTACGAACACATAGCCGAACGAGGCAACTCCGCAGATGGCGCAAACGCCTGACACTAAAAGAATTATTACCAGAAAAACCAGCGCGGCCAGCACCGCGCACATTATTGTCGACATTGTTTCCATATGGCCGACTTTCGCTCCAAAACCCTTGCCAGAAATTTTCTAAATTGTTGCATATGGCCGCTGCGCATCGGCAAACTCCGCAACAGCATTTTTTTCCTCGGCCGCTTCGCGTCCAATGCTGTTGCGGAGTTTCCGCTGTCTCCGCGGCAGACACTTCTCGCTGTCATCGGTATTGTCAAAATGTCGCTATTTTATGTACGATTTTAGAAAAAAGTTCAAAAATTAGAATTTTGTCGTATCTTTGCTGTGTGAAACTGGGGCCGGAGTGCCGGGGAGGATGAGAGAAGATAGTAGAAAAGCCTTGAATTTCAGTGATTTGGTAAAAGATATGGCAACACGGAAGAAATGCGCCGCGAGGGAGAGGATCCTGCAGGCGGCTGGGGAACTGTTCGGGAAATTCGGTTATGACCGGACTACTCTCGAGGGCATTTGCCGCAAGATGGGCAAGGCCAAGACATCCATTTATTATTATTACGACGGGAAGCAGGCCCTGCTGAAGGATATAGTGGGGCAGGAGTTCGCGCATCTCAGGGAGCGGCTCGAGCCCGTGATGGTTGTGGATGAAAATCTGACTTCCGCGGAGATTCGAGCCTATCTCAAGGAGCGAATCAAGCTCGTTCTCGAGATGCAGGTATATCCGCAATTCATTGTAAACCAGTATTCTGAGGCTGACGATGAGGCCCGCGCCGCAGTGCGTGGGATAAGGACGGAATTCGACCGCGGAGAAAGGGAGAAGTTCTACAATGTCTGCTGTTTCGGACGCAAATACGGAATCCTGCCTGAGGCCGTGAAGCCGGATGCCTTCGCGGATATGATACTTATGCTGCTCAAAGGCATCGAAAGCCAGATGGTGATTTCAAAGGACAGGGAGAGCGACCTCGCGACTTACGACGCGATGGTGGATTTCCTCATAAAAGACAATAAATGATAAAAATATGAAAACCAGACACTCAATTGCAGTAACGGTGCTGATGGCCTCCGCGGTCATCTGCACTTCCTGCCACACTCCTGTCCGCAAGGGCGGTTATGTCAAGGCTCCGGTGAAGGTCAGCGTACAGACCGTCCAGCCGCAGGGCAACATTTCAGGCAAGACCTACGTCGCAAAGACTCAGGCCTCGAAATCTTCAGTAATCACAAGTCCGCTTCCGGCTACGCTGATGCAACTCAATGTCCGCCAGGGCGACAGGGTGAGAAAGGACCAGGTCGTGGCCGTAGTGAAAGCCGAGAGTGCAGAAAACGCATTGGACGCGTCAGCGGCCACTCTCAGGCAGGCGCAGGATGCGAACGATCGCCTGCAGGCGGTCAAGGGGAACGGCAGCGTGCCGGAGCTCAAGCTGGTCGAGGTCGAAACGCAGCTTGCGAAAGCTCAGGCCGCTTACAATCAGGCTCTCAAGGCCTCCGAAGACTGCTCCGTGAAAGCTCCTTACGCGGGAACAGTGAGCGAAGTGTATCTCGATGAGGGCGAGAGGGTTACGCTCGAACAGCCGATACTTCGCCTCGCCGATGTCAGCAGGCTCGAGATAGTGATTTCCGTGCCGGAAGGGGAGATGGGGGAGATGAAGATTGGCCGCAAGGCCGTCCTGACGGTGCCGGCGCTCGGAGACGCTGAGAGTCAAGCGCATATCATCCGCCGCGGAGTCGATGCCTCGCCGCTTTCGCATACCTATGACTGCGTGCTGACGGCGGACGCTCAGATCGAAGGTCTGCTGCCGGGAATGGTAGGCAAGATTGTATTTGAAGATGCTGAGGATCAGCAGATTGTGATTCCTGCATCGGCCGTCCGCACGGACTCTGACAGCCGCTATGTCTGGACTGTCGACGGGAATGGCTGCGTACGGAAAGTGAATGTCAGGATCGGAGGATTCTCCGGCAAGGGAGTGATTGTGACTGAAGGACTTTGCGAGGGCGACAGGCTCATCGTCGAGGGTTGCTCGAAGGTATCCACGGGAATGAAAGTCGAGGTATTATGAAACTGGAAAACCGCAAAGGCGCGATTTCTTC
>CAVCRS010000110.1:0-3370 GCA_963604635.1 Faecalibacillus sp.
AAGGAACATTCTCGGAAGACTCCTCAATCAGCTCGTAGTCAAGCAGTTTCTGCTCAAGGTTCGCGTTCTTCACGCGGATGCGGACAGCATCGCCCAAACGATAGACCTTCTGCGTGCGGCGGCCCCGCAGGCAATAATGGTCCTCGTCGAACTCGTACCAGTCGGACTTTATCTCGCGCAGGGCTATCATACCCTCGATTTTCGTAGGCTCAATCTCCACGTACATTCCCCAGTCGGTCAGACCGGAGATGTGGCCTTCGTACTCGAGCCCCAGCTTGTCCTGCATATACTCGACAAGCTTGTATTTTACGCTGGCGCGTTCGGCGTCGGCTGCAATTCCCTCACGCTCAGAGGCGTGCACGCACTGCTGCTCGTAGTAGTCCTTGCTCTGGGATTCCTTGCCGTCGAGGTACATCGCCAGAAGCCTGTGCACCATCGTGTCAGGATAGCGGCGGATAGGCGAAGTGAAATGCGTATAGAAATCGAAAGCCAGACCGTAGTGGCCGATATTGTCCGTACTGTACTTGGCCTTGGCCATCGAACGTAGCGCCAGCAGCTGCAGAGCCTCGAATTCAGGCTTGCCTTTGGACTCCTCGAGAAGGCCGTTCAGAGTCTTGGAAACGGCTTTCGGACCGTTCGTTTCGCCCATCTTGTATCCGAAATTGCCCGCAAAATTGCGCAGGTTCTCGACTTTCTCGGTGTTCGGCACATCGTGCACGCGGTAGACGAAGGTCTTCGCCTTGCGCGAAGCCACGCCGTTCATCTTGCCGTCGGTAGCTATGAACTCGGCTACGGACCGGTTCGCGAGAAGCATAAACTCCTCGATGAGCCAGTTGGCCTCCTTGGACACCTTCTCATAAATGTTAATCGGGCGACCCTTTTCATCGACCTCAACCTTCATTTCAGGACGGTCGAAATTCATCGCACCGGCAGCGAAACGGCGCTTGCGGAAAATCTGCGAGAGCTTGTAGAGCTCCAATACGGCAGCCTCGACATCATCCGCGCCCTTGAATTTGGCGTCGGACTGACCCTTTTCGATAACTGCCTGAGCCTCGTCGTAATTATATCTTCGGTCAGAATTGATTACGGTTCTTCCGAACCAGCGGTCCACCAGACGCCCTCTCGGGGTGATCACGAAAACGGTGGAGAAAGTGAGCTTGTCCTCGTGAGGACGGAGCGAACAGAGATTGTTGCAGAGGATTTCCGGCAGCATCGGGACCGTCCTGTCCACGAGATATACTGATGTGCCGCGCTCCTGGGCCTCCTTGTCGAGAAGAGTCCCCGGGAGAACGTAGTGCGAAACGTCGGCTATATGAACTCCCACCTCGAAATTGCCGTCATCCAGACGCTTGAAAGAAAGGGCGTCGTCGAAGTCCTTCGCGTCCGCAGGGTCGATAGTGAAAGTAAGGGTCCCGCGCATATCGCGGCGGCGGGCAATCTCCTTTGCAGTAATGGTTTGCGAAATCTTTGCGGCCTCATCCTCGACTTCCTTCTCGAAGCGGTAAGGGAGTCCGTATTCGGCGAGAATCGCGTGCATCTCGGTGTCGTTCTCACCCGGCATACCCAGTACATCGACCACGTGACCCTTCGGGCCCAGTTCGTGCCTCGGCCAGCTGTCCACGATGACGGCGGCCTTCATTCCGCTCTTGCCGCCCATCGCGGCAGCCTGCTCGGCCTCCACCTCGATATCGTAAGGCATAGCCTTGCTCTGCATCAGAAGCCAGCACTGCTTGCCCACGAAGTGGAGTATTCCGATATGAGGCTTGATGCTGCGCTGCTGAACCTCTATCACGCTGCCCTCGCGGTGCTGTTTCCCGAAGGCTTCCTTAGTGACGGCCACCTTGACGGTGTCGCCGTTCAACGCATTGAGCGTCTTGCCTTTCTTTACGAATACATCTCCGTCCTGTCCCTCGACTATCACGTAGATATTGCCCTCACGGGTCATCTGAACCGTTCCGATGTACTGAGGATATTTCCTGTAGCGGTTCTCAAGGCTTTCCCTGCCGCGGCTTCCGCTGTGGTTCCGGCTGCTTCTTCCGCTTTCAGCGCGGCCGGCTGCGCTTCTGTGACCGCCGAAAGGGCGGCCGTTGCGGGAACCTTTCCCGCCGTTGTTGTTTTTCGTCATATTTCTTTAATAAAGTATATAATTCTTTAATCTGCCACAGGCGCGAAAGTGGAGGCGCGCAGGGGAATAAATGATTGGCCGGCCGTGCGGGGCCGGCCAATATGAACTTTTATGGTCTGGTGACAATGAGTTTGCAGCCGCCGCCCAGCGGAGTGATGCTGAAGTCTCCCTCGCCTGCGAGAATCACCTCGCCCTCGGCGATGTCATAACTCTCGGCGCCGGAAGTGACCTTGGCCTTGCCGCCGAAACAGATGATGACCGTCGATCTGCCTTCAGCCTTCAGGCTGTACGGAGCCGTGAGCGTAAGCAGGGAAGTCGTGAAATACGGACACTGCACAAGCTGGGTCAGAGTGTCGTCCTTCTTCTCGTAATGCGTTCTGTAGTCGGGAAGTACGCTGTAGTCGATGGCGTCCTTAGCAAGTTCCGTGTGGAGCTGTCTCGGCTTTCCGTCCATACCCATACGGCCGTAGTCGTAGATGCGGTAAGTGATGTCGGAAGTCTGCTGGATCTCCACGATGTGACAGCCTCCGCCTATCGCGTGGATGCGGCCCGCAGGCAGGAAGAACACATCTCCCTGACTGACAGAATAATCCGCAAGCACGTCCACGATTTTGTTCTGCTCCACGAGGCCTACATACTCCTGCGGAGTGATGCTCTTTTTCAGACCCGAGAGCAGGTGCGCACCCTCATCCGCCGCAGCCACGTACCACATCTCGGTCTTGCCGTGGCAGCCGTGGCGCTTCGCGGCCAATTCGTCATTAGGGTGCACCTGGATGCTGAGGTCGGTGCGCGAGTCGATGAACTTTATCAGAAGCGGAAACTCTCCGCCGTAGACTTCGTTCAGGGTCTTGCCCTTGTCCGGACCCTCGGCCACCACGGACTCGCTGCCCTTTACGGACGAGAGGACCCATTTCTCGGTCCCCCAGACCAGAGTCTTGAGTATAGGAGTAAACTTATACATTATCATTCAGATATTTACATTGGCCGTTCCGGCCAATTAGATAAGCGGTTCGGCAGTCATCGCCTCAGGCTGAGGGATGCCCATAAGCTTGAGGATGGTCGGAGCGACGTTGCAGAGTGCGCCGTCCTTGACTGTCTTGACCTCTTCGCCGGCGTTGATTACGATGAACTGAACAGGGTTCAGCGAGTGAGCGGTGTTAGGAGTGCCGTCCTCGTTGACCGCGTGGTCGGCGTTGCCGTGGTCGGCGGTCAGAAGGACTGCGTAACCGTGGTTGATGGCTGCGG
>CAVCRS010000111.1:0-3238 GCA_963604635.1 Faecalibacillus sp.
CTCGAGGGAAATTCCGCATTGGACGCCGCAGGCGGCCTGCTGTTTATGCCTGACGCGGTGTCGTATATGCTTACAGGCGAGCGCGTTTGCGAGTACACGATTCTTTCGACGACCGCGCTGATAAGTCCCGACACGCACGATTTCGACGACGAGGTTCTCGCTGCGGCGGGCGTGCGTCGCGAGCTTTTCGGACGGATGGTGATGCCTGGCGAACTGGTCGGCACATTGACTGCCGAAGTGGCCTCCCAGACCGGTCTGGGGCAGATTCCTGTCTTCGCGGTTGCCGGACACGACACCGGTTCCGCAGTTGCCGCGGTGCCTGCGACGGACGAGAATTTCGCATATCTGAGCTCCGGCACCTGGTCGCTGATGGGCGTGGAAGTGCCGAAGCCGATCGTGACTGACGAGTCCTTCGAAATGAACTATACGAACGAGGGCGGAGCCGAAGGCAACATCCGTTTCCTCAAGAATATCACCGGAATGTGGCTGCTCGAGAGGTGCCGCGCCGCCTGGAAAACGCAGGGACGCGAGTACAGTTACGCGCAGATTGCGAAGATGCTCGACGAGGGCGACGCGTTCCGAAGCCTGATCGACCCTGACGACGCCGTCTTCTCGAATCCTGAGGATATGCCGAAAGCCATCGCAGAGTACTGCCGCAAGCACGAAGAACCTGTGCCTGAGGATGATGCGCAGTTCGTACGCTGCATTTTCGCTTCACTCTCGCTGAAATACGGCATCGTGCTCGAACGCCTGAAGAACCTCACCGGCAAGAAGATCGAGCGCCTGCACGTCATCGGCGGAGGCTCGCTGAATGCCGCTCTGAATCAGATGATTGCGGACTCGCTCGGCATTCCTGTCATCGCAGGCCCTGCCGAAGCCACCACCGCCGGAAACCTGATGGCGCAGTTCGTCGGACTCGGCCTTGCGGCCAATATGTCCCTGATGCGCAGCGCTTTGGCTTCGGACCCGTCGCTCAAGCGGTTCGAGCCTCGCGGCGGCGCAGAGTGGACCGCGGTCCGCGAGCGTTACGGCAAACTCATTTAACCGGCCGGCACAGCCGTCCAATATTGAATCAAAATTTAAAGTAATATATTATGAAACAGGAACTTATAAACAAGGCATACGAAATCGCAAAGGAACGTTATGCCGAATTCGGAATCGACACTGAAAAAGTACTCTCTCAGCTTCAGGACTTCCATCTCAGTATGCACTGCTGGCAGGCTGACGATGTAAAGGGCTTTGAGGTTCAGGCTGGTGCACTCTCCGGAGGCATCCAGTCCACAGGAAATTATCCTGGTGCAGCCCGCAATATCGACGAGCTCCGCGCAGATATTCTGAAGGCCAAGAGCCTCATCCCTGGTACCCACAGACTGAATCTTCACGAGATTTACGGTGACTTCCAGGGCAAGGTCGTAGACCGCGACGAAGTCACTCCTGAATACTTCCAGAGCTGGATCGAGTGGGGCCGCGAGAACAATACCAAGCTCGACTTCAACTCCACATCCTTCTCTCATCCTAAGAGCGGCAACCTTTCGCTTGCCAATCCTGACAAGGGTATCCGTGATTTCTGGGTGGAGCACACTATCCGCTGCCGTGAAATCGCAGAGGCCATCGGCAAGGCTCAGGGCGACCCTTGTATAATGAACGTATGGGTTCACGACGGATGCAAGGATATGTCAGTAAACCACTATCTCTTCCGCAGCCTGCTTAAGGACTCCCTCGACAGAATCTTCGCCGATAAGAAGGAGAATATGAAGGACTGTATCGAAGGCAAGGTCTTCGGCATCGGTCTGGAGAGCTTCACAGTGGGTTCCCACGATTTCTATACAGCCTACGCCGCTCAGAACGGAAAGATCCCTACCATCGACACAGGCCACTATCACCCTACAGAGAGCCCTGCAGACAAGGTTTCAGCCCTTCTTTGCTTCGTTCCTGAACTGATGCTGCACATCAGCCGTCCTGTCCGCTGGGATTCCGACCACGTTACCATTATGGACGACAGCACTGCCGAACTCTTCTCCGAGATCGTTCGCGCAGATGCCCTTGACAGAGTTCATTACGGCCTCGACTATTTCGACGGCGCGATGAACAGGGTCGGTGCTTATGTCACAGGTTCCCGCGCTGCCCAGAAATGTATGCTCAGGGCTCTGCTCGAGCCTAAGGAACTGATTTCCAAATATGAACTTGAGGACAGGCATTTTGAGGTGCTCGCTCTTCTGGAGGAGTGCAAGGCCCTGCCTTGGAACGCAGTTTACGATGAGTTCTGTGTACGCAACAATGTCCCTGCCGGAAGCGGTTTCATCGCCGAAGTTCAGGCCTACGAGGCTGCTGTAACATCTAAAAGACAATAAGTTATGAGAATACTTCTCGGACTTCTCATCATCGCGATAGGCAGTTTCTGCCAGTCGAGTTCCTACGTTCCCATCAAGAAGATGCAGAAGTGGAGCTGGGAGAGTTACTGGCTCACACAGGGCATCTTTGCGTGGATAATCTTCCCTCTGCTCGGTGCGCTTCTCGCAGTTCCTGCCGGAAGCAGTCTGGGTGAAATCCTCTCTTCAGACACTTCCGCCGCATTCACGGCTATGGGTTACGGCGTCCTCTGGGGAGTCGGAGGCCTGACCTTCGGACTTAGTATGCGCTATCTCGGAGTCGCTCTGGGACAGTCACTTTCGCTCGGTCTCTGCGCCGCGGTCGGAACTCTCCTGCCTGCCATTATGACCGGTGAGGATCTTTTCCACGGAGCCGGTCTGATTCTTCTCATAGGAGTCTGCCTCACCATAGCGGGCATCGCCGTCATCGGCTATGCAGGAGCCCTGCGCTCCCGTCAGATGAGCGAGGAGGACAGAAAGAAGGCCATCGCGGACTTCGCCCTGACCAAGGGCCTTCTCATCGCAGTGCTCGCCGGTGTGATGTCAGCCTGCTTCAATCTCGGTCTCGACGCTGGAAAGTCCCTTCAGGTTGCCGGTATGAAGCCGCTTTTCGCCACGCTTCCCGCCACTCTGATGGTCACTCTCGGAGGCTTCGTTACGAATGCAGCCTACTGCCTCTACAAGAATTTCCGCAACCATACATTCTCGGATTATGCTGACAGCAAGGTGCTTGCAAGTAATCTGCTGTTCTGCGCCCTCGCCGGACTTCTCTGGTACAGCCAGTTCTTCGGACTTGGAGTCGGCAAGTCATTCTTCGAGGAGGGCTCGGTTGTAATGAAGTTCTCGTGGTGCATCCTTATGGCTCTGAA
>CAVCRS010000112.1:0-3222 GCA_963604635.1 Faecalibacillus sp.
GCAGGCGCTGCATAGTGAGATTGTCCGCGTGGGTATCCGCGCGGAGATTCTCCAAAAGATTATAACTGAATTCAATACAGGCGTGGCCAACGCCCTTTACCGAGCCGTCTGAAGCGAGCCTGTGAATCGTCGCATACGGCGCCCCGTTCTTCCACTCTCCGTCCTCGATTACCGCATAGGTCGGATCCTCGCCGAAAATCAGGCAGAACGTCCCCACGACATTGTCTGCATTGCAGACGACATAGCAGTGCCCGCACTCGATTTCGCTGAGCATCAGCTCCTTCTGCGGATACGCGCCGTTCCACTGGTTGACATTGCCGTGCGAATGCATATACGCCTTCGCGGCCTCGAAAATCTCCATTATGCGCTCCAGGTCCCGCGCCTCCGCTTTCCGAACAGTCAGATTCATAGAGTTTTACAGTTTGAAGAAAAAGAACAGTGCGGCCCAGCGGGTAGGGATGTTCCTGGCGTACCCGATGGTCTTGTAATGGGAATCCTGAACCGTGCCGTCGTTCTTTACATAGCCGAGAGTTCTGTAGTGGGAGTCCTGGATTGTCCCATTACTTTTGATGTAGCCGACGGTCGAATAGTGGGAGTCCTGAACTGTCCCGTCACTTTTCAGGTAGCCGATGGTGCGGTATGAGCCATCCTGGATTGTTCCGTTGCTCTTGATATATCCAATGGTTTTGTAATGTGAGTCCTGTATGGTCCCGTCGCTCTTGATATAGCCGACAGTCCCGTAGTTGCCGCTCCTGATTTCCTGGGCCCCGGCGCTCGCGCAGAAGCACAGGGCCACCGCAAGCAGAATGGCAGTGAAGAATCTTTTCATAATCGCACGCATTTGCCCCAAATCTAAGAAATTAATCCCATTCCGCAATGCGACCCATCATCTCCTAAGGAAAAGTGTAGTTTTTTTCTTGCGGCATCATTGTTTTTGCTGTCATTATGATTGTAGTAATGGCCTTCGTAATCGTTATATCAAGTTTAGACCTTTAGATATGAAGACTTGCATACACTTATACATAGCGTCTAATGACAAGTGTTGATTCAGACGGGAACAGTCAGCCCTAGAACTCCAGGCGGAAGCCTTTGGATTTCATCTGGTCGTACTTGGCCTTGTTGAAGCGGTAGCGGACGGGGACGCGGTTGGAGGAGCCGGCGGGACGCTCGCCCGTGTCCTCGAGGATGCCGATGTGCTGCATCTTGTTTGCGAAGTTGCGGCGGTCGAAATGCACTTCCAGGATGCTCTCGTAGAGGTTCTGGAGCTGGGGCATCGTGAAGACCTCAGGCAGGAGCTCGAAGCCGACAGGTTCGAAATGAATCTTCTCCTTGAGACGGCTGAGCGCAACGCGAAGGATCCTGTCGTGGTCGAAGGCAAGGGAAGGGACCGACGCGATGGGGAACCATTGGGCGGCTGCGGCATCGTCGCCGCCCGCGACATCCTCCTTGCGGACGAGCGCGAAGAACGCGATGGTGATGACCCTCTCGCGCGGGTCGCGGTTCACTTCGGAGAAACAGCCGAGCTGTTCAATGTAGGCCGTCTTCAGCCCCGTCTCTTCCGACAGCTCGCGCTTGGCGCCCGTCTCGGCGTCCTCGTCTATCTTGAGAAAGCCGCCCGGGAACGCCCAGTGGCCTTTATAAGGATCGATTCCTCTTTCCACCAGCAGGACCGACAGGCCGTCCTTCTGGTCATAACCGAAGATGACGCAGTCCGTAGTCACTGCAGGATGGGGGTATTCATAAGTGTATGACATATAATATTGATTATAAGCAAGGTGTAATCAAATTACACCTTGCGGATAAGATACGTTATTTGACAATTTCCAGTTTGGCGATTCTGGTGCTCAGAGTCTTTTCTCCTGTCGGGAATGCTATCACAACTCTCTGAGTTTCAGAATCGTAAGAGATTACTTCACCCTCTCCGAACTTCGCGTGGCGAACCTTCATTCCTTTGGAATATTCCACTGCAGGGCCCTGAGGCTTTTCAGGCTGAGCCTCGATGAAGGCCTTGATGAGCGAAGCGTGGGAGAGCGGCTTGCTTTCATTTTCCACATCTCCATTCGTTTCATAATCCAGAAGAATCACCGTTCCGCGGGATGAAAGATCTCTGAGTTTGCTGATGAGCATACCCAAACGGTTCTGCAGCACCCAGTTATAAGTCGGGACATAAATCATCTTTCGGGCATCGACATAACCGAGAAGCTTGTCACCATACTTATGACCCAGACATTTTCCGTGAGTTCTCACGGTACGTTTGATGTTTTTCATAGTCCCGTTTCTGAGAGTGTCATAACTTATTCCCTCACTCTCGAAAACCTTGAGCCCCTGCCAGATTCCTTCCACACAGGTCCCGGTAAGAGCGGGCGACCCGGGAACAGGAATTCCGTAATGGGGGTAAAAAGGAGAGAATTTCACGAACTCGCGGTCCGTGCTGTTCGAAGTTACATCAAGAATTACCGCACCGGGATACTTCTTGGCTAAAGTCTCTAAACTCTTTCTTTTACTTTCGACTACAATCATAATATGTCAATATTGGGTTACTATACTTCTCGAACCTCATTTTCTTCCGGAATTAAAACTCAGTTCTGAAATCGGGCGCAAATATAATGCGTAAAACTTACACCGCCAAATATTTTGGGTAAAATTTACACATTTTTTTACAAAAACTGCGTTCTCCCCGCGGCCAGGTCACAGCATTTCCCGCCGGAAACCCTCGCACCTGGCGCTAAGAAGCTTATCGGCCGCGGAGCCGCCCGGCCGCTCCGCGGCCAATGCCTCATTTTCTTCTCGTAACTTCAGTTGTATCAGTTTGGTTAAGCTGATTTTTTTGCTTCATTCTGACCTAAAAATGTAGGCACTCGCTATTATTCGGTTGAAAAAAATGCGATTAATTGGAATTATTCGGTCGAAAAAATGTATCGTTCACCAGTCTACCTGAGAGGCCTGCAATGGACATCCTTACACTTCCTTTGTATATGGGATTCCCGCTTCGTGAGGACTCAGAAGAAATCATCCCCGACATCGACATTGGCGGAATCAACTTATGAAATAATCGGACCTGGTGTCAACCTTCATAGTCGGTCCGGAAGGACTCCCGCTCGAGGACTTCTTCTCACTTGATTTGAAAACACTGTTCAGGAAGGCGTAGCGAAAGTTTTTACGGAACCCCTGTAAACCCAGGGCTAATCCATGCGCCCGTCCGCCGGAGAGAGGGCCTGATAT
>CAVCRS010000113.1:0-2952 GCA_963604635.1 Faecalibacillus sp.
CAAGGGGACCGGGGAGAACGCTCCCCGGTAGATGAACAGCTGGACCGTGCCCAGCGCGGTCCCCGAGTCTGCCGGGGCGCGACCGCCATTGGGCTTAACAGACAAAAAAGGAGGGTGACTATCAGTCCGAAGACTTTTTAGTCACCCTCTTTACAGAACTTCGAGGAGTTCGACTTTGAAGATCAGGGCGGCGCAAGGCGGAATGGCGCCCTGGGCACCCTGCTCGCCGTAGCCGAGCTGATAAGGGATGTAGAGCTCCCAGACGGAGCCTTCGGTCATAAGCTGCAGAGCCTCTGTCCAGCCTGCAATCACCTGATTCACGCCGAACACCGCCGGCTCCTTGCGGTCATAGGAGCTGTCGAACTTCATACCGTTCACGAGAGTCCCCTCGTAATGGCAGCGGACCTTGTCACGAGGACCCGGCTTGCGGCCGTTTCCCTCCTTGATGACCTTGTACTGAAGACCGCTCTCGAGAGTCTTCACGCCCTTCTTCTTGGCATTGGCCTCGAGCCAGTTCTCGCCCTCTTCCTTGAAGGCTGCGGCCAGCTCCTTGGTCTCCTCCTTCATCTTTGCCTCCACCTCGGCGAAATATTTGTCGAGAATGTCAGCGGCCTCGTTGAAGGAAAGCTGGGACTTCTTGCCGGACATCACATCGTGGATGGCGGAAGTGAAGGATTCGAAATCGATAGACTCTACGCCAGACTGGCTGAGATTGTGTGCAACGCTCATTCCGAGAGCATAACTGAGTTTGTCCATATTCTTTAATTATTTGATTGATATTCTTTTAAAGCATAAAGCTCAAGCCTCCCCGAAGCGAAACGAAGCCTCTGGAAGGATCGAAGTCGGGGCTGGAGTTCCAGCCGGAGGAAGTGTAGATGCCGTGATTGTTCGTGACACGGTAGTGGAACGTCGGAGTGAAATTCAGGCAGAAACGCCAGACGCGCCAGCTCAGGCGCAGTCCCAGGTCAGCCGTGAGGCCGAACCTGCGGGCCTGCGGCCAATCCTTCTCTCCCATTATGTAGTCAGGCGTCACCCCCACGAAGAATTCAGTGCGGCTCACAAGGCCGGAGAGGAAGGAAGCCAGAAGCCCGCGCGGGTCATCCGTAATGTCCTGAGGATGGAACACTGCCGTGCCGACCATATTTTCCATACCGCTGAGAAGGGCGTCCTTGTAACCGGAAAGTTGGGAGCGGTAGGCGAAGGCTATCGGGACTCCCATAATGCACTCGCTGCCGCACAGTTCAGGTATGTACTGCGCACCGACCTTGAATCCGAGGCCGTTATGGAAGTAATGTCCGTAAGTGAGCCGGAACATTGCGAAATCGCCCTGCTTTCCCTTCACCGGAATCATCACGCCTGCGGAGAACTCTATGTCTTCGTAGAGCCGGGCGATGTTCACCTTCTGTTTTTTCGATGCGGTCTGCTCAGCCTGGGCAGGCTGGGCGATCTGGGCCGTGGCTTGCAGGCAGCAGAGAGCCGCCAGCAGGATTGCAGTGAGTTTTCTGGTCATAATGATGTGTTTTATAGTATCGATTATTCAGTGTCGGGTGTTATCTGAGCAAAGTATGTGCCCGTATCCATTATGTTCTGCAAAGATAGTCCTTATTATGGGAATAAAAAAAACAAGGCGGCCCGTGGAGAGGGTCACCTTATAGAATATCCGGATGGAGCGAATCGGAAGAGGATCCCGATTAACTCCTTATCACTTAGAATCTGTAGGAGAAACCGACATTAAGGTAAGACACTGAGCCGTAGCCGACTTCAGCGGTGATACCGAAATTGTCAGAAAGGAAATATCTGCAGCCGATGATTTCAGAATAAGCGAGACCTGCACTGAGGTCACTGCTTTTATCCTTGCCGTTCAGGTCAGCCACTGAAGATGAAACCTTGTCCTTGGTCTTGTTGTAGTTTAAATTAACACCAAGCATAGTTCCCGCGTGAACCTCGAAAGAGTCGGTAATATTCAGACCGTATGTAGCTCTCGGCATTACAGTTAAGTAGAAATCCCTGCTGGAGTTGGATACGGTCACACCGCCGGCACTTACGGAATTGGTATCCTTGGTACCGTGGAAACCGGCATAGGCACCCACCGTGAAGTGTCCCATCCACCATTTGTTGATGAGAACGTAGTCGATGCTGGCATTGGCGCCGAAGCCCGGGGCCAGGCCCACGAGAGCATTGGCGGTTACGCTTCCTACAGGATCCGGTCCTTCGATGGCACCGGCCTGGAAAGAAGATGAAAGCAGAAGCAGACCTGCTGCTGCAACGGAAAGTAATTTCTTCATAATCTGTTCGTTATAATTACAAAAAGGTGGAAAACAGCCTGAAGTGTCATCAGGTCATTTCCCACCGTTAAAGATTAAGCGGATTAAGCCTTGCCGTTGGAACCGAGGACATCGATGATCTTGTGCTCGTAGAGCTTCTTCATCTCGTCACGGGCCGGTCCGAGGTATTTGCGAGGGTCGAACTCACCCGGCTTCTCGTTGAAGACCTTGCGGACGGCAGCGGTCATTGCGAGACGGCTGTCGGAGTCGATGTTGATCTTGCAGACAGCGCTCTTCGCAGCCTCGCGGAGCTGCTCCTCAGGAATACCTACTGCATCCGGAAGCTTGCCGCCGTTGGCGTTGATGATATCGACATATTCCTGTGGAACTGAAGATGATCCGTGGAGAACGATTGGGAATCCAGGGAGCTTCTTCTCGACCTCGTGGAGAACGTCGAATGCGAGCGGAGGTGGAACGAGACGGCCTGTCTTAGGGTCTCTTGTGCACTGCTCCGGCTTGAACTTGTAAGCGCCGTGGGATGTACCGATGGAGATCGCGAGAGAGTCGCAACCGCTGCGGGTAGCGAAGTCGATGACTTCCTCAGGCTTGGTGTAGTGAGACTCTTCAGCTGCGACCTCATCCTCGACACCTGCGAGAACGCCGAGCTCAGCCTCTACTGTAACATCAT
>CAVCRS010000114.1:0-2905 GCA_963604635.1 Faecalibacillus sp.
ATTACAGGATAAAGAGCGCCTACGAGATGAATCTGGCGGTAAAGAAGACTATGCTTGACGACCGGCTTACACTTTCACTTACCCTCGATGATGTCCTGAACAGCAGCTGCACGAACCTGGACTGCTTCGGCTTCGGAGACAGTACAATAAAGGGCTCAATGATAAGCTCTTACATCGGTCAGAAATACTATGGCCGCAAGTTCCACGTCGGTCTTAGCTGGCGCTTCGGAAAGTCTCAGCAGACACGGGTTCGCAATGTGGGCAATATCGAGGAGGCTTCCCGTATCAGCGGCGGTTCGGGTTTCGGAGGGAAATAATTTATAATAAGGAGGTTCGGTTTAGTTAAATTATAGTTATATTTGGTGGCTGACGGCTCCCCTGACCTCAGGGCCGTCAGCCTTTTTATGAAAAAATTCATACTCTGCATATTACTGGTCCTTCCTCTGGTTTCCTGCGGACGGGGAGAGCGTCTGCCATCTGACCTGCGTCTCGCAGAGGAACTCGTGTCCAGTCAGCCCGACAGTTCGCTGGCTATATTGGACGCGGCGGGATATGCCGCGTCCGCAAGTTCTTATCTTCGCGCTTCGCATTGTCTGATAAGAACTTATGCGGAGTACAACGCGTACCGTCCATCGATTGGCGAAGCTCAGATGCGCGAGGGCGTGAGCTACTTTCTGAGGCACGGGACTCGTGAACGGAAAGCGCTTGCGCACTACCTGCGGGCTGTGGTAAGCGAGGTTAACGGGAGCGGCGACGAGGCCCTGCAGGCCAATGATTTGCTGCGCGCTTGCAAGCTTGTCAAAGGTTCCGAAGACCACCGCCTGGCGGCGCTGGTCAATCTCAGATATGCATCGCTGCTCGATGAGCGCAAATGGTATGATGCTTCGCTGCCGTATCTCCAGACGGGACTTCACGAAGCGGAACTGATTGGTTCTGTGGCACTTCAGGTCACAGCGCTGATAAATATGGCATATCGTGCGTTGTTTTTGGGCGATGATTCCAGGGACTATTCAGAAGCTGTTTCTCTTTCTCAGAAGGCATTGGAAGTGGCCGGGGATAACGATCAGGATTCCGCCAGAGCCCTGTACGCTCTGGCCGCCTGCTACAGCCGCGACGGGCAGTTCGACAAGTCATTGGACTGCTCCCAGAGGTCGGTGAGGATTCAGGAAAGTCTTGTGCGTGAGGGTATTAGAAAGGAGGCTGTGCGTTATACCGTGCTCGGAGACGCATTCCGGAAAATGAATATGCCGGATTCCGCTCTGTTCTATGCACGGAAGTCTATGGAATCGCCTGATATCGTGGCGCGTATGTCCGGAACACAGCTTTCATATATAGTCTACAGGGATCTGCTTCATGACAATGACAATGCGGTGAAGTATCTTACCGAATATAACGCCCTGCGGGATCAGCAGTCCGCATCACAGCAGAATGACAAGGTGATTACGGAGCGGGAGGATATCGAAAAGTCCGATATACGGGCATCGCGGGCACGGGTTATCGCCGTTGCCGCAGTTGTGGTGGCGCTGCTTTCCGTCCTGCTCTATGTACTTCACAGAAGGCTGGTTATGCACCGGTCTGACCTTGTGAACAAAGAACAGGAAATCGCTTTGGGGCAGGCTCAGCTTCAGGAAAGCGAGTCTGAAAGGAGTTCGCTGCGGTCAGTTCTGATGTATCAGGACAAACTCGTCTCTTCACTTCAGGAGAAGCCGCGATATCTGGGCGATGATGAGTTCGGAAGGTTGGAAACCATTCTGAATGAAGTGTGCGGCCGGTTTACGAAGCGTCTGAAGGGCGAATTCCCTGAGATGACACCGGCGGAACTGCGTATGGCTGTCCTGATGCGTTTCGGCTTCAGCGGCAAGCAGATAGCCACGATGCTAGGGATTTCACCGACCTCCGTCACCAAAGGCAAGCAGCGTCTCAAGGCCCGCGTAGCGTCCCGCCTTGACTCCGGCTCCAGCCTCGACAGCTTCATCACCGGCTATTAATCACCCCCTATCCCGGCCCCGGCTCCAGTCTCGACAGCTTCATCACCGGCTATTAATCATCCCGATCCCGGCCCCGGCTCCAGTCTTGACGACTTCATCGCCAGCTATTAATCATCCCGATCCCGGCCCCGGCTCCAGTCTCGACAGCTTCATCACCGGCTATTAATCATCCCGATCCCGGCCCCGGCTCCAGTCTTGACGACTTCATCGCCAGCTATTAATCATCCCGATCCCGGCCCCGGCTCCAGTCTCGACAGCTTCATCACCGGCTATTAATCATCCCGATCCCGGCCCCGGCTCCAGTCTTGACGACTTCATCGCCAGCTATTAGGGAACTGTTTTAAAAATTACATACGCGGCCATTACGGCAGAATTTCCATTGAGAGTTTTTTATTCCATTCGGTAAAATAATCTGTCATATTTTTAACCGAATGTCTTTGATTCTAATTTTCGTTGATAATTCTGGCGATTGTTTAACCAAATGACTTGAGATCTGGATTTCGTTGAAAATTCTGGCTTTTTTTTAACCGAACGCGCTGAAATCTGTGGTTCGTTAAAAAATCGTATCCTTTTTTAACAAAAACCCCTCCCGTCTTCGGATTTCGTTGAAAATACCGGCGTATCTTCAATGAAATTCTCGTGCCTCTGGATTTGGTTGAAAATACTGGGCATTTTTTAACAGAATCTCGTTATCGCTGGATTTTGTTGAAAATTCGGACGATCTTTTTACCTGATAGAACCGGGACGAGAACGTTAAACAAGTTTCGGTTACTTTTTCTATGAAAGTAACCAAGTATAAATATTGTATAATTATAACTTCAGCTATGGCGACTTTTACAGAAAAAGAAAGGGAGTGCAGCTGCACTTTTATGAATGGCGGACCGTATTGGCATCTCTACACCAACGGGAAGGAGACA
>CAVCRS010000115.1:0-2889 GCA_963604635.1 Faecalibacillus sp.
GGAGATATTAGAGATGTTCGAGAATGCCACATCCAATAGGGAGTGAAAAATGCGAAAAACGCTCCCTACCGGAAAGATGCAAGGCAACAGAGGGCGCGGTGAGAGGGGTGGGGCTTCCAGCAGGGAGTGAAAACCGGGAAATCCTCTCCCTGCTGGATGTGATACCAATTAACGGGCGTCTCGACAAGCTCGACGACCGTATAATTCTACACCAGAGAGGGGCGACAAGCTCGACGACCACACAGCGCTGGCGGGGGCGATGGGTTTCGCGGGCGTATTGGACGGCGAAGCCGGCCGGCACGATCTGGATCGGCGTGAGCGGCCCGAACGGCACCGTCACCGAACGCAAGCAATACCGCAACGACCGCAAGCGCAACATAGAGCGCTTCGCCGCCTCCGCCCTCGACCTCCTCCGCAGCTATATTGAAAAAGCATAATTAATCTCTGCCATCGGCTGCGCCGCAGGGACTAAAATCGTATTTTTACTCGTACCGGTACATCGAAAAGTACAAATAACGTTTTAAACGTCACTTTCGATGTAACAAAGAGCACCGAGAGTGGCGAAATAACGTTTTAATATAATTCTCAATGCATTTTGTGAAGATGGACATAACGGTCAGGAGAAAGATTTCGAAAAAGATAGAACAATATTCAAATATTGTTTTTACCTTTGAAAAAAACATTCCAATATTGTTATGGTGACTATCGACTACCTGTATCAAGCGTCCAACAGGAAAATCAGCATGATTTCCCTGAACTACAAAAGGCCCTTGTATTATGAAATCAACTGGGATAACCGCCTGATAGGCATCAAGGGGCCTAAGGGTGTAGGCAAAAGTACATTGATACTCCAACATATCAAGGAAGCGTTTGCGGACAGAAGCAAGGTTCTATATGTTTCCCTTGACAATATATGGTTCAGTACAAATGACCTCACGGAAGTAGTCGAATACCACTACAGTCACGGAGGAACACATATCTTCCTCGATGAAGTCCATAAATACAAAAACTGGCAGACAGTCGTAAAAAACATTTACGATGACTATCCCGACCTTCATATTGTATACACCGGATCGTCTGTCCTGAAGATAAAGTCTGCCGAAGGGGACCTTTCCAGAAGGCTCCGTTCATACGAAATGAATGGACTTTCATTCCGGGAATACCTTTCCTTTGAAGGCGCGATGAACCACCCGGCCATAAAATGGGAAGATCTTCTCGCAAACCACATCGCGCTCGCTTCCGAAATTACATCCAAAATCAAGATACTTCCCCATTTCGAGAAGTATCTGATCTCAGGATATTATCCCTTCTACAAAGAAGAGGGAGACGGATACCTTTCCAGAATACAGGAAGTTGTTACGCAGACTATAGAGGCTGACATTCCCACAGTCGAAGGGGTCGAATACGAAACCCTTCAGAAACTGAAAAAACTGCTTGTGATTCTGGCCAACCAGGTCCCGTTCATTCCCAAGATGAATGACTTCTATCAGGAAATGCAGACTACCAGAGAGCAGGGGCTGAAGCTGCTTGGGATTCTTGAAGACGCAAAGCTGATTTCCACACTGAAGACTCCTGCAAAGGCGCTGAAGCATCTCTCCGCACCGGACAAGATTTATCTGGACAACACAAACATGATGTATGCTCTCAGCGAAAACGCCCAGATAGGAACAATCCGGGAAATCTTCTTCATGAACCAAGTCTCACAGACCTGTACGGTCTCACTGCCGGAGAAGGGAGACTTCAAGGTCGGCGGCAAATACCTGTTCGAGATAGGAGGCAGAAAAAAATCCTATGAACAGATTAAAGATGAAGCCAATAGCTACCTTGCCGTTGATGACACCGAAACCGGAAACGGCCATAGGATTCCCCTCTGGCTGTTCGGGTTCCTGAACTGAAAATATGTGCCAGGCAGGTTTAGCACATTTCGATTTACGATTATGGCCATTGTTGGCCGCGCTGCCCCAGTCAAGTTCCGCGACCGTAATCCATTTCCCCGGTCAGGGAAATGGATTACGCCTGCGAAGCTTGCCGAAGCGAAGCAGCCAACTCAGCGCGCGAGCCTCTCGACGTCGGAGAGGACGCGGAGGTAATTGAGGCCCGCAACCTTCTCTATGTCGTCCCAGGAGTAGCCGCGGGAGTGCATTTCGTCGAAGATGCATCCTAGCTTCGAGACATTTTCGAGCCCGACAGGCTGCACGCAGACTCCGTCATAGTCCGTTCCGATGCCGATATGGTCGATGCCAGCCACCTTGACTGCGTAATCTATATGGTCTACGACCAATTTGCACGTAGGCCGTGGCAGGGTGAGCAAAGAATCCTGCGCTGCGTGCCAGGCGGCAATCTTCTCAGGATCAGACGGATCCGCCTTGAATTCCTCCTCGATGGCATCCACACGGTCCTCGAGGCCGCCAGCCGCGAGAGTAGCCGCGAAATCTGCGGAAAGGAAAGAAGGATAAATACTTATGCCGACAAATCCGCCGCCGTCAGCGATGCGCCGCATAAGGTCATCGGAAATATTGCGCCTGAGAGGATTCATACTGCGGCAGCTCGAATGTGAGGCGATTATAGGAGACTTTGAACAATCCAGACAGTCGTAAGCCGTGGTATCGGCGGCGTGAGAAACGTCCACCATCATACCCAGACGGTTCATTTCCGCAACCACCTCACGCCCGAAAGGGCTCAGACCGCCCCAGCGGCCGTGGCCTGCGGCAGCATCCCCGATCTCATTGTCCGCATTGTGCGTAAGCACTATGCTGCTGATTCCCAGCTGCTTGAACACTCTCAAAAGGTTCAGTGAGCGCTGAATCGGAGAGCCGTTCTCAAGGCTCATAAGGATGGAAATGCGCTTCGCATCTATATTCTCGCGAAGCTGTGAAGCGTTGAAACAGA
>CAVCRS010000116.1:0-2886 GCA_963604635.1 Faecalibacillus sp.
GAGGAAAGGAAGGCCGCCCGTCTACCGGACGGTAGTAGAAAGTTCAACTCTAAAAAAGCACAAGACTTATGCTTATTCCAATCAACGAGTCAGGCAAGCCTAAGAAGGTGTACCTGCGCATCACCAACGGCTCCATCATCAGCAAGACCCGCGACGGCCAGACGTTGTCCTACGCCGCCATCTCAGGCGCACTCAAGCGCATCGAACTGAAAGACCACGAGTTCGAGAACAAGAAGTTCCGCAACTGGCACATCATCCTCACTGACAGCGAGTCAAGCGAGGAGTACGACATCTCCGTCGGACGTACCTCGGGCGCGTTCAAGGGCATCATCAGGAGTCTCGTCACCGAGCAGGGCCTCGGCAACCTCGACGACATCACCATCGAGGCGTACCTCTCGAAGACCGGCTACACCAACGCCTCCGTCAGCGCCGCCGGCCAGAAGCTCCACTGGACCGACGAACCGATGCCCGAGCTCGCCCGCGTGATGGTAGGCGACAACGAGGTCATCGATGACACCGCCCAGATGAACTGGATCCAGACTCTCGTCGACAGGGTCAACGCGAAGCTCTCGGCAACCGAGGAGGCTCCGGCCCCGGCCGAGGAGGAGGACGACCTTCCTGAAGAGTTCGCCGAATAGCCACCTTTCCCCGTGGAATCCCGACCGGGGCTTCCGCGGGGATTCCAGAAATAGCCCTATATGACCGAGGCGATTCGGAAGCGTGAGCGCCAGTCATAGAATATCCTGAGAAGGATGAAGGCGGCGGAGGTGAGTCCTCTGCCGCCTTCAATTTTTACAGCTGTAACATTTGCCACCGCAAACTTTCGATATCCATAAGACGCCGGCCATCCATATTTCCTTTGACTGTAACGAAAATTGGACATCATATCAGACACGGAACTTTGAGCCGAAACAAGAATTGGAAGTGATGAAAAGAATCTCTACCTTAGCACCTAGAAGAACCGTTCAGTATGCAGTTGAGGAATATAGGTTCGACAGACAACACATCCAAAGAATGAATCGGATAAAGAAAGAAAGCGGGATTCCGAGCGGTTTCCCGTCGCTTGACAAAATCACCGGAGGGGGTTGGCGAGACCCTGGGCTTATTCTTGTAGCGTCAAGGCCTAATGCCGGCAAGAGTACATTCGCAAGGGATATTGCTTGGCATGCTGCAATTGACTACGGATTAATGGTACGCAGTACACCTGTCGGATTCTTTTCATTGGAGCATTCACAAGATAAGATTCGCCGATATTTCACCTTGTCGCATTCAGGCATATCATCTAAGGAGGATATGTTTGGAGAATTCGAACAGGCTCAAACCATCATGATAGCACATGTTATGGATGCGGCAGGATTGAGCATAGATGACACTCCTTGTCTTCCCATCACGGGCATTTGCTCAAAGGCGAAAAGACTCGTGAAAAGTGGAAGAGCCAAGATGATAGTCATTGATTCCCTGCATTTGATCAGAGGCCCGAAAGAGTTATGTGGAAGCAGGGAAGATGAATTGAAGTACATATTGGAAGAACTGCAAACGACAGCAAAGGAACTTGGTATTCCCATCATCGTATTATTCCAAATGTCAAAGAATGCATATCTTGAACAATTTGATTTGGATAAGTCTTTAGGGCATATCAACAAGTATATGCCTTATGCCGATATGGTAATCTTTTTACATCGACCCTTTATTGATTTCCCGGACAATGTCATAGCTAATGGTGAAGATCCGAATAAGGTTCGGGTTATAGTCGCGGAAAACAGTTTTGGCGGAGTCGGCGAAACATCCTTACTGCTCAACACTGATAGAGCCAGTTTCTCGCCCATGAGCGGGTTATATCCTTATACATATTTGAGTATAGCACAGCCAATCAAGCTTGGAATCCTTTCTGCAATGGCCCAATATGAAGAAAATCACGATACCAAAGGTCACACCTACAAAGCATGCCGGATAACAAGAGAATGTGCTGCAACATATGGATTGCGTGAAACAATATTTGTACAGGAATTGTATTCAATGGCCAGGTCCGGCATATTCGTCAAATCCCAAGGAAACGTGGGTACTAATTATGAAAACTATGCTTCTCCGGAGTATGTAGAAGTCGCGCTTACCGACATTGGGAAGGCACTTGTATGCACCGGTAAGCACAAGCATACTCACGCATTTTCTGCCTTTCCTATTAATATCGACAAAGGGTCTCTTGCAGACATGCAATAGATTCCCAATCCATGCGCCGTCAGTCCAATTATCTTCAAGCAATTCTACAGCCTTGCGAACATCCTCCGCAGTTAAACCTGTCGTAGGGTTTACCCGAATGAAAAGGGTTTTCCTGTTTGGGAAGGAAGCATAGCGCACCATCGAAATCCCGAAAACGCCCTGTTTTCCCTGTTTGCAAAATTTTCATATCCTTTTGATGCGGCTCTGCGCCTGCGTGTTCTCAGGGGCGGCCTCAATGTCTGGTTTCCGGGCAGGAGTCCCGGTTTTCGGATTGTCCTTCCGAAACCGCTCTCTGGCGGATTCCCGGGCTGACTCTTTCATATCCTCGGGCTGTCGCCGCTCTATGGCGGCGGAAGTCTCTATCTTCCGTTCCGCTGTCTGTCCCTTCTTCGGGCTGGCGAGGATCCTTACCAGCCCGATCACCGGCAGTAGCAGACCCCAGCCGAACCCTTTGCCGGCTCCTATGTCGCGACTCCTGCCGAGCAGCGCCCCGACCACGGCGGAGCCTCCGACGGTGCCGGCTATGAGGATAATCGCGGCGACCGCTATCTCAAGGACTCCCATATCAGCGCCTCCTCCGCTTCAGGTCCTGCGGCCTTGACGGGCGCACCGCTCTGGCCTCCGGCTTCGGGGCGCGGTTCCGCTCCTCGATCTTTCTCATAACGCCGG
>CAVCRS010000117.1:0-2740 GCA_963604635.1 Faecalibacillus sp.
GTTGTAACTGACGCTGAGCGAGGCGTTCAGGTCTGGGAGCATCGCCGCCTTCGCCTCTTTCACTCCCTCCTCCGCTGCGGCGCAGGCCGTTTCAAGCATCGCGACAGTCCTGCTGCCGGAGTCTATCAGACGGAATACTCCGTCAATGTCAATGCGCAGGGTATCCTTCTCTTCTCCCTGCATCGCGCTCACGGCAGAAGTCAGAAGTGCCGTGCAAATCATACATCCCAACATTATTTACTAACCAATTTTCGGGTTGCAAAGGTAGAACGGAATTTGTTCCGACAGATGGCATGTTTGTGGGTAAAAATGGGATTTTTCGGAACAGATAGTGAAAATCAGAACATTTTTTTCGATATTTGTGGCACAAAAGAGAACAGTGTATGGATAAGGAGGTTATAACGGACGCGGAAGCGTTTCTGCGTCACGGCCAGACAGATACGGCTCAAATCTGCCCTGACGGAATGATGAAGGACGGCGGAATTCTGCTGTGCAGGACCGGTTCCGCGATACTGCTGGTGAATTATTCCCCGGTAACGCTGAGCGGCGGGGCTGCGATGACGCTTTTCCCCGGGGATATGGTTTCCGTCGGAAGTTCCCGTGACGGCTTTTCATTCGACGCACTGACTTTCAGCCCTTCGATACTTCGCGAGGCGAGTCTGGATATGGAGCAGACCGTCTATTCCTCGCTCAGGGAAGACCGCTGCAGGGGAGGGGACAAGATAGTGGAGGACATAGTGGGCAATATGTTTTCCCTGCTGGACCTGTATTTCAGCCAGAAAGGCTGTCTTTGTACCAAACAGCTGGTTATCTGCCAGCTGAAGGCGTTCTTCATAGGATTTCACGATTATCTCCTCCGTTTTCCGAACGAGACGGCCCCCAAAGAGGGTTCCAAGAGAAAACGGGCTCTGTTCGACAGTTTCATGAAGATGCAGGAGGAGGATTTTCACAAGTCGCGCGACGTGAGCTATTACGCGCAGAGGCTGAACATCACACCCAAGTACCTGAATACCATATCGAAGGGCATCACGGGGCACACTGCCAAGTCCATCATTGACCACTACGTGGTACTCAAGCTGAAAGTGGACCTCAGCGGCAGCGACTGCCCGATCAAGCAGATAGCCTGGAACTATAATTTCAGCGACGTGTCCTTCTTCACCCGCTACTTCCGCCTGCATACCGGCACCACGCCGACCGCGTACCGCAAATCGTCGGCGCAAGGCGCCCGACTTGGTATTGTCGGAAAATAGTTATATCTTAGAGGGATTTAACCAATAAAGAATGTGAATATGAATATGAAAAGAACACTCCTGGTCCTGACGGCCCTGCTGCTGTCATCCGTTGCCTGGGGACAGAAGGCTGACGTGAAGGCTGAAATTATGGCCGATTCCCTGAGAGCGTATGGTGCGGATTATCCTTATCCGGAAAGGGTTCCGTCTCTGACGCCTGCTCCAAAAGGGTATAAGGCATTCTATCTGAGCCATTACGGACGTCACGGCTCCCGCTACTACTGGGGCCCGGACCTCTACCCGAGAATCGACTCCATCCTTGTGGAGGCGCACGAAAGGGGGGCTTTGAACCAGACGGGGGAGAAGTTCTATGCCAGATACAGGGAAATCTATCCCGAGCTTGTGAACGGCTGGGGGGAATTGACTCCGCTGGGTTATGAGCAGCACGAGAGGATCGCCAGGGCTATGTATGAGAATTTTCCTGAGATTTTCCGCAAAGGCGGTCACGTCTATGCGGTGGCTTCTCTCTCGGGCCGTGCAGTAGTGAGCATGGCCGCATTCTGTCAGGAACTTGCCTCCTGCAATGACCGTCTGGACATCTATCAGAGGTCGTCCCGCGAGACCCTGAATGCCACAGCTCCGGATGACAGGCAGAATCCCTACCTGCGCTCTTTCGACAAAGTCCCGTTTCCGATGGACAGGGAAACCGTATTCGGAGATTCGGCGAATGACAGCTATGTATTCGTGGATGAACTGTTCAGCGATGTAAGCCGGATGGACAGAAGCCCCGAATCCATAAACAAGGCTCTGGGAAGTTTCTTCACCACGCTGCCGAGCATCAATTACACTGGGATTATGGGGAATCCGATGAATGCAGAGCAGCTGTATGAATTCTGGGAGAAATCCAACAGGACCACCTATATGCATTACTGGTCAGTGCGTTACAGGGTTGTCCCCCTTCTGGAGGACATTCTGGAGAAGGCTGAGGATGTCATCGAAGGACGCAGCGGCGACATAGCTTCGCTGCGTTTCGGCCACGACTCCTATCTGGGGCCTCTCACTGTCCTTCTGGGACTGGACGGCGCGGACAAGGTTCCCGCCAATCCGTCTGATTTCGAGAAGGTCTATCAGAGCTACCGTACCGGAATGGCCGGAAATATCCAGCTCGTGTTCTACAGAAGCAATAAAAACAGCGAGATTCTTGTGAAGGCTCTCCTGTGCGGTGAGGAGGCGACTCTTCCTCTCCCGTCCGATATGTATCCATACTATAAATGGAGTGACTTCAAATCCTACTTCACGGAAATCTGCAATCAGTTCAAGTGATTCCCATTGTGCGGTTGCGCGCCAGGTACTCAGTGCTCGCGCTAGCCTTTAAGTGACTCCTAAAAAATAACTTGGTACTTTTTCGGCTTGTCTTTTTTGTCTGAATCTATTTGTTCATCAGTCGTGTACTACAGTACACTCCTTCTTCACAAATAAATTTATCCTCAAAAATCCTTCACAAACTACAC
>CAVCRS010000118.1:0-2712 GCA_963604635.1 Faecalibacillus sp.
CGCCCTTTGCAACGCAGCACATCTGCTGCACCTCTTTTGTGTAGATCATAATTAAACTATATTGAACTCAAATTTTGAATTGTCGTTTCCAAACGACAAATTTAGTAATTCTTCGCGAAAAATCAGCCGAAGTGGAAGGATAATCTTCATAATGAGATTGGCCGGCCGGAAAATTTCCGGACCGGCCAATTCTGGATTCATATTGGACGCCGCGAGGCGGCCGCGTTGGAATTGGACGCCGCGAGGCGGCCGCGCAAATCTACTGGCGGAAACCTTTGCTTGCGCGCAGCAGGTGACGCAGGGAGCTCGTGAGCTCGCGCATTTCCTGGAGGATGTTCACGTAGAGGTAGCCGACGGCGATGTTGTCCTTGCTGGTCTGCATCTTGAGAATCTGGGCGTCGCGCGCCTGCTCGAGGCTCTTTTTCAGTTCGCTTCCCTTGTGGCGGAGCTCGTCGACTTTCTCGTCGGAGCCGCTTTCGACGGCATCTTTCGTCGCGAGAATCATCTTGTGGACGTCGTCGCAGAGAGACTTGAATTCGGTTTTCTGCTCGTCGTTTAGTGGCATAAAGTTGTTGTCAACGTGCTCGAGGCAAGGGTCGGCGATACGTCTGATACAGTAGAGGATCTCTTCGCAGGAGTTGCGGCCGAGGTGGAACCAGGTGTTCTTTTCCATCGCGGCGGCAGGGTCGATTCTGCGCAGTCCGACCATTTCCTTGCGTCGGCCGCTCTTGAGCTCTTCGCGGGTGCGGCGCATACTGTCTTCAGCCTTGCGGAGCATACCGAGGTTCTCGTCGGCGAAACCTTCGATGACCTGGGTGTAGGTGTCGTCTATGTACCCGAGGAAGTCGCTCTGTGTCTTGATGATATGCTGGCTGAGGAGGTTCAGGATCTCATTCTTGTCGGTGGAGATCATCATCTTGTTGTAGAGGACGTCGACTTTCTCGTCGTTCTTCTTCTTTGCGAAGTTCTTGTTGCTGCGGAGGAGGATGAAGATGGCGGCAACCATAAGCAGGCAGGCTGCGACGAATCCTCCGACGTGCAGAAGCATCGCGATAAGGAAGCTGAGAATGAAGGCTGCGCCTGCGGTCACGAACCATCCGCCGATGACCGAAACTACGCCTGTGACTCTGTAGACTGCGCTCTCACGGCCCCAGGCACGGTCTGCGAGGGAGGAACCCATTGCCACCATAAAGGTGACGTAGGTTGTGGAGAGAGGGAGTTTGAGGGATGTTCCGAGGGCGATCAGCAGACCGGCGACCACAAGGTTGATAGTGGCGCGGATCTCATCGAACGCGGCTCCTTCGCGCAGGTCGGCGTCTTCGTTGTTGAAGCGCGTCTCCTCCCACTGCTGGAATCTGCGCGGAATCAGGCGCTCGAGCGTGCGGCCGCAGTTGTTCGTGTATCGTACGATCACGCGGGCGATGCGGGAGCTTCCGAACATTTCGTCTCCTTCGGTCTGACGACCAAGGTCAACAGAGGTTTTGATTACGTTCTGGGCTTTTTTCGAGGTCGCGAGGGCGTAGACCATAATGCAGCCAGCGGCGATGAGGAAGATGATCGGTGTGTGTGCCGGGCCGTTCATGGACAGCATCATAAAGCTGTCGGGATCTCCGGTGCCGTTTTGGGCATAGTCGAGATAGGATGAGTAGCCTGCGAGCGGGACTCCGATGAAGTTCACGAGGTCGTTGCCTGCGAATGCCATCGCGAGGGAGAAGGTGCCCATCAGGACAAGTATCTTGAATACGTTGATTTTCAAAAAGTAAAGGAGCTGCATTACGAGCGTGGAGCCGAGGAATACCAGACCGAGAATGGCTCCGGTGTTCGCGTTTATGTAGTCCTTTACTTCGTCAGTTATAAATGTCATTCCGCTCATTCCCTTGAAGAGCATGAAGTATACGATGGCTGTGGTGCAGATGCCGCCGAAGATGCCGATCTTGTATTTCAGGTTCTTTTTATAGGTGAAGGTGAAGACTAGTCTGGAGATGTACTGAAGGAGGGTGCCGAAGAAGAATGCTATGGCTACCGATATGAAGATGGCCAATATCATTCCGAGGGCTTTTTCAGTATTCATCAGGTCTCCGAGGGAGAGTGCTCCGTCGCTGCCGACAATCTTGAGGAGGGCGAAGGCGGTGGTTGCTCCGAGGAGTTCGAAAACCATTGATACTGTGGTGGATGTCGGGAGACCGAGGTTGTTGAAGATATCCAGAAGGATAACGTCGGAAATCATCGCGGCGAGGAAGATGAACATTACTTCCTTGATGGTGAACATTGTCGGATGGAAGACTCCGTTTCTTGCGATTTCCATCATTCCGTTGCTTGCGGTAGCTCCGATGAAGACTCCGATGGCGGCGACGATGATGATGGTTCTGAATTTGGCGACTTTTGCGCCGACTGCTGAACTGAGGAAGTTTACTGCATCGTTGCTGACTCCGACCATAAGGTCAAATACTGCCAGCACGAAGAGAAACACTACGATAATCAGGTAGATTGTACTCATTTTGTTTGTCTGTTATTCCGTCTGCAAAATTCGCCCTCTATTGTTACCCACCTGTTTCGGGATTGTTAAATTTTTGTTAAATCGGAACGCCGAAGGCGTCTGCTGCAGTTCCTAGACAAAAAAAGACCTCGGCTGACGAACGTCAGTCGAGGTCTTGTCTAAGAACGGCAGCTGCCTACTCTCCCACCTGGTGGGGCAGTACCATCGGCGATGGC
>CAVCRS010000119.1:0-2677 GCA_963604635.1 Faecalibacillus sp.
TCTACAAGCTCTTCTGGGACGACTATTGCTCCTGGTACCTCGAGCTCGTGAAGCCGGCCTACGGCGAAGCCGTTGACAGAAAGACCTATGAGGACACTCTCGGCTTCTTCGAGGACCTGCTGAAACTCATCCATCCTGTGATGCCGTTCATCACCGAGGAGCTCTGGCAGAGCATGCAGGAGCGCAAGGAAGGTGAGTCCATAATGTACCAGCCGACTCCGAAGGCGGAAGCTTACGACGCAGCCGCTCTTGCAGCATTCGATATGGCCCGCGAAGCGGTCAATGGCGTCCGCGCCACCCGTCAGCAGAAGAACCTTTCTCCTCGCGAGGCACTCGAGCTTAAGATAAAGGGCGAATTCCCGATGGAATATGCCCCTGTCATTACCAAGCTCGCGAACACTTCTTCCATCACGAGAGCCGATTCGATTTCCGAAGGCGGAGCTGGTGTCAGCTTTATGGTCGGGACGGTCGAGATGTTCGTTCCTCTCACAGGACTTGTGAATGTCGAGGAGGAGATTGCGAAGATCGAAGCTGAACTCGAATACCAGAAAAAGTTCCTCGCCACAGTGCGCAAAAAGCTCTCGAACGAGTCCTTCACAGCCCACGCACCCGAGAAAGTGGTCGCTGTGGAGCGTCAGAAGGAGGTTGATACCCTCTCGAGGATCGAATCCTTCGAATCGCAACTTAAAGCATTAAAGAATAATTAATAAAACAAATTTGTTTAATCCTGTAACTTTTTTGTTAAGACGGGATTTGACCTAAAAAACGCAGTAATATGTTAGCTTATCCATTACTTTTTGGCAGTCTGGGCTTCTGGGAGATAGTCCTCATCGTTCTCGTCATTCTTCTTCTCTTCGGAGGCAAGAAAATTCCTGAGCTTATGCGCGGCCTCGGCAAGGGCGTGAAGAGTTTCAAGCAGGGAATGAACGAAGTCGAGAAGGAAATCCAGGAGGTCGAGAAGGAACTCGACAAGCCTGTTGAGAAGCCTGCCGACAAGACCACCGAGAGTAAATAGTACCCGGCGCTGTGTCTTCCGAAGGAAACACCGCCAAAGAGATGACCTTCTGGGATCATCTTGAAGAACTGAGGGGAACCATTGTCCGCTCGGTTCTTGTTCTCGTAGCCGTTTTCGTCGTACTGTTTTTCTTCAAGGAATTCGTATTCGATACGGTGGTTCTCGGACCGACCAAGCCCTCCTTCTGGTTCTACCGCCTGCTGGGAATTAATATGAACCTGCAGCTCATCAACATCGATGTGACTGCACAGTTCTTCACCCACATCAAGGTCACTTTCATAGCGGCCTTCGTGGTCACTTTCCCTTTCATCTGCTACCAGCTGTGGCGCTTCATCGCCCCGGCCCTCTATCAGAATGAGAAAAGGACTGTCAGAGGGGCATTCGGACTGGGTGCGGGTCTGTTTTACCTGGGAATCTGCACGGGATACTTCCTCGTGGTGCCTCTGATGCTGGTCTTTTTCAACGGGTATCAGGTGAGTGCCACCATCGAGAACACCTTCAACCTGAACTCATACATATCGATTTTCAGCGGAATGGTGTTTATGATGGGCCTTCTCTTCGAATTCCCGTCGGTGCTCGCCGTACTTTCCCATTTCGGCATAATAACCAGGGAGTTCCTGAAGCAGTACCGCAGGCACGCCATAGTGGTGATAATCATTCTGGCGGCCATTCTGACCCCTACGGGAGACCCGTTCACCCTGCTTGTGGTGTCCGTGCCTCTGTATCTGCTGTATGAATTCAGTATTTTCCTGTGCAAACCGGCGCCGAAAGAAGATGATGAGGAGGATTCTGCAGATCCGGTAATCAAGGAGTAAAGAATGGTATCCATTAACGAACTTACCCTTTCCTTCGGGAACTTCAACCTGCTGGACCATATCAGTTTCCACATCAGTGAAAGCGACAAGATTGGTCTGGTGGGGAAGAACGGTGCGGGAAAATCGACCATAATGAAGCTGATTTGCGGGGAAATCTCCCCGACCTCCGGCCACGTGGACAAACCGTCCCATCTGACCATAGGTTACCTGCCGCAGATTATGGAGCATCACCGCGGACGCACGGTGATGGAGGAGGCTATGACTGCCTTCGAATCCATAAAGGACGTGGAAAGGGAGATATCGGAGGTGACGCTTCAGCTTTCCGAGAGAACTGATTATGATTCAGCGGAGTACACTGAACTTATCACCCGTCTGAACGACCTGAACGACCATCTCGCCATAAGTCACAGCGAACCTCCTGAGGTCCAGGCGGAAAGGGTACTGCTCGGCCTCGGATTCAAGTCCGATGAGATGGGGCGTCTCACTGAAACCTTTAGCCAGGGCTGGAATATGCGTATCGAGCTGGCGAAAATCCTGCTCGGAACACCCGACCTCCTGCTTCTGGACGAGCCTACGAATCATCTGGACATTGAATCTATCGAATGGCTGGAAGACTATCTGAAGGCTTACAGGGGCTCGATTCTGCTGGTAAGCCACGACCGAAAATTCCTGGACACCGTCACGAACCGCACTGTGGAGATAGTTCTGGGGCATCTGAACGATTATAAAGTGCCTTACAGCCAATACGTTGAGCTTCGCGCTGAGCGTATGGCCCAGCAGACTGCGGCCTATGAAAACCAGCAGAGGATGATAGAGAAGACGGAGGATTTCATCAACCGTTTCCGCT
>CAVCRS010000120.1:0-2543 GCA_963604635.1 Faecalibacillus sp.
GCAGGATGTCGCGAGGGTTCTTGGTGTCGCGGATGGCGCCGGAGGAAATCTTCGAAGAATCGCCCACTGAATCCACGAGGACCACATAATCCACATCGTGCTCGGAGATGGAGTTCGGGGTGTTCGGATAATCCACGAGATCGTCTGTGATGATTACCACCTTGTCGGCGTATTGGGCGTCAGGCTTGGCGTAGCCGAGGGACCCGCAGATGCTCTTGGCGTGCTCGGAGCGGGAATAGCCGCTGGCGTTTCCTGCCGGGTCGCTGGAAGATGCAGCGAGGAAGGCCACGTCGATGTGCAGGTCACCCGTCGCGATGGCGCTTCCGCGTCCGCCGTGGCTGCGGAATACCACAGGCTCTTTCATCAGGCCGTGGGAAATCTCCTTTGCGAGTTCACCTCTCAGACCGGAAGTGGAAATCTTCGTGATGACGCCGTTCTTGATGTGCTCGATGAGCGGGGCGTGGACGTCGGAGAGGCTGGAAGCCGCGAGATGCAAGTCCTTGAAACCCATCTGCGCGAGCTTGTCCACTACCATATTCACCACCTTGTCACCTCCGCGGAAATGGTGGTGGAAGGAAATGGTCATACCGTCCTTCAGACCGCTCCTAATGATGGCTTCTTCAAGTGTAACTACTTTATGGTCAGATTTCTGAAGGTCCTTGCGGAATGTGGTGTTCTTTACGGTCTCACCGGAATAGACCTCTTTGCCCATAGCGGTCGCAACTCTGCGGATGCTTTCCGCCCTTTCTTTCAAACTACTCATAGACTTCCTCCTTTGTGATGATACCTGAAGCGATGGCAAGGTCGATGGTGTGCTGGGCTCTGATCACTACAGGGCGGTCAACCATCTTGCCGTTAAGTGAAATGACGCCGGAGCCGCGTTTCTCGGCCTCCTTGATGGCGGCGAGAATCTTCTTCGCCTTGTCGATGGCCTTTGCGCTCGGTGCGAACACTTCGTTTACGATCTGAATCTGACGCGGGTTGATGATGGATTTTCCGTCGAAGCCGAGGGTCTTTATGAGCTCGACTTCCTTGCGGAAGGTCTCCATATCGTCGAGGTTTGAATATACCGTATCCAGGGCATAGACTCCTGCCGCACGCGCGGCCACGACTATGGTCTGGCGGGCATAGAGGAGTTCGTCTCCGCCCGGGGTTCTCTGGGTCTTGAGGCTGGCGCAATAGTCCTCGGCGCCGAGGGCGATGCCCATCATACGCTTGGAGGCCTTTGCGATGGCGAAGGCGTTGCAGATGCCTTCGGCGCTCTCGATGGCGGCCATAATCCTGGTTCTTCCGAGGCATCCGATCTCCTTCTCGAATTTCTCGATTTCGGCCTCGAGTTCGCGGACTTCGTCTGCGGTCTCGGTCTTAGGCATACGTATCACGTGTACTCCGGCCTTCACCACCGCCTCGACGTCCTTGCGGCCGTAAGGGGTGCTGAGAGGGTTTATGCGCACGACCATTTCGGTGTCGCCGTAATCGATGGATTTGAGCGCATTATATACAAGCAGACGGGCGGCGTCCTTTTCCGCCATAGTGACGGAGTCCTCCAGGTCGAGCATAATGGAGTCCGGCCCGTAAATGTAAGCGTCCTGCATCATTCCGGGGTTGTTTCCCGGAACGAACATCATCGTTCTTCTCAATCTTTCGTCCATAAGCGTTTCTGTTATTCCGATTTCAGCGGGAATTTAGTTGTTTTGAAACTGTCGTTCCGATTTCGGAGATGCAGTCTTTCATTTAAACCAGTCCCTGCGAAATATCGATTCTGTGAAACTTTAATTATCAAGCTGTTATCAGGCTCTATGCCCATACATCCTTGCCTGTGGCGCGTACCGCGGCGGCAGTGACTCTGGCGCGGATGGTACAGTCGCGGGCCCCTTTGTCAACGGCCTTCACGTCGGCATCCTCGATGCCGAGTCCCGTGAGGGTCTCTGTAATGACCGTGCGGATCTGCCTTCCGAACTGGGCGGCGACTGAGCTGTCGAGTTCGATATGCAGGCCCTTTGTTTCTGCCGGAGCGATCTGGATCATAATATCCCCAGATTCAAGCGTTCCGGCGGCAGCATTTTTCAAATCCATAATTAAATCGTTTTAGTGTCTTATATGCAGTATTCGGCTTTCGGGAGCTGTTCCGCCGTGGCGTGCAACGTCACGCTGCAGCTTCTTTAACCGTTTTTACCATGAGACAAATGTAATATAGTTTTTTCAGTTGAACAAAATTTCCGTTACTATTTTAAACAGAATTCACGAAAAAGAGTTTCAGATTATAACAAATCTGAAACTCCGAAAGGTTTAAATGATAGAAAACGAAATTCTTCCGCCGGGCCGCAGACATCCAGCCTGCTGTGCGGTCATTGAACTTGCTGTGCGGTCCCCGAGCTTGTCGAGGGGCCTAAGCATTTCACGCTATCTTCCGCCTGTGGCGACGGGTTTCGCGGGCGTATTGGACGGCGAAGCCGGCCGGGAAAATGGATTACGCCCGCGAAACCTGTAGCGAACAAATCGGCTAGTCGGTCACATCATCCACGGCGGTCCAGCCGGAAGGG
>CAVCRS010000121.1:0-2415 GCA_963604635.1 Faecalibacillus sp.
GCGCGCTTACTCTCATCAACAGCGGCGAGACCATTACCGTAACGAAGAACCCTGATCTCTCATATACCTTCCAGGTGGGGGCCAACAAGTTCTACGGCAAATATCCTAATACCGCATACTGCACCGACAGCGCCGCTTCCGAGGGCGTCACTCTGCACACCATCACCGTTATGGACGCTACAGGTACAGCTGTTGCAGCCAGCTTCGCGCTGAACCGCGCATCCGACGCCGCTTCACTCGAAGGCACATATACGGTAGGGGAGTATCAGACCGCTGATATGACAGCCGGCAACGGCTATGACCTCTCCGCCTGGATGCCTGGCTTCATCGGAGGTTCATACTACTATGACGGTGACGGCAATCTCGTGCTCATCAACGCAGGAGAGACCATCGACGTGAAAGTCCTCGGTTCGGTATGCAAGGTGACTGTGGGAGCCTACAGCATCAGCTTCTCCATCGCATCACACACTGCCGCGCAGTATTGATATCAACTTAGAATATTGCCGGGACTTGCCTTCCGGCAATATTTATCGATTTAACAGTATTAAAATCGATTGCGTTTCATTTTTATCACTCGAAATTAAAGTAACTTTAAAGCAAAAATAAAGATATGAAAAAAGTATTTATAATCGCTGCTCTGCTCCTTGCAGGCGCCAGCGCATTCGCTCAGCAGGCTCTTTGGGGTGGGCAGCAGGTAATTTCCCCTGAAATCAATGCGGACAATTCCGTCACTTTCCGTTTCGTTGCACCCAAGGCAGTCAAGGTTCAGGTGACAGGTGATTTCCTTCCTACCACTCCTGTGAAGATGGGAGACTTCAGCTTCGATGCTCCGGGGTCAGCAGACCTCAAGGAAGGCCCTGACGGAGTATGGGAATACACCACAGAACCGCTCGAGAGCGAACTCTACAACTACAGTTTCATCGTGGACGGTCTTTCAGTCAAAGACCCTAACAACGCATATCTCCAGCGCGACATCGCTTCCCAGACGAACTACTTCATCATTGGAGGAGGCAAAGCCGACGACTATATGGTACACGATGTGCCTCACGGCACAGTCGCCCGCGTATGGTATCACTCTGACGTGCTCGGCAAGGACCGCAGGATGTCAGTCTACACGCCTGCGGGCTACGAGAACAGCGGCAAGACGAAGTACCCTGTCCTCTACCTGCTGCACGGTATGGGCGGCGACGAGGAGGCTTGGCTCTGCACCGGCCGCACGGCTCAGATTATGGACAACCTGATTGCTGCCGGCAAGGCTCAGCCGATGATTGTCGTTATGACCAACGGCAATACCAAGCATCAGGCCGCTCCTGGCGAGGACGGCTCCGGTATGTACAAGCCTTACAACTGCGGTTCATTCGATACCTCTTTCGAGGCTCACTTCAAGGATGTCATCTCCTATGTGGACAGCCACTACCGCACCATAAAGAAGTCTTCTTCACGCGCTGTTGCAGGCCTTTCGATGGGCGGCGGACACAGTTTCCAGATATCTCTGAACTACCCTAAGACTTTCGATTACGTGGGTCTGTTCTCCGCAGGTCTCGGCATCCATCAGGGTGACGAGAGCGGATATATCGCTCCTGACTTCTATCACAACACTTACGAGAAACTCGATGTTCTCTTCGCAAACCAGCCGAAGCTCTACTACATCGCCATCGGCGAGACGGACTTCCTCTACAAGGCAAACGAGGACCTGCGCAAGCACCTCGACGAGAAGAACTATCCTTACGTCTATGTCGAGACTCCGGACGGCCACATCTGGAGAAACTGGAGAATCTATCTCGTGGACTTCGCCCAGAGACTTTTCAAATAATCCACATTATATGAAGAAAATAATTACTCTTATGGCCTGTGCATTGGCCGTTATTCCGGCTAGCGCACAGCTTAAACTGAACAAGGACAACATTGACGAAATCGTCAAGGCAATGACCCTCGAGGAGAAGGCTACGCTTGTAGTAGGCTCCGGCTGGGGAAGTATGACTGCCGGCTCGATGACCGCGGCCGATGCAACCCTCGTTCCGGGAGCCGCCGGTACAACCCAGGCCATCCCCCGTCTCGGCATCCCTCAGACAGTCCTTTCCGACGGCCCTGCGGGACTCCGCATCAACCCTACCAGACCCGGTACTGACAAGACCTTCTACTGCACAGGCTTCCCTGTAGGTACCGTTCTGGCCTGCACCTGGGACACTGCACTCGTGGAGGATCTCCTCGCCGATATGGGTAATGAGGTTCTTGAATACGGCGCTGACGTGGTTCTTGGCCCGGGTATGAACATTCACCGCAACCCTCTCTGCGGCCGCAACTTCGAGTATTTCTCCGAGGATCCTGTCCTCTCCGGCAAGATAGCCGCAGCCTATGTGCGCGGTATCCAGAGCCAGGGGGTAGGTGTTTCGATGAAGCACTTTATGGGCAACA
>CAVCRS010000122.1:0-2404 GCA_963604635.1 Faecalibacillus sp.
ACCTGTCGCTGAACCCGCAGAAGCTCGCCGGCCAATGCGGGAAGCTCAAATGCTGTCTGAATTACGAGGTCGCGACCTATATGGATGCCCAGTCACGTCTGCCGAAGGTTACGGAGCCGCTTCAGTTCGAGGACGGACCGGCCTATCTGGTCAAGACTGACATCCTGAAGGAACTGATGTATTTCTCCTATGACAAGCACAGCCTTTCTGAAATCTACCCTCTTGATCCTGAGGAGGTTCGGAATGTGCTGGAGATGAATGCCGACGGCATCAAACCGGAAAGTCTGAAGCTCGAACCGGAGCCTGTCACGCCGGAATTCGTTTCGGCTGTGGGCGATGACAGCATTTCGCGTTTCGACAATACCGACCGCCGCAAGAAGCGCCGCCGCTCTAAGGGCGGAAATGGCGGGAATGGCGGCAATGGGGCTCGCGGGGCTCAGAACGGCGGGGACCGCGGGGCTGATTGCGGTGCTCAGAACGGCGGTTCTCAGAACGGCGGCGGACGCGAGGCTTCGCAGGATGGCGGCTCAAAGGACGGCGCTCCTCAGGGCGAGAGTCAGGCTCCTAAGAATCAGGGGAATGGCAACAATCGCAGCCAGGGCGGGCGCGGTCGCAGTGACCGCCGCCGGGACGGGCGCAGGGATGGCCGTGGAGATGGTCGCGGGGACCGCGGGTCCAATCGCGGTGACGGCAGCGGGGAGCGCGGGCCGAAGCAGCCTCGCCAGAACCAGGGAGGACCTGCTTCTGCTGCCGAAGCGCCGAAGCAGCCTCGCCAGAACGAGTCCAAGACTGCCGGCGATACTCCGAAACGGCCTGAATAACAGTCTTTTATGCGTCGTTTTCTGACTCTGCTCCTTCTTGTTGCACTGCCGCTTTTGGTATCGTGCACCAGACCGAGCGTGTCGGAAAGCTTTCTGATTCGTGAAGACTGTCCTCTCGACGGGATTTACCGTTTCGAGGTGGATATGTCGGATTCTCTCTCCCGTTATGACATCAGTCTCTATACCCGCATCGATGGGAATCATCAGCGTCCGGATGCGGACAAGGGCGTGAGACTCAAGATGATATGGACTTCGCCCTCGGGGCGGGACTATTCCGAAAATGTTTATTTCTCCTTTGTGGACAGCAGCTGTGAGGACGGGTTCTTTTCTCTCCAGTGCCGCCAGCCTTATCGCTCCGGTCTGGTCCCTAAGGAGTTCGGGGTATGGACTCTGACTCTTCAGCAGCTGAAGGAGATCCGGGATCTGCGGGGCTGGGGGATGATTTGTGAAAGAAAATAACTGTGGGCTCCTCGCTCTCTGCTTGGAGAAGTGTGTGATGATGGGGTTTGAATCTCTCACTCTCCGCACAGAGGACTCTCCCAAATAATTTGAACGTAAAATGGGACACGATAAATTAAGAAAATTCGCTGAGAATGAGGGCTTTGCCTGCCTTCTCCAGCCTTCATCGAAAGAACTTCTCCAGGACGGATATTTCGCTCTGCGCGATCACGAGATCAAGGGTGGCTGGAACGAGTGGATGTTCGAGGAGACTCAGCCGATAGTTCTGGAGCTGGGCTGCGGAAAGGGTGAGTATACGATAGATCTGTCGCGCCGCATTCCTTCGCGAAATTATATCGGTGTGGATATCAAGGGTGCACGTCTCTGGAAGGGAGCCAAGTATGCTCACGAGAATGAGCTGGACAATGTGGCTTTCCTTCGTACCCGCATTGAATTCATAACAGCCTTTTTCGCCCCTTCTGAGATTTCGCAGATCTGGCTGACTTTTTCGGACCCCCAGATGAAGAGTGAGAATTCGCGCCTCACGTCGCCCCTTTTTCTGGAGCGTTACCGCAAGTTCCTGCAGCCCGGCGGTCTGATTCACCTCAAGACCGACAGTATGTTTCTGCATCAATACACAAAGGCCGTGGCCGAAAAGAACGGCCTGCGGATTCTCGCCTGCACCGAAGACCTCTATGCCACCCCTGCGGAAAGGCTCTTCGCCGGGACTTCGCAAAACTCTTCCTCTGACTTTGCTTCCCAGCCATCTCAGAGCTTCGATTCCTCTGTCCCTGTTTCTCCTGCGTCACAGCCCGCTGGAAACCCGGCTTCCCCGGTTCATCATTCCTCCCAGCCATCTCAGAGTCCCGATTTCACTGTCTCTGCTTCTCCTGCGTCACAGCCCACTGGAAACCCGGCTTCCCCGGTTCATCATTCCCCCCTTTTCTCCGCCCAGGCATCTTTCACTGCCGGAAACACGGCTTCTCCGTTCCGTCATTCCTCCGCATCATCCGTTTCCTCCGGCCAGCCATCTAGCCCTTCCGGAAGCCCGCAAATGTCTCAGGATGAGATAAATGCCCTTTATGAGGTCCAGACTTTCTACGAAAAGATGTTCCTCGAACAGGGCTGCAAAATCACCTACCTCT
>CAVCRS010000123.1:0-2386 GCA_963604635.1 Faecalibacillus sp.
ACTCCAAACGACCATTTGCCCTTAACCACATCTCCGTAGACTGCGTAATCCTCGGATTCGACGGCGACCGCCTGAACGTCCTCCTTCTCAAAAGAAACGACTTCAAGCTGCACGATATGAAACTCCCCGGCAGCCTCATCTACGCCGATGAAAACCTCGACCAGGCAGCCTCCCGCATTATGGAGGACTACACCGGTATGGCAGGGGTCGAAATGGAGCAGTTCCAGGCTTTCGGATCCCTCACCAGGACCTCGAACCCGGACGACATCCAGTGGCTCGAACGCTCTCAGAACGAAACCGTCCAGAGAATTGTCACCGTGGCCTACATCGCCATCCTCAGAATCAACAAGACCCTTACGGCAAACAAGAAGGATTCGTCCCTTTTCTGGGCTCCGACCGACAACCTTCCCCAGCTCGCCTTCGACCATAATCAGATCGTGACCGCGGCAGTGAAATACTTCGCGAAGGTCGCCTACTTCAATAACGAATACATTTTCAAACTTCTCCCCAAGAAGTTCACTATCCTGCAGTTCCGCAAACTCTACGAGATAGTGTACCGCACGAAGGTCGATCCCGGCAATTTCCACAAGAAGGTTTCCCAGATGCCTTATGTCATCCCGCTAGAGGAGAAGGAAACCGGCCAGAGGCACCGCGCCGCCCGCCTCTACCGCTATGACAAAAAGGCATTTAAGAAGAATATGATTTAAACCCGCAAACAATATGTACTTACTAGGTTATGACATAGGAAGCTCCTCAGTGAAAGCTTCCCTGGTGAACGCCGAAAGCGGAAAATGCGTCGCTTCCGCATTCTTCCCTGAAAAGGAAGCCCCGATTATGGCCCTCAAGCCCGGCTGGGCTGAGCAGGAGCCGAAAATGTGGTGGGACAACCTCGTCCTCGCCACCAAATCCGTCCTGACGCAGAGCGCAGTAGACAAGCAGGACATAAAAGCCATCGGCATCTCCTACCAGATGCACGGCCTCGTCTGCATTGACCGCGGCCGCAAGGTGCTCCGCCCGTCCATCATCTGGTGCGACTCGAGAGCTGTCGGGATTGGCCGCAAGGCCTTCGAAAACATCGGCGAGCAGAATTGCCTCAGCCATCTGCTGAACTCGCCCGGCAACTTCACCGCCAGCAAACTCGCCTGGGTACGCCAGAACGAGCGCGCGATTTACGATAAAATCTACAAGATTATGCTCCCCGGCGACTGGATAGCAATGCGTCTCACCGGCGAGATACATACCACAGTGTCAGGACTTTCCGAGGGAATGTTCTGGGACTTCGCAAAAAACAGCACCGCCGACTTCTTACTAAAGGAATACGGCATCGACAGCGACGTATTGGCAGAAATCTGCCCGACTTTTGCCGACCAGGGGCACCTCACCCGAGAGGCTGCAGAAGTACTCGGTCTGAAAGAAGGCACCCCGGTGACTTACCGCGCCGGCGACCAGCCGAACAACGCCCTCTCGCTTAATGTCTTTGAACCGGGCGAAATCGCCTCTACTGCAGGCACTTCCGGCGTTGTTTACGGCGTCTGCGACAAAATTACCTACGACAGTGCCTCGCGCGTGAACATCTTCGCGCACGTGAACCACAGTGCGAACAGCCCTCGCCTCGGCGTGCTCCTCTGCATCAACGGCACCGGCTGCCTGAACTCCTGGATGAAGCGCAGCGTCGCCCCGACCGGCGCCAGCTACGATGAGATCAACGAACTCGCCGCAAGCATCGCCCCGGGCAGCGCAGGCGTCAGTATCTTCCCGTTCGGCAACGGCGCCGAGCGAATGCTCTGCAACGCCGAGCCCGGCTGCTCCATCGAAGGCGTGAATTTCAACATCCACACTCGCGCTCATCTTCTTCGCGCCGCGCAGGAAGGCATCGTTTTCGCCTTCTGTAAAGGCATCGGCATAATGCAGGATATGGGATTGAGAATCAATACTATCCACGCTGGCAAAGCGAATATGTTCCTTAGCAGCATCTTCCGCGAAACCCTCTCGCAGGTCACCGGCGCGACCATCAAGCTCTACAACACCGACGGAGCCGCCGGCGCAGCGAAAGGCGCAGGCATCGGCGCAGGCATCTACTCCAGCCCGAAAGAAGCCTTCGCCTCGCTCGAGCAGGTCGGCATCACCGAACCGGACGAGCGCACCCGTGCGGCCTACCTCGACGCCTACGCCCTCTGGAGCGACCGTCTCGACAGAAAGATGAAAGCTTAGCACCCGGCCGGCAAGCCGTCCAATCCCAAAACGGCCGGCAAGCCGTCCAATGCAAACCCGGCAAACCAATTAAAAAAACATATCTAAAATTTAAAAATTATGGCAACAAAAGAGTATTTCCCACAAATCGGAAAAATCAAATTCGAAGGCAAAGAAAGCCGCAACCCGCTCGCTT
>CAVCRS010000124.1:0-2193 GCA_963604635.1 Faecalibacillus sp.
AAGCGAGCGGGTTGCGGCTTTCTTTGCCTTCGAATTTGATTTTTCCGATTTGTGGAAAGTACTCTTTTGTTGCCATAATTTTTTAATATTTTAATTGGTTTTCATTTTTCTGTCGAGGCGGTCGCTCCAGAGGGCGTAGGCGTCGAGGTAGGCGGCACGGGTGCGCTCGTCTGGTTCGGTGATGCCGACCTGCTCGAGGGAGGCGAAGGCTTCCTTCGGGCTGGAGTAGATGCCTGCGCCGATGCCTGCGCCCTTCGCTGCTCCGGCGGCGCCGTCGGTGTTGTAGAGCTTGATGGTAGCGCCGGTGACCTGCGAGAGGGTTTCGCGGAAGATGTCACTTAAGAACATATTGGCGCGGCCGGCGTGGATAGTGTTGATTTTCAATCCCATATCCTGCATTATGCCGATGCCTTTGCAGAAGGCGAAAACGATGCCTTCCTGCGCGGCGCGAAGAAGGTGGGCGCGGGTGTGGATGTTGAAGTTTACGCCTTCGATGGAGCAGCCCGGCTCGGCGTTGCAGAGCATTCGCTCGGCGCCGTTGCCGAATGGGAAGATGCTGATGCCGGCGCTTCCCGGAGCAACGCTTGCTGCGAGGCTGTTAATCTCGTCATAGTCTGTGCCGGTCGGGGCGACGCTGCGCTTCATCCAGGAGTTCAGGCAGCCCGTGCCGTTGATGCAGAGGAGCACGCCGAGGCGCGGATTCTGAGTGCTGTGGTTCACGTGCGCGAAGATGTTCACGCGCGAGTCGTTATCGTAGGTCACCTTGTCGCTGATGCCGTAGACAACGCCGGAAGTGCCTGCAGTAGAGGCGATTTCGCCCGGTTCGAAGACATTCAGCGAGAGGGCGTTGTTCGGCTGGTCGCCGGCGCGGTAGGTCACCGGGGTGCCTTCTTTTAAGCCGAGTGCTTCGGCGGCTTCTCGGGTGAGATGGCCCTGGTCGGCGAAGGTCGGGCAGATTTCTGCCAACACGTCGCTGTCGATGCCGTATTCCTTTAACAGTCTGGCGGCGATGGCGTTTTCTCTGAAGTCCCAGAACATTCCTTCGGAAAGCCCTGATACTGTGGTATGTATCTCGCCGGTGAGTTTCATTGCGATCCAGTCGCCGGGGAGCATAATCTTGTAAATCTTGTCGTAAATCGCGCGCTCGTTCTGACGCACCCAGGCGAGCTTGGAGGCGGTGAAGTTGCCAGGCGAGTTCAGCAGATGGCTGAGGCAGTTCTGCTCGCCGATGTTTTCGAAGGCCTTGCGGCCAATCTCGACAGCTCTCGAGTCGCACCAGATGATCGACGGGCGGAGGACTTTGCGGTCGCGGTCAATGCAGACGAGGCCGTGCATCTGGTAGGAGATGCCTATGGCTTTTATGTCCTGCTTGTCTACTGCGCTCTGGGCAAGGACGGATTTGGTGGCGAGGACGAGGTTTTCCCACCACATTTCCGGCTCCTGCTCAGCCCAGCCGGGCTTGAGGGCCATAATCGGGGCTTCCTTTTCCGGGAAGAAAGCGCTGGCAACGCATTTGCCGTTTCCGGCGTTCACGAGGGAAGCTTTCACTGAGGAGCTTCCTATGTCATAACCAAGTAGATACATATTGTTTGCGGGTTTAAATCATATTTTTCTTAAATGCCTTCTTATCATAGCGGTAGAGGCGGGCGGCGCGGTGTCTCTGGCCGGTTTCCTTCTCTTCGAGAGGGACCACGTAAGGCATCTGGGAGACTTTCTTGTGGAAATTTCCGGGGTCGACCTTGGTGCGGTAAACTATCTCGTAGAGTTTGCGGAACTGAAGGATAGTGAACTTCTTGGGGAGAAGTTTGAAGATGTATTCGTTGTTGAAGTAGGCGACCTTCGCGAAGTATTCCACTGCCGCGGTCACGATCTGGTTATGGTCGAAGGCGAGCTGGGGAAGGTTGTCGGTCGGGGCCCAGAAAAGGGAGGAGTCCTTTTTGTTTGCCGTCAGGGTTTTGTTGATTCTGAGGATGGCGATGTAGGCCACGGTGACAATTCTCTGTACCGTTTCGTTCTGGAAGCGTTCGAGCCACTGGATGTCGTCCAGGTTCGAGGTGCGGGTGAGGGATCCGAAGGCCTGGAACTGTTCCATTTCGACTCCGGCCATTCCGGTGTAGTCTTCCATAATGCGGGAGGCGGCCTGGTCGAGGTTTTCATCGGCGTAGATGAGGCTGCCGGGGAGTTTCATATCGT
>CAVCRS010000125.1:0-2032 GCA_963604635.1 Faecalibacillus sp.
AAGTTCGCGCACACCCTGGACAACTTCCAGCCGATGATGCTCCAGAGCGCCACCCGCGGCAAGGCGTGGAAGGAAGGCGGCCGAAGGTTGTCAGAGGTTCTCAAACGCAACGAGAAATCCTCAGAAGGCTCACAGACGCTCTGGGAGTTCGCGAAAGAGCACTTCATCAAGCCGGAGATAGAAGCGGGAAATCTGACTGATGACTGCAATGACAAAGTGTAGCCAATCAGCGAAACGACAATTCAAAGACACGAAACTGATATTGACATACGGACATGGGATTCTCGAGATGTGCAGGGCCACGCCACTATACTCGCGACTTCTTTCTTTGTTTGTCATCATAACAAGTTCTTTTTCAGGTCAGGGCAAGGTCAAAGAATTGAGATTGCGCCAGAATATACCCAACATAACTTGGCATAATCTTGATTTTTATGCGAGTTTACGCCGAAATATAACCACTATAACTTGGCGCAATCTTGGATTTTTATTAACTTTGCGCCATAAAATAAGTCATAGGGATATGAAAAATTCAATTGTCGGGCGCGAAGAAGAAATCGCCAGATTGGAAAAATACATAAAATCAGACAGGTCTGAGTTCGTCGCAATCTACGGAAGAAGGCGAGTAGGGAAAACATTCCTGGTCAAGGAACTCTTCGGCGACAACTTTGCATTCCGCATAACCGGAAGGGAAAATGCCGGAATGAAAGAGCAGCTGGTCAACTTCTCTTATGCCATTTCTGACTATTTCGGTGAGGAAGTGACTGTCAATGACTGGCAGGAGGCATTCCGGGTATTGTCCAAGGCCATAGAAAGACAGCGGTCCGGAGTCAAGATCATCTTCATAGATGAACTGCCGTGGCTCGATTCCCCAAAGTCGCATTTCATAGGCGCACTCGAGTACTTCTGGAACAACTGGGCATCATATCGGTCAGACATAAAACTCATCGTCTGCGGATCGGCGACCTCTTGGATGTTGAAGAAAATAATAAATGCCAGAGGCGGCCTGCACAACAGGGTTACACATAAAATTCTGATTTCTCCTTTCTCACTGAGGGAAACGGAGCTGTATTTCAGGAAAAACGGATTCGACTATGAACGGCTCGAAATCCTCGACTGTTATATGGCCGTCGGTGGCGTAGCATACTATCTTTCCCTGTTCGACACTGACAAGAGCGTTGTGGAGAATATCAACTCGCTTTGTTTTACTTCTGGAGGAGAGCTCGTGGACGAGTTCAGCAAACTATACAAGTCCCTTTTCAAGAAAGCGGACAAGCACCTTGCTGTGGTCAATACCCTCGGCCGCGTAGGCAAGGGAATGACACGTCTGGAACTGCTTGAGCAGACAGGGATGAAGAACAACGGCAATGTCAGTACAATACTGAACGAACTTGAAGCTTGCGAGTTCATCCGCTCATACGTCCCGTTCGGAAAGAGCAAGAAGGAGAAACTCTACCAGCTGGTAGATTTATTCTCTCTCTTTTATCTTCGTTTTATGAAAAGAGGGGGAGTTTTCGCCCGCGATTACTGGCAAAGTAACATAGGCACAGGAGCGTACAATGCCTGGTGCGGATATGCCTTCGAGGTCGTGTGCCTGCACCATATTGATGAAATCATAGACGGGCTTGGCATCGGTGGAATCATCAGCAGACCTTGTTCCTGGGCATACCGTCCCGGAGAGCAGGCCAAGGCTGACGCGCAACTGGACGAGGACCTCCGCACCGGCGCACAGATTGACCTGCTGATAGACCGCAAAGATAAAACTGTCACCGTGTGCGAGATGAAGTACTCCGACACTGCATATGAGATTGACAAATCGTATTTTGAGCGGATACAGGCCAGAATGAAAACTTTCAGGAAAGTCACGGGGACGGCGAAGACATTAACGACCACTTTCGTGACCCCGTTGGGATTGAAGGACAACATGTACGCCCGGAAATGTGGAAGGCAGATTACTGCTGACGAACTGTTCAAATAAGATATGCCAGAACCCATTCTCAACCCGCACAACAAGGACGAGTACCCGCCGGCGCAC